>NZ_JANRML010000007.1:0-123219 GCF_026930265.1 Corynebacterium pilbarense
ATCAAGGCGTGGAAATGGCTGAAACCGCACGTGTGCGCATCAAAGACGGCTGCGAGGTGTACTTTTGCGATCCGCACGCGCCGTGGCAGCGGCCGACTAACGAGAACACCAACGGTGAGATCCGCCGCCGGTTCTACAAAAAGGGCACCGACTTCGCCGAAGTAACCCCCGAGCACGTCGCCTGGGTACAAGACGAACTCAACGACACACCACGACAAGTCCTCGGCGGAGCAACACCACGTGAGATACTCCAGCAAATATTCAATCGTGGCGCATTAACCGCTTGATCCCGCCATGTATCCCCACTATTTATTTTTTCCGTTTTTCGGAGTACATCGGGAGCTACAACTGCGGACCAGCTCTGTGTGAACTAGATGAGAAGGCGCAGCAGCGAATCATCGACGCTGGACAGTTGGTGCTGCGGGCACGCGAGCGGCACCCCCAGCGGTCACTCGCGGAGCACTACAACCCGTTATCGATGGACCCAATTCTGCTCAAGGCCCACAACAACTTGGACCGGGAAGTCGATAAGGCTTTCGATGTGGCACGCAAACTCACCAACGAGCGCCAGCGCCAGGAGCTAATGTTCGCCAGCTACGGGGAGTTGGCGAGGGGCTATGTCTCCTCGCTTTCATCAAAATCGAAACCACCAGCAGGGTCGTTCCCCGTGCGGGTGATTTTGATCGGTCCCGCTGCTGGGTGTAGAACCCTGTCGCTGGCAACGCCGGGAACTATGACTGTGCCCGACGAGAACACGTCACTGCCATAACGCGGCTCACGGTAGACGAACATGGGTCGTTCACTACTACTGGTGGATTTCGGTTTTGGTGGTGGGGGGATTACCGCCGCCGGCCTCGATTTTTCCGTTGAGGAGGGCGTTGACTACTTCCCGATTGTGAAATGGGCCGATGGCGCGGTGAAGAGGAACCAGTCACCTGGAAGAGATCGATCCAGTCGCTGGTGTGCAATCTGGGAGGTAGGGTTGCGGGGTCGATTCCTCGCGAGCGCAACCATGATTGTGTCTCTGAACGTGATGAAAACAACCCTGCCCTTCGGAGAATTTCCCCTATCCCGCGTCCCCGGGCGGTGAAAACGGTGTGCACCATCGCCTGAAAGGCTTTGCGTTGCTCTATCGGGATCTTCGGGTCACCCACCCGGCGGATCACTAAGATCCCCCCGTCAACGTTTGGCTGTGGCCGGAAAGCAGACCTTGGTACTCGGGAACCAAGGTGAAACGTGAACCATGGGGACCACTGAGCTGTCATCATCGTGCTTGCACCTACCCCGGCCCGGCGGCGAGCGACTTCCCACTGCATGAGGAGTACAGCGGCAGTCCATGCCGGCGCATGCAACAACTTTCGAAGAATGGCAGTGGTGAGGTGAAAGGGAATGTTTCCCACAATGACGCAGGGAGTGGCGGGTAACGGGAAGTTGAGGAAATCATCATGGACCACTTCGACCGACGCCGAGGCGGTCTTTTTTGTGAGTTTGGCAGCTAGTTTTGCGTCTACCTCAACTGCCGTTATTGCCCTCCCCAAGTGGGATATCGGGTGAGTGAGGGCACCGCTTCCTGGCCCGATCTCAATGATGGGGCCGGAGGTTTGTTTTACAAGATCGACGATGGAGTTGATGATCTTGTGGTCTGTGAGAAAATTTTGGCCATGTTCGTGACGGCCGTATCCGTATGTAGACATCAGGTGTGCTCCGTGGAGTTGAAACGGAGCCGGGCATGGCAAATGGCCGCCCGGCTAAAGGACCGGAGCGGTTTCTAACCTGCGGGAGGGAGAAAACCGCCTTAGCGGCTGGTGAGCGGCCGCATGAAAACGGAACCTGAAATCAACATGGGCCTATCGTATCCAATTAATTTCGCAGGGTCCAATACGGTGAGAAAGAAGACAACCGCACCGCAACAGTGCAAGACCTCTCTGGATTGGAATTTAATTGAACATGGGTTTGGGGTACGACGCGCCCTACTCGGAGTGGCACGGACACTACGGCTGCGCGCCCACACACAACAGTAAAGAGCTCGGCAATGCACAGACACGTAACGAGAGCGCCACAAATGTATGTACGTTTAAGTTACAGCATCGACACTGACGCTCCACATGGAGGGACGGCCGCAGCCCTGCAGCAAGCACACGGCAGGGTGTCTGCTTCGGGCGACGTGAAATTACGCAGAAAAATACGAAACACATCACCGCAGGTCACGGTAGGTATTTGCGGGTCATTTCGTAATCTCGTAAACGAAAAGAACAAAACTACGAAACACAAAAACATACGTTGAGCAGCGTAAATGGTTTTCGTTTCGTAATTTTTCCACTTTTTGAAGAAAATCTAAATAAGAAGAGACACCTTGATTGCGATTGTGTCCCGTGTCACATAGCTGCAACCCCTGCAGCGTGCCCTCAACGAGGACGCTCTGTGTCGTAGACATGTGCCTGCAATGCGTGTCTGTGTCTCTCTCTTAAAAGGTTTGGGTCGAAATACCGCAAAATTACGAAACATCCCCGAAATGTGACGTGTCTATGCAGGTCACAGCGTTATCGCGTGTTTCGTAGTTTTGTTCTTTTCGTTTGCGGAAATCACGAAACCGCAGGTAGAGCGTTTCGTAAATTTTTCGTACTTTGATCGGCAAATTACGAAACGAGGTCAAAACTACGAAACGAGCGCGCTACAGACGTGTCACAGGTCATAAAAAGGCGCGCCCCTTGCGTGTCACCGTGACGCAGCATCCCGGCCGTGTCACATAGCTACAACCCCTGCAGCGTGCCCTCAATGAGGACGGTCTATGTCGTAGACATGTGCCCGTAATGTGTGTCTGTGTCTCCCCCTTAAAAGGTTTGGGTCGAAATGCCGCAAAATTACGAAACATCCCCGAAATGTGACGTGTCTGTGCAGGTCACAGCGTTATCGCGTGTTTCGTAATTTGGTTTTCCGATTTTCGTAGTTCTACGAAACCGCAGGTAGAGCGTTTCGTAATTTTTTCGTATTTTGATCGGCAAATTACGAAACGAGGTCAAAACTACGAAACGAGCACACTATAGACGTGTCACAGGTCACAAAAAGGCGCGCCCCTTGCGTGTCACCATGCCGCCACACAACAGCTGCCCCACCACAACACCCCAGCCGTGCCACGTGGCGTGTAGAAACGTGCTCGGTTCGATTCGTAAAGATTAGGTCGCAGGCTATTGTGCGCGACGCATAAGTTCCGTACGATGGCCCCCAGACCGTATGTGGCGTTTTAATTCGTTTTTGGTTTAGCCAGCCGCATACGGGGGATAACCCCGAGGATAATTCATAAAGAGACAGCCTCTCGACCGTGATAGGCGCGGTTCCTCCGACGAGATAGACCGGTCGGCAACGGCATTGCCAACCACAAAAGCGGTCAGGTAGGGAGTAAGCGCTCCCGTAAAGCGATGGGACGGCAGACCACCGTTCTAGCGAGTTGAGCACGGCACTCCAAGCCGCCTGAATAGCAAGCCGGTAAAGCACCCCGCTCCGGGACAGATCAATCTGCCCAGGAGCGTTTTTCTATGTCCGAAAAGGACACGACTACCGCCGTCGCGCCACGCTTTTACACGCTGCAGGAACTCGCCGATCTCGGCGTCGGCTCCGAGTCCACGTTGCGAAAAGCTATTAAAGAGGGCCGTCTTTCATTCCACCGTTTCGGCACCGCCTATCGGATTCGCCAAGACGATCTCGACGCCTACCTCGCGGCCGCACGCCGCCCTGCCCCGCAGCTATTCGACGGCTTCGTCGATGCCGTCGTGAATGCAGCGCCCCAACTGACAGATGAGCAGCGCCAGCAGCTCGTCACGGTGCTGGGCGGTGTGAAGCACTAATGCGGACAAACCCGCCTACGACGAGATCCCGCCGCTTAGCTCAGCTAGTCAGGCTGGGTCTTGAACTGAGTGCGAGGGCTGATGGGTGATGGCCGTGCTACTACACACGCGCGCTCCACCGTCGTGCCCCGAGTCCAAATAAACAGTTCATTCAACCAAGGAGAACAAACCATGTCTTTCAGAGACGATTACGCAGCAGCGCTGCGCGATGAGCAGCAAGCAAAAGATACCGTGAACGAGGCGCGCCGTGCACACAAAGCGACAAAGGAGCGCCTTGCGCAGTTGCGCAAGTATGCCGAAGAGTTCGAGGTGAATCTCGACGGTGACAAGTCCGCCAGCACCGAAGGGGACGGTGACAAGTCCGCCAGCACCGAAGGGGACAGCGATACACCTGAGAACGGTGACGGCGACACGCCTGAGAGCACCGAGGGCAGTAAGCCGAAGCGGCATCTAGAAGTTGTACCCGACTAACCCTTTAGCCGTACACGCAATCACCTCATGTGTGTACGGCCACGCGGCGTGACGACGTACAGCCGTCACGTTTGATGTCGCCACACACCCCGCTCGCAAGGGCGGGGTTTTCGCGTGTGTGCGGGTGGCTGCGGCACCGCTACACGTGACACTGTCACGATGCTTGCGCCGGTATCGGCGACGGGGCATATACACGTCTGCCCCGTCGCCTGGATCATCCGCCACATGGCTGGCGGTATGTCGCGCTGCTGTTATGCGCGGTTCTGGCCGGCATAGTCTTGTGTGGACTTGAAATATGCCGAAGACGGGGCCGTGGGTGCAGCAAAGACAGCAGCGTGGACAGAGCAGATTTCAGCAGCTGTGCTGCTGAAGATGCAACCGCGACGGCAGATGGTATGCGGCGCATGCCGCATAATGGACGCGTCGTGAGATACGCCAATATCCATCTCGGCAGGCTTGCCGTGATGGAGCGTTTCGTGATGACCCAAACACGACACATCGATGCTGGCATATCCGAATGTATATCAACGGGATATATCGGATTGCCGGCAGTGTCGTGATGCAGAGCATGGGTCATCACACAAGGTGCAGCGCCAGCTGCACTATTGGGCACCTTGACCGGAGCGCAGCGGAGGGAAAGGTAGACCCAGCCAGACCGAGCGAGCGAGGTCTGAGTCTGGGGCTATAAGGGGCGGCGCGCCAGCGCCGGGCACCGGGTTATGCGAGCGCCAGCGAGTAGTAATACCCGGTGCAGTGCCTCGGCTATGCCGAGCGCCGGAGCGCAGCGGAGGCGTCGCACCCCCTTATGCCCTTTTCCCCCTTCTACCCCTATAACGACAAACTCATAGGGGTTTTGACACAGAAGGGGGCTGCGACCTGCGTGTTTCGGGTCTTAATGCGGTCTTCGACCCTTACCCGAAACGGCCCGTTGATGCGCGAAGCGCACATGGTGCCTACGCAAAATCTGCAGGTCGCCACGCTGTGCGCACCACATGCGGCGTCAGCCGTTGTATGTCGGTCTTAAAGTAAGGGCCGATGACGGGTGGAAACGCCGCTTGCGGCGTGTTCCCGCGTCATCGAGACACCTGCAGCGAGCCTGCGAGCGCAAGGTGTCTAACCGCACGGCAAGACCGACATCGCCTACGTGGTGCGCACAGCCACACCCTGCACTCTGGCACCGCCGCCAGGCGGTCATTGCAGGGTGTTCCAAATCCCGCAGCGAGCTATCCGCCACAAGGCGGTGTTGATGCTGCTGCGGGTAGTTGAGAAACGGGCCTGAGTAACACACTCTATATCGGCCCGTGCCATAAGCACAGTATCGGTGCAGACGTATCACGCTCGCGGCGGCCATATGCGCGCCAGCGCATGTAACGAGCACCGCCAGCGACGTGTGTTTCGCAGCTGCAAGCTGCAGCAGATCCAGCGGCAGCTGTTGATGCAAACTCTTAAGCGCCGCGACTCGATTGGTTCATCTTTGTGGCAGCGGCTGTACGGCCCTGTGGCGGCCGTAGACGCCTCGGATGGACGGAGTGCGCGTGCAGAAGAACAGTTTCGAGACGTCGCTGTTCGTCGTGTATCTGCCGAAGTCGATGTGCAAGGAGATCCCCGACTACTACACCAGTGAGGTGGACGGGCGCGAAGTGAAACGTCCGCGCTATGTCGCCCGCGACTACGAGGAAGCAAAGAAGTACCCCGAAGAGTCAATGCGTTGGCTCGCCGAGAACTTCATTCCCGGCGGTATCGACGCAGTCGCCGGCGGGGACATGAACTTCGACGAATCGACGCCACACATCCAGTTTCAGGCGGACACCCTGTCCCCTCATCCGGACAAGCCCGGTACGCTGCGTTGCCGCCCTGGCATCGCGTACAACACAGACCCCACGGTGCGGTACACATCCGGCCCGAAGAAGGGCAAACAAATTTCCGGTAATCAAAAGTTCATCGACGCGCAACGCGGACTCCGGGAGCACATGCACTCGCTGGGCTATCCGGTGGAACTAGAAGTCTCCGAACGACACGACGAGTCACTCAACCCTGAGCGCTACGCAGAACAACAAGATCGGGAGCGCGACCTCGCCAAGCGCGAGGATGATGTCGAAGTCAAGAAGCGTTCCGTACAGCGCGATATGGACGCGATTGATCGTGACCGCGAGCAAGCAGCAGAAGAACTTGAAGAGGCGAAAGCTGCCAACGAAAAAGCGCAAAGTGTGCTGCAGCACGCCGAAGAACAGGCCCGCGCTGTTGCTGAGCGTGTGCTCAAGGAAGCACGCGAGAAGGCCGAGCAAGAAGCTGAGCAGACCATGGGCCTTGCCGAAGCGCAAGCAGACGAGCTGCTCGAACGAGCCGAAGAGACTGCACGGGCCAAGGCGGGCGAGATTACAGCCGCAGCTCGCAGCGAAGCAGAGACGATCACTCGCAAGACCGACGAGGCCCGTAAGCAGGCTGAGCGCGACGCCGAGACGATCCGCAGCAAAGCACGAGATGAGGCCACGAGCATCCGCGACGAGGCCACACGCGACGCTGCAGTAACGCGCAAGGATGCCCGCGATGAGGCTGATCAGATCCGCCGCAACGCGCACACGGACGCCGAAGATGAAGCCGCCATCATCATCGAAGAAGCGGTGAAGTCAGGACAACAGTTGGAGCACTTGGATAAGAAGTTCCTGGTGCAAGAACTGCATCGCAGCCCAGAGTTGCTTGAGCGTTACACGCTGTTCAGGCAGTCGCAGACCTCAGGCAAGAAGGGCGGGGCGCAGCAGCGTGCACGCGAGCGCATCGAGAAGCGCCGCCAGCAGCAACAGCAGCGTGATCGTGATGGCGGTATGGAGTTGTAGCACTGCTCTCCCCTGCCCTGTACGGCCTTCTGCGGGCCGTATGGGGTGCCGTCGGCGTCGTAGGTCATCGGCGGCGGGCAAACCGCTGAGATTCAGCGAAAATCGAAGAAATCTCGGCCACGCTGAGCGGAGTGTCACTACAGTGTGCAGCAGATTGGCCTGTTAAGTGGCGGAGATAGTGCGCAGTACGTCGGCCGGGACAATGGCGCGTGTGTTGCGCAGAAGAGACGCCTACAGAAGGGCCGGCAAAATGACGGTGTCATTCTGTTGCACAGTAAAGGTGTCAATAGGATGACAAGCCACTTCGCTGCCCAATTTGCGTGTCAATCAAGTGACAGGGCATTTGATTGCGCAGTAAACGTGTCGATGAAATGGCTGCCCATTACACAGTGCAATCTACGTGTTAATGAAATGTCGCAGACACTACGCAGCGCAGTGAATTGTGCAGCAGAAGAGCAAGTAAGAGCGCCACTGCACCGCACAACGAAACAACACGGATGATGTGCAGCACATTGGCGTGTGTAATGCACCGTGAAATGTCAGTGCATCTAGAGCTGCACCACCACTATTCCCCTACGGCGTCCGTACGACGCCTTTGACCTGGCGTAGGCATAGAGAAAGCGCTGGGTGGTATGCCCAGCGCTTTGCTTGTGCGACCTGAACTGGTCTGTTGTTGTCAGTCGTTACTTCACAACCGGGGTGAGGACTGCAAGACCGCTTGAAGGGACTCGCTTCTGGTCATTTTTGGAGTCGTAAGCAACGAGGTGGATCATGACATCGCCGCCACCTCGCACATCGAAAGTACGTTCAACGACTTCACCGACCGGGACGGTGAATTGGCCGAGACGCTGTCCGTCACGCGAAACCGTGACCTTGCCGATGCCGCCGTTGTTCGGGATTGTGTCGGACCAAGCTGCCTTGAGGCTCAGGGTCCGCATGGTATCTGGCACTACATACTCTTTGTAGGACTCACTTTTCCAACCCTGCCCATCAGTGGAGAGGATCGATTTCTTGTGGTCCTTGCCGCCCACGGTGACTTCATAACCCGACTTCACCTTCCTATCGTGGTAGTTCGATGGAGAATCGGTCAGGTACTTCACCCCAGCAGCACCCGGCTTCGAGTAACCACCCTGCGAGTTAGTCGTGCCGGTGCTGTTGCAAAGTTGGGGCAGTAGGAAGAGCGACGTGAAATAATCACAGCCATGGGCATCTTCTCCGGTCGTCATTTCCCCGTGAAATCATCCTGTGGGCGGTCCGGTGGTACTGCCGCTACGGGCTCAGCTACCGCGATCTGGAAGAAATGATGACCGAACGCGGCGTACCGGTCGATCACAGCACCATCTACCGCTGGGTCCAGAAATATGCTCCTGAGCTGGACAAGCAGACCCGGTGGTACCGACAAGTCCCGGATTGGCAGGCCCGGTCCTGGTGGGTGGACGAGACCTATATCCGGGTCGGCGGTAGGTGGTGCTATCTCTATCGGGCCATCACCGCGGGTGGGCATACCCTGGATTGTTACCTGTCCCCAAAGCGTAACGTCGCCGCAGCGAAGCGTTTCCTGGCCAAGACCCTGAGGTCGAACACGATAACCGGGTTCCCGCGGGTGATCAACACCGATAAAGCACCCTCCCTGGCCAGGGCAATCGCCGAGTTGAAGTCAGAGGGAATCTGCCCGCAGACCGTGGAACACCGGCAGGTGAAATACCTCAATAACGTCATTGAAGGAGATCATGGGCGGCTGAAACGGATCCTCGGACCGAAGGGGGCGTTCAAAAACCGGACCTCGGCGTACCGGACGTTGAAAGGGATGGAAGCGATGCACTCATTACGGAAAGGCCAGGGCGCGATGTTTGCCTACGGGCACCCGAACCCGGACGCGGTGATCGTCAACCGGGTGTTCGAGGCTGCCTGAGAACGCCGACCCGCAGCGAGCATCAGAGGATGAAGACTGGGTCGTCACGGCTCTCCGCCTGAAGTTTGCAACAGCACCACATTGGAACGCGAGGTGCTGCAAAACCGGAAATGCTTCGACTCACTGCTGCACGCCAGACGGGACGTCTTCGCGTGGTGTGTGTGCTACAACCAGAAGCGCAGACACTCATGGTGCGATTATCTGTCGCCCCTCGAGTTCGAAAACCGCACCTGCGGTAAACTCACCTTGACCGCATAAGTTCAATTCCCTGTGTCCACTTTCCAGGGGTCGGGCCCATGCTAGTTCGTTCAGCAGGTTACGCAAAAGATGAGGAGCCTGCCTTTTACTACCGTTTCACGGTCCGAAACGGAATCGCTGATGCGCCGCATTAACCTCCAGCCCCGACGAGATCCTGAACCGAGGAGTAGTCCGACCTGATGACAGCCTTTAACCTTTTGCGAAACAATGCTGGACTGATCGGCTTGGGAATCTTCCTGTCATTGTTATCTACCGCTGTTACCCTTCTTCAACCCGCACTTGTTGGCCAGTTGATATCCGGAGTGGGTAGCGGAGTGTTTCAGAAGCCACTGATGCTCCTACTGGTAACTATTCTGGGAACATCCGTTTTGACAGCCGCCGCAATGTACGTGGTGTCCATCGCAGCGGATCGAACAGTCTGTGACATACGTAAGAAGATTACGAATCACCTTCTCTACCTGCAGATGAGGGAATTTGAGAAAGTGGGGGCGGGCAGCTTTACTACACGGCTAACGTCGGATACCTCCATCGTTGGCACCGCTTTTTCTTCTACCCTTGCTGATTTCGTGGGTGGGTTCACCGTCATCATCGGTGCACTCATATATATGGCTGTGGTGGACTGGAAATTACTTTTGGTCGTTGTTGCAGTGCTGCTGATCGCCCTAGTCATAATTCTAGCTATTTCAAGTTCCCTACAGAATCTCTCGTCGAAAGTTCAGGACCGCCTTGCAGCGCTCGGAGAAATCTTACAGTCGGCGCTATCGGCAATGCGGACTATCAAGGCCTTCCGGGTCGAGGCGAAGGTCATTGGTAACTTATCCACCGAGATTGACCACGCCTACCGCAACGGGCGAAAGATGAGCTTCGTCGAAGCCGTTCTTGACCCCTTAAGCACGGTGGCTTCCTACATGGCGCTTCTCGCGGTCGTCCTGTTCGGGTCCATTAGGTTAAACAACGGGGATTTGTCGGGAGAGTCACTTACCATCTTCGTTACCGCACTATTTCTGATGCTCGCCCCCATCGTGCAGGTGTCTCAGTCCCTCGGAACCTTCTTTGAGGCTAGGGGGGCACTGAGCAGAATTAACCAGCTCTTCGATCTCGAAGTTGAAGATTCAGCTGAACAAAGTTCACTTCCAGAGCTTTGGCCCACTTCCCGAGGATCCATCGAATTCGAGTCGGTATCGTATAGCCGAGAGGGCCGAACCATCTTAGATAACGCAAATGTAACGATCCTATCAGGTGAGAAAGTGGCACTCACAGGAGCTTCTGGTGCGGGAAAAACCACAATATTCAGTCTTCTACTGAGATTCTATGACACCTCGACTGGCCACATCCGTGTCGGGGGGCGAGATCTTAAGGACTGGAGCAGGAAGGATCTTCGCACTGTGATCACCTACGTCGAGCAGGAACCTGACTTGCTTTCGGGAACGCTCAGAGAAAACCTTACTCTCGGGACATCAGAAAGTTTCGATGACAAAATTCTTATCACGTTGCTAGATCAGTTCGGACTGGAAAACTTCGCCAGTACCGACGGCCTAGACCGGTTAGTAGGATTCGGCAATAGCGGATTGTCCGGAGGAGAGCGACAGCGAGTTGCCATCATCCGTGCTGTCCTTCAAAAATCGCCGGTCATCCTTGTAGATGAGCCGACTTCCGCTCTCGATTCAGTATCAGCAGAGTTGTCAATGAACAGGCTCTTAGATACTGAGTCCACAGTCATCTTTACCTCCCACGATGCAAACATCGTGAAGCTGGCAGAACGGATTCTAGTGGTCACCGACGGGAGAATCGTTGAAAGTACACCGAACAGCAGGGAGTCTTCAGATGCGTAAACACGTTCTCGTCACCGGCGCGACCAAGGGCATCGGTCGAGCAGTCGTGTCCCGGCTATTTCGGGAAGGATACGATGTGTCCTACACATGGTTCTCCTCCAACGAATCGGTCTTGAATATCCAAACGGAGGCTCACGGCTCTCCGCCTGAAGTTTGCAACAGCACCTGAAATGGGGACCGACGGTCTCAAGGTCCGGGGCGACATTCGCAGGGGTCAGATCTTGTATTTCTGGGAGTCGTAACGGGTACCTGGTCTTGTAGGCCCAGGAGCTCCCACAGGTGGTCGACAACCTGCACTGGGCTGTTCCGGGGGGCAAGGTTGGATGAATCCCATCTCAGCGACACGGGAACTGTACGAATCGATGTATGGGTCGACCACGACCTCGGCGGGTCTAGTATTTTGAAGAAAAAATAACCCCGCAGGGAAACCTACGGGGTGTTGTTGTAACTAGAACGGTGCTTGTTCAGCGCCAGCCAGGGCGGCGGTCGCAGCGTCGTTGCCTCGACGGGCTGCTCGGGCCGCGGACTCTTTCTTGGAGTCGATCAGCTGCACGGTGTCGATACGGGCGACCAGCGGGTAGTGCTTCACACCGTCCTTGTCGGTGTAGACGTCGGTTTTCAGCGAGTAGCTCACCGCGACGCGATCGCCGGAGCCGACGCAGCCGAACACGCCGGGGTTCTTAGCGTCCTGGACGTAGCCGGTCAGTTCGACGATCTCGCTCTCCACCTTGCCGGTGTTCTTGTTCTTGAAGGTGTTGCGCGCATAGACGTTGAGTTTCACCGTCGCACCACCGTTTGCGTGCTCGAACAGCTTCGGTGCGCGAGCTGCGTTGCCGACGATGGTGCCGTTGTTGAAGGGGTTGGACATGTTGGTTCTCCTTACGTGAGTGGGTGTGAATTGCCGTGCAATTTGGGTGTTGAAGCAGCGGCTTTGCTGCTGCGGGGCGGTTGCGCTGTCGTTACAACACTGCCCAGGGCAGCGGTGTGCCTGCCGCCTCTAGGTCGCGCAGTTCTTGCGCTGCGCCCGGATCGGCGTCCTCGCCGTCGATACCGTCGGCGAGCTGGTAGAGCAGTTCCAGGTCGGTGTGGATGAAGTCGCGCATCAGGTGCCTCCTTGTTCGGATTGATGGTCAATCCGTCTGTTGGAGACAGCTCTGCTGTCTAAAGGTCACTCCCCTGCCTCGTTGCGGTGTCTGTCGTCGCAAGCCAAGGCCCCGCGAGAAAAAGAAACCCCGTTGCATTGCTACAACGGGGTGTGTGGTGCTACTCGGCAAACAAGATCGTGCGGGTCTTCTCAGCGCCCTCGCGGACAAGCTCGACCATCCGCTCGCCCTGGCCGATATCGGTCAGCTTCGCCACCAGCGACGGGAAGTTCTCGTCTGGCCCGATCTCGGTGGCTCGCTGCGCAGCCACGCCAGCTAGCCCCGGCTGGCCTGTGGCGTGAGCGAGCACGGCAACAGTGGCGGTGAGCTGCGAGCGCATGCCTGGCCAGCTGGTCGGGACAGCGCGCATAACCTTCTCTATGAACGCAAGGCCCGCCTGCGGGTCATCGAGCAGTGCGGCAAGCAGCGTGTCCCGCAAGCGCGGCGTGGTGAAGCATTTCAGCGCAGACCGAACAGCGCGAGCGCTCGGCTGGGTGATCCCTGCCGCCGCCTGCTCATACTCACGCTGCAGCACGTCTGCGAACATGGGCGGGATATACGCCAGCGCGTCTTCGATGATGTCGGCGTGCTCGGCAGCGTCGATGCCGTGGTCGGTGCTGTTCAACCGTGCCTCGATGTCGTCTTTGCTCGGCTCCGGCAGCTCGCCGGTGTGCTCTAGCATCTGCTGCAGCGCCGCTGATGCGGCGACCTCGCCGACAACACCGTGGCGCGGCTCGTCGATGAGCGGATGCTGGTACACAGACCACCAAGCAGCCCCAGTGACGATCTCGGGCACCTGCACCACCCCGAGCAGCGGCGGTAGGTGCACTGCCCCGCTGGTGAGGTACGTGGCCGTCTCGTCGAAGACCGGCTGCGCAATGTCATCGCTGATCATGTACGCGATAACAGCGTCGAGTTCGAGGTGGTGGACCCACGCTGCGAACCGCTCGCGGCTCTCGGTGAGCTTCTCCACTGCTTCGTCCAGGTCGAACCGTGCGACCGGGCCGAGGCGGACGGTGTCGACGCCCTCGTCGTCGACGAAGAACGCGAGGATCAGCGAGTTGTTCGGGTAGAACCCGAGGATGCCGGGGAGGTTCGCGAGGATCTCGCCGTGGGATGCAAGCGTGTGAGAATGGGTGGACATGGCAGTGCTCCTTTGCACGAATACGGGGTGTATGTGGTCAATCCCGTATTCGGCCCGGCTCTGCCGGTCGCAGGCGTATCCCAGCAGTGCAGCACTCATGTGTGCCGAGCGTCGCTAGCGCAGCCTGATGCCTTCTCGCCGGGTGCGAGCGCTAGCGACGCAGCCTGTGCCTAAGCGTCGGCTTCGATGCGCTTGAGAGCGCGATAGATCGTCGGCCGCGAGACGTTAAAGGTGCGCGCTACAGCGCTGACGGACTTGCCGCCGTCGATAAGCTCCTTGGCCATCTGCGCCTGCTCAGCGCTGAGCTTCGGCTTGGGGCCGGCGACCCTGCCCTGTGCGCGGGCGTGCGCCACGCCCTCACGGGTGCGCTGGACAAGCAGGTCACGCTCCCACTCGGCAAGACTTGCCATGACGTTGATAACCACCTTGTCGGTGGGCTTCGACGTGTCCAGCGCTGGCTCCAACACCTTGACGTTGATGTCACGCTCGGCGAGGTCAGCGATGGTGTTCACGGTGTCCGCGAGGCTGCGGCCGAGCCTGTCCAAGCGCGTGACAACGAGCGTGTCGTCGGGGCGCATGTACGCCAGCGCGTCATCAAGACCAGGCCGTTGCCAGTTGGTGCCGGAGATGGTGTCTGAGTAGATGTGGTCCGGGTCGCAGCCAGAGCCTGAACGCTCAGATGACTTCGAGCCTGACTTCTAGCCTGGAACCGCTGGTAGAAGTAGCTGTATCTGAGGCAATGTCGAAAGAGCCTAAGAGCCTGCACGAGGCAGCAGAAGCCTCTAAGAAGGCTCGCAGCGCTCTGCTCCAGGAGAAGGAGTCCAACGAAAAGCTGCTGGAGGAGATACGCGCAGAACGCAAGCAGTATAACGACGATATGGAAAAGTCGAACACGAACTTTATTAAGGCCTGCATGTCTGCCTCGTGGATTGCAGCCAGTGTTCTCTTCGTTGCTATCGCACTCGTTGCTGTCGGAGCCTTGGGGAACGGGCTGCTAAGTATGCTCGGCATACCCGACGGCGTGTCTGCCTTGTGGGGTCACGTCCAGGAGGCCAACGGCATCGGCCCAACACTGGGCTGGTTGGCGTTAACACTTATCGTCATAGGGGTTCTTATAGCGCTTATGACCTGGATGTTGTCCCAGGCTGCGCCGGGTATTGCTCACTTAGTCGAGGAATACCGTCGCAATCACCCGAGGAAAGAAACGAACCACTAACTAGAACACGTGCACCGTAAAAAGTAAAAATCCCCACAACACAGCGTAGCGGTTAACCGCTACGCTTCTTTTATGCTCTTCCTATGCCCCAACTTTGCAACAGCACCAATAAACTGGCGCCCCGGTTATAAGTTGGGGCGCCAAGTCGATGTGCTCGAGTCGGGGGATGTTAGTGGCCGGTGCCAAGCCGGCCAGACAGGCGGTTCAGCCGGTCCTGACTGGGACCGTCGAGCCCGATAATGGACACGGTTTTGCCTCTGTCCTGGAACTTCTGCGTAATCGCGTCAAAGGTCGCGACCGTGGAGGCATCCCAGATCTCCGCCTCAGTGAGATCAATAGTGATATGACGGGCAGAATCGGTGTAATCAAAGCGATAAACCAGGTCATTGCTTGATGCCCAAAACAACTGGCCATGCACCCGGTAGGTACGAGTATCAATCTCTCCATCGCCGTCGCCGTCGATCTCGGAGACCTTTTCAATGGAAGCGATATGTGCCATCCGACGGGCGAACATGATCATCGCGGTGACCACACCCAACACCACACCAATGGCCAGGTTGCTGGTGGCTAGGGTGGCAATAATCGTCACGGCCATAACAATGGTCTCAGAGACCGGCATGAGTTTAAGGGTGCGTGGATGCACCGAGTGCCAGTCGATGGTGCCGACCGAGACCATGATCATGATTGCCACCAGCGCAGCCATCGGGATCATGCCAACGATGTCGCCCAGTGCCAGGACCAGGACCAGCAGGAACACACCGGCTAACAGGGTGGATAGGCGGGTACGTGCCCCGGATTCGCGGACGTTGATCATGGTTTGACCGATCATCGCGCAGCCACCCATGCCGCCGAAGAAACCGGAGGCAATATTAGCCACCCCCTGTCCCCAGGATTCACGAGTTTTATCGGAATGAGTGTCGGTGATGTCATCGACGAGCTTGGCGGTCATCAACGATTCCATGAGACCGACCACGGCCATGGCCAGGGCATAAGGCGCGATGATCTGCAGGGTCTCCAACGTCCACGGCACGTTCGGAATAAACAGGGACGGTAAGGTCTCCGGCATCTTGCCCATGTCCGAGACCGTCGGGACAGTCAAACCGGCGGCAATGACCAAACCGGTGAGCACGATAATCGTGACCAGCGGGGCGGGGATCACACTGGTGAGCTTGGGGAAGAAAATCATGATCACCACACCCAAGCCGACGAGTGGGTAGACTATCCAAGGCACATCAATGAGGTGTTCGAGTTGGGCGGTGAAAATCATAATGCCCAGTGCATTGACGAAACCCAGCATCACCGATCGGGGGATAAAACGCTGAAGTTTCGCCACACCGAGGGCGCCGAGCACGATTTGTAGGACACCGCCCAACAGGACGGTGGCGATGAAATAATCCATCCCGTAACCACGCGCCACAGGAGCAATGACTAGGGCAATAGCCCCGGTGGCGCCGGTGATCATTGCCGGGCGGCCACCGGTAAAGGCGATCGCAATGGCCATGACTACCGAGGAAAACAGACCCATGGCTGGGTCAACACCGGCAAGGATGGAAAAGGCAATGGCCTCAGGGATCAGCGCCAGGGATACCGCCAGTCCGGCCAGAATCTCTATACGGATACGGGCGGGGGAAGAAAATGCGTAACGGAAGGATGCGATGATCCCGGTAGGGGCATCAGCGCCGTCTGGACTCAGGAGGGGGCGGGGGGCCGCCGTGCTAGTTTCAGTCATAGATGTCCAATCTTTGAGGGGATAGGTAACTGGGCGAACGCCCGAAAGGAATCCAACCCTCTAGTAACTTTAGGTTTGGTGATGGTGGTCATGGTAGCGGGAGTTTTACTCAACCGCCAACCCAGGCACAGGAACCCGTGGGCAACATCACCGTGAAGGAGAACAGGCAATGCAAAACAGTAATTTCAAGATCGGCGAGGTCGTTGACCAGACGGGGTTGTCGATTCCCACCTTGCGTTATTATGACAACGTCGGCCTGATTACCCCATCGGGGCGTAGCCCTGGTGGGTTCAGGCTTTATAGTGAGGCTGATGTACGTCGTGTTTTGCTGGTGCGACGGATGAAACCGCTGGGGTTTACTCTGGATCAGATGCGGGAATTCCTGGAAGCTGCGGAGATTCTTCATAGCTCAGATGGCGGGCAGGACAGTGATACCGCACAGCAGGCACGGAGTAATGCCAAGGCCACCCTTGCCGACATTCGTGAGGAGACGCGCACCCGCTACGAAAAGCTACGCAAGCAAATTGCCTACGCTGAGGAATTCCTCGATCTGGTCAACACCCTGGTACCCTAAACTGCCCCCATCCTTCGCAGGGAGAAAAAGACCATCGTATTGAATGCGCTCTGTCGAATCGCGTTCCAGATGAAGTGGACGAACGCCCGCGGCCTCTCCGGAGTGGATGGCGATAGTACAGAGGACTTCTGAAATCCGTGCAGACGACTCCTCAAAACGACACAGTCATCCAAGGTCACAAAATCGAAAATTGTCACTTAACCCCATCACTTCCAAACCGGCTTAAGTGACAAAATGCCATCGCTAAAGTCCCGATTTGAGTCCCAGGACGTGCGCCTTAAGAGAAATAACTAAAGCCCCTACCAGTGTTT
Source organism: Corynebacterium pilbarense (assembly GCF_026930265.1). Lineage (NCBI taxonomy): Bacteria > Bacillati > Actinomycetota > Actinomycetes > Mycobacteriales > Corynebacteriaceae > Corynebacterium > Corynebacterium pilbarense. Next base: position 17,266 of record NZ_JANRML010000007.1, read on the forward strand.
CTCCTGGTAGGGGCTTGGAAGTTGGTAGCGGGGGCAGGATTCGAACCTACGACCTCTGGGGTAACAAGAGCCGTGTCATACTTCCTGCGAACGCCACGGTTGAGCAGTGTCGCCCCCGATACACGAAGGCAGATCTCCCCCGAACTGCCGGCTCCCGTGGCGTTCCTTCGTAAGAGCTTTGCGCGCCGCAGCGCATGCGCGCGATTGTTGACGTGTCACACACTGCAACCTAGTTCCACACGATCTGCACCGATTCAGGGTTAAAGGTCTTGGTGCCGCGCACGCCACGGCGCAGGCGCACCTGGCACAGGGTATTGATGACTCGGCGCTGCACGGCAAGCTCTGCGTTGTCGAAGGCATCCACGGGCGAGGCGTAGCCGGTTGTGTCGAGCAGCGCCGATGCGCCAGCAAGACGGGCACGGCGCGTTTCGAGTTTCTCGATCTGCGGCTCATAACGGTTTCGCGCGCGCTTGAGGTCACGGGCCTCGATAAGCTCCTCATCGTAGTCAGCCTGGACGCGGGCGAGCTTTGCGCGAAGCTCAGCGAGTTCGTCGTCGATGGCGTTGACCTCGTCGTCGTCCACAGTCGGCAGCAGGTCCGCCAGGTCGTCACGGCCAAGGCGGGCGCGGATCACGGCGAGCACAAAATCATCGACGCTATGTGTGCGCACTAATCCACAGGCGGCGCAGCGGTAGCGGTCGGCATGCGTGCGCACGGGGTTGCCACACTCGTCGCAGACATACAGACCCGAGCCGAGATGGCGGCGAGTGTTCCGGCGCTCCTTGTTGGTCAGCCGGTCGGGATCGTCGAGCACGTTCTGCACGCGCCACCACAGATCTGGTGTGACGATCGGCTCCCACTGCCCTTTCACCGGCTCGCCGGTATCGGGGTCGCGGACGATATGCGTGACACGGCGGTATTTGTTCTTCACGCCTTTGCGCTTGGCCTTCTTATATGTGGAGTAGCCGGCATACACGGGGTTGCGCAGGATCGAGTGCAACGATGTGTAGGCCCACGGCTGCGCGTCGGGAACCGGCTTTTCTTCCTGGCCTTCAGCGCGGCGTCGAGCGTTGCGCTCTGTGACCACGGTGTACATATGGCGCGGCGTGGTCGGGATATCCGGCAAGCCCGGTTGATCGACCCCAGATAAGGCGCGCGCAATGTCGCGCATGGAGTTGCCCCTCTCGACAGCGCGGAACATACCGAGCACGGCGGCGGCTTCGGATGGAATGATCTCGCCGGTGGAGGTGTAGCCGATAGGGCGCACACCGCCGGAGTACCAGCGGCCCTGCTCGGCGCGTTGCTGTTGCGCACGAGACTGGCGCATGCTCTTTCGCTCGATCTCGCCGCGTGCCACGGCTGCTTTGATGCGCGCGTACATTCTGCCGCCGTCGGTGGCAAGGTCAGCATCACCGTTCGCAGTGACGAGTTTCAGCCCCTGCTCCTCTGCCCTGTCGATCCACTCTTCGAGCTGCCAGGGCTGCCGTGTGAGGCGGTCGAGGTCCCAGCAAATGATCGCGTCGATCTCGCCGCGCTCAAAGGACGCCACCATCGCGTCGTAGTCGGGGCGGTCCACGTCCTTCTTCGACGCGGAGATCGACTGATCGACGTAGGTATGCACGACGTCCCAGCCGCGTTGCTCGGCAAGGGCTTCGCAGTCCTGGCGCTGCCGGTCGATGGCGAGGCCGTCCATGGCAGCATCGAGCGAGATACGGAGGTAAATAGCAGCACGTGTTGTCATGCCGCTAACACTAGCGCGCCTCAGGTTACATTGAAACGAAACTCCACCACGTCGCCGTCGACCATGACGTAGTCCTTGCCTTCCTGGCGGACCTTGCCGGCGGCGCGGGCCTCGGCCATGGAGCCGGCCGCGTCGAGGTCGTCGAAGCCGACGATCTCGGCCTTGATGAAGCCCTTTTCAAAGTCGGAATGGATCACGCCGGCGGCCTTCGGGGCGGTGTCGCCCTTGCGGATCGTCCAGGCGCGGGCCTCCTTCGGGCCTGCGGTGAGGTAGGTCTGCAGGCCGAGGGTGTCGAAGCCGGCCTTGGCCAGGGTTTGCAGGCCCGGTTCGTCCTGGCCGACGGCGGCGAGGAGCTCGGCGGCGTCTTCGTCATCAAGCTCGAGCAGCTCGGTTTCGGTCTGTGCGTCCAGGAACACCGCTTCGGCGGGGGCGACCAGGTCGCGCAGCTCCTGCTTGCGCGCGTCGTCGGTGAGCACGTCCTCGTCGGAGTTGAACACGTAGAGGAACGGCTTCGCCGTCATCAGGTGCAGGTGATGCAGCAGCGCAAGGTCCACTTCCCCGCCCTTGGAGACGGCGAAGAGGGTGCGGCCGTCCTCGAGCACGGCCTGGGCCTTCTTGGCCTCCTCGGCCTGGGCGGCGACGTCCTTGTCCTTGCGGCCGTCCTTTTCCAGGCGCGGCAGGGCCTTTTCAATGGTCTGCAGGTCGGCGAGGATCAGCTCGGTGTTGATGACCTCGATGTCCGAGGACGGGTCGACTTTGCCGTCGACGTGGATGACGTTGTCGTTGGAAAACGCGCGCACCACCTGGCAGATCGCGTCCGCCTCGCGGATGTTGGCCAGAAACGCGTTGCCCATGCCTTCGCCCTCGGAGGCGCCCTTAACAATGCCGGCGATGTCCACGAAGGACACCGTTGCGGGCAGCACGCGCTCCGAGTCGAAGATCTCCGCCAGCCGGTCCAGGCGCGGATCCGGCAGCTCCACCAGACCCACGTTGGGCTCGATGGTGGCGAACGGGTAGTTCGCGGCAAGCACCTCGTTGCGCGTCAGGGCGTTAAAGAGGGTGGACTTGCCAACGTTGGGCAGACCGACAATTCCAAGAGTAAGGCTCACGTCGCAATATCCTAGCGGAGGCCTGTGCGAGGTTCGGAGGGGGCCGTGAGGTGGGCCGTCGCAAAGCAAAATGCAATGGGGCACAATGGTGCGCGTGAGTAAACCGATCCAGACCCCCGTGCGCGACGACCGCGTGGACCGCAACGTTGTGTTCAACGACTGGATCGCTTCCGCGGCGAAGTTCACGCTGCGCATCCTGGTCATCGCCGTGTTTCTGTACGCGGTGGGCCAGCTCATCGGCGCGTTTTGGGCCGGTGTGTTGCCGGTCGTCATCGCGCTTATCGTGTGCACCGTCCTCGCCCCAGTCGCTGCTGCTTTACGACGCCAAAGGGTTCCCTCCAGCCTCGCAGCTCTTATCACCATGCTGTTGTTCTTCGGGGTGCTGGCGTTTATCGGCATGCTCATTGCCCCGGACATCTTGGGCCAGTCGCGGCTGTTGTACATCCAGGCGTTCGAGGGCATCCAGCGCCTGCAGCTGTGGGCGCAAGGCCCGCCGCTGAACATGGACCCGGAGAACCTCAACGAGGGCGTCAACGAGATCCAGCGGTGGATCCAGAACCAAGCGGGCGCGATCGCCGGCGGGGTGTTCTCCGGCATCAACACCGCGGCCGGGCTGTCGGTGACGCTGATGGTGGTGTTCGTGCTCACCTTCTTCTTCCTCAAGGACGGCCACCGCTTCCTGCCGTGGCTGCGCTCCGCCGCCGGCGGCCGCACCGGCCTGTACCTGACGGAGCTGCTCACCCGCGCCTGGAACACCCTGTCCGGGTTCATCCGCGCGCAGGCGGTGTGCTCGCTGGTGGACGCGATCATCATCGGCACCGGTATCGCGATCGTGGGCGTGCCGATGGCGTTCACGCTCGCGCTGATCACGTTCATGGCGGGCTTCATCCCGATCGTCGGCGCCGTGGTCGCGGGCGCGCTGGCGGTGCTGATCGCTCTGGTCACCCTCGGGTTCACCAAGGCGCTGATCGTGCTGGCGATCGTGCTGGCCACCCAGCAGCTGGAGGGCAACGTCCTCTCCCCCATGCTGCAGTCGCGGGCGATGAACCTGCACCCGGTGATCGTGCTGGTTTCGGTCACGGTCGGTGGCACGCTGTTCGGCCTTGTCGGCGGCTTCCTTGCCGTGCCGGCCGCCGCGATGGTCGCGGTGGTGTACCGCTACCTGCTGGAGGTGCTGCGCATCAACGCCGGCGAGCTGGGCGCAGATGACATCGAGTTCACCACCGACGAGGGCCGGGTCATCGCGGAGATCGTCGAGGCAGAGTCCGTGCACAAGCGCCAGGAGTGGCGCGGGGAGCGCGAATGGGTCAACGCGCCTGTGGCGGACGAGGAGGCAGTCGAGCGCACCGAGCGCACCGAACGTTTCGGCACCTCCAGCTTGCGCAAACTGCGCGACAGTGGCCTTGAACGGTTGCGCGGGTGGCAGTCGGGCGACAGCGCCGACACCCCCGCTAAAAGCGAACACTTGAGCGAACCCGAGCGTTAGCGTGTCGGGCCGGTGTGGTTGACTTCCAACCATGTCGACCGCCATCGTGCTTCTCCTCCTCGCCACCGGCTTTCTCGCGGGCTTCATCGCCGGCGTGTTCACCGGCGCCGCCTGGATGCGCCGCTCCACACCGCAACAGCCGCCGCAGGACCTGCGTCCCGTCGCCCGCGCGCTGAAAGACATGCGCGCCCAGCTCGACGAGATGGACAAGCAGCAGGCCGTCTCCGCATCCTCGCTGGCGGGCCAGGTGCAGGCGATCGGGCGGACGTCGGCGCGCTTGGGTGACCGCACCGACCAGCTCATCACCGCGCTGCGCTCGCCGCAGACCCGCGGCCGCTGGGGCGAAATCCAGCTCGAGCGGGTGGTTGAACTCGGCGGGATGCTCGAGCACGTCGACTTTGACACCCAGGAGCACATGCTTATCGACGACTCACGCGTCCGCCCCGACATGATCATCCGCCTCACACAGGGCCGAAACATCGTCGTCGACGCAAAGGTGCCCTTCCAAGCGTATTTGGATGCGCTCGGCACCGAGGACCCGGAGGAGCGCCAGGCGTTCATGCGCCGCCACGCCCATTTGGTGCGCGCGCACGTGGACACTTTGTCGGCGAAGTCCTACATCGAGGCGTTCCAGCCCACCCCGGAGTTCGTGGTGCTGTTCGTGCCGGCGGACCCGTTCCTGGACGCCGCGCTTTCCATTGACCCCGAGCTTTTGGACTACGCCTTTGCCCGAGACGTGGTCATCGCCACCCCCACCACCCTGTTCGCGCTGCTGCGCACAGTGGCGCTGGGGTGGCGCCAGGAATCGCTGAACCACGCAGCGAAGGAGATCCAGCGCTTAGGCGGCCAGCTTCACCAGCGCCTCGCCACCATGGCGGAGCACTACAACCGGGTCGGCGCTTCGCTGGACAAGGCGGTGGAGGCGTACAACGCCACGCTCGCGTCGATGGATTCGCGCGTGATGGTCACCGCCCGCAAGCTCGAAGAGGCGCAGGTGCCGTCGCGGCGCGGCGAGGCCCCGGCACTGAAACCGGTCTCTACGCGAGCCCGGCACGCCGCCGAGGACTCCGGGGAGTAGACTCGTCTGGCGTGTCGCATGTCTCTCACCGGAACTCAACCTCCCCGTCCGCAACGTTTCACGGGTTGCCCACGGGGTCCGGCATTGGCATCGTTTTCGCCGCACTGTTCACCGGCGCGCTGCTTTCACTGTCCACCGGCGTGATCGGCTGGCCGTTTCTGGCCCTCTACGCCGTCGCGGTGATTGTGGTGTCCACCCTGGTCAATCCGCGCGGCCTGTTCCTCAACGTGGCCAGCGCACCGATCTTGTTCGTCACCGCGGTGGTCATCGTCGGCTGGGTGATGTCGCGCGACCAGATCGCAGCAGGAGGCTCCTCGGGCAAGGCCGCGCTTCTCCTGGTGTTCTACCCGGTCACCGAATTATTCCCGGTGCTGTTCGCCGTCACGCTGGGCTCCATCATCATTGCGTTCGTGCGCATCCGCTTGATCAAGCGCCACAACGAACAGCTGGTGCGCCGCGAAACCGCTGAGCGCACCCGGATCAACCGCAGCAACCGCCGCACGAATTCTGAAGGCCGCCGCGCGCGCGAGCGCACCAAGGCAGTGTCGGTGGACGAGCTGTTGCGCCGCGCGGATACGGAACGCAGCATGAAGCGCACCGAGCGGGCCGAGCGCGCACAGAAAAGGCCCCCGCGGTCCGGCTCCACGTCGATTGCGGACCGGCTCGGCGAGGACCTCTACAAGGGGTAACGCGCTCTAGCCCTGGGCTACCGCCGGGGTTTCGCGGCGCGGCAGGCGCAGATCGCGCGGCAGGGAGAACGTGATGGTCTCCACGGTGGTAGTCACTTCCTCCGCGTCCGCGTAGCCGCGGCGGGCGAGCTCCTCCACCAGCTCCTTGACCAGGATTTCCGGCACGGACGCGCCCGAGGTCACACCGACGGTGGAAACGCCCTCGAACCACTCGTCTTTGACCTGGGAGGCGTAATCCACCAGGTACGACTCCTTCGCGCCTGCCTCCAGCGCCACCTCGACCAGGCGGCGGGAGTTCGAGGAATTCTGGGAGCCGACCACGATAACCAGCTCGCAGCGCGGGGCGATCTCCTTGACCGCCGCCTGGCGGTTTTGGGTGGCGTAGCAGATGTCGTCGCTCGGCGGGTTTTCCAGGTTCGGGTAGCGCTCATGCAGCTTGTCCACGATGAGCATGGTCTCGTCCACCGAGAGCGTGGTCTGGGACAGCCACACCAGCTTCTGATCGTCCGGGAAGTCGGGCAGGCGGTCCACGCCGTCCACTCCGTCGACAAGATGCGTAATCTCCGGGGCCTCACCGGCGGTGCCCTCGACCTCCTCGTGGCCCTCGTGGCCGACAAGCAGGATGTGGTAGCCGTCGCGGGCGAAGCGCTTGGCCTCGTTGTGCACCTTGGTCACCAGCGGGCAGGAAGCGTCGAGGGTGAGCAGGTTGCGGTCCTTGGCGGAGTCGCGCACCGCGGGCGAGACGCCGTGGGCGGAGAACACCAGGTGGGCACCTTCGGGCACCTCGTCGGTCTCGTCGACGAAGATCACGCCGCGCTCCTGCAGCGTTTCCACGACGTACTTGTTGTGCACGATCTCTTTGCGCACGTAGACGGGCGCGCCGTACTTCTCCAGGGCCTTTTCTACGGTCTCCACTGCGCGGTCGACACCAGCGCAGTAGCCGCGGGGGGATGCGAGGAGGACTTTTTTACCCTGATCTGTCATGGAACCAACCCTAACTAATCAGCGTCAAAAACAATAGGCGGGCGATGTCGGCTCGCCGGGTAACGTGGCACCCGTCAGATGGAAAGGAGCATGCGGTGGCAGATTCGAAGAGCTCGCCGGAATCGCCGTGGTCGGTGTCCAAGCTCAACACGTCGGTGAGGGGCTGGATTGAACGCCTCGGCTGGCTGTGGATCGAGGGCCAGCTCACCCAGGTCAACACAAAGCCAACGTGGCGGTATTCCTACCTCACGCTGCGCGACACCCAGGAGCAGGCCAGCGTCCAGCTCACCGCGGAGACTTCGCTGCTCACGGGCATGCAGGTGCCGCTCAACGACGGCGACCGCGTCGTCGTGCTGGGGAAACCGTCCTTTTACACGGGCCGCGGCACCTTCTCGATGCGCGTGACCGAGATCAGGCACGTCGGCGCGGGCGAGCTGCTGGCGCGCATTGAGGCGCTGCGCAAGCAGCTCGCTTCCGAGGGCCTGTTCGACCCCGCGCGCAAGAAGCCACTGCCCTACCTGCCCAGGAGGGTCGGTTTGATCACCGGCCGCGGCTCCGCGGCCGAGCGCGACGTGCACTCCGTGGCGCAGGGCCGGTGGCCGCAGGTGCGCTTCGAAACCATTAACACCCCGGTCCAGGGCCCGACCACCGTGCCTGCGGTGATCGAGGCGCTCGAGAAGCTCGATGCGGACCCCGAGGTGGACGTGATCATCGTCGCCCGCGGCGGCGGGTCTGTGGAGGATCTGCTGCCCTTTTCGGAGGAGGCGCTGCAGCGTGCCGTCGCTAAGCTTGGCACTCCTGTGATCTCTGCGATCGGCCACGAGCCGGACAACCCGGTGCTGGACAACGTCGCGGACGTGCGCGCCGCCACCCCGACCGATGCGGCGAAGCGCGCGGTCCCCGATGTGGCACAGGAGCGATTGCTTATCGACGAAGCACGTGCCCGCATGGCCGCCGCCCTGCGCGGATGGGTCCAGCGCGAGCGCGACGGGCTGGCCTCGGTGCGCACGCGCCCCGCGCTCGCTGACCCGATGATGGCCATCAACCGCCGCCGCGAGGAGATCGAGCGTGCCACCGCCCTGATCCGCCGCGACGTGAGCCACCTGCTGCAGCGCGAAACGCAGCACGTGCGGGGCTTGCGCGCCCAGGTCTCCGCCTTGGGCCCCTCGGCGACGCTTGCCCGCGGCTACGCCGTGGTGCAGGTGCTGCCGCGCGACGGCTCCGACGCCGAAGTTGTCACCTCCATCGACCAATCCCCGCCCGGATCGCAGCTGCGCATCCGCGTTGGCGACGGCTCCATTACCGCCGCCTCCATGTCCACCACGCAAGCAGATTAGGAACACAAAACATGACTGAGAACTCTTTCGGCACCGGCCAGGCCAACGACAACGCGCTGCCGGATCCCGCCACCTTGAGCTACGAGCAGGCCCGCGACGAGCTCATTGAGACCGTGAAGATCCTCGAGCTAGGCCAAATGAGCCTGGACGAGTCTCTGAAGTACTGGGAGCGCGGCGAGGCGCTGGCGAAGCGGTGCGAGGTGCTCCTCGACGGCGCCTCCCAACGCGTCGAGGAGGCCATCGGCTCCCGCCAAGGCGGTAACGCTAGCTCGCCGGATGCTCAATCGGAGCAGTAGCCAGCGCGGTCGAGATCAGCTCCTCGAACTCGCGGGCCTCCCCGGCGCCGGTGAGCACCAGGCGGGCGTCGCCGGCGTCGACGACCCACAGGTCGCGCACGTCCTTCTCGTCGGAGGTGTAAACCTCCACGCTGCGGCCGTCGACGTCCTCGGTGCGGTCTAAGGTGCGCGGCTTCGCGTCCGCGCCCTCGGCCGCTTCCTTCGCGTCCGCGCCAGTTTGGGTGAGCTGGATGAAGCCGCGGTCCGGGGTGACCCAGCCGACCGTCGGCGCAGGCTGGCCACCCAACATGGTGCGGCGCGCGGAGTTGGTGACCCAGCCTTCAGGCATCTCCGGGTAGCGCACAGCGAAGTCCACGCCGCGTGCCTCCAGGTCGAGGAAGGTCTTCGCGTCGACCTCCTGGACCGGACCCTGCTCCGGCGTGCCGGGGTTAAACGAGCACAACCCGGTCGCACCGACGGCGACGACCATCAGCACGATGATGAGCACGGAGTTGATCGCGATGTCTCGTCCGTCCTGGAAGATGCGGGGTTTTTTGTTGCTAGCCACGCCGATCAGTATGGCATGCGCCCCCGCGTCCCCCTTAAAGGTGGGAAGAACGGGCACTAACGCGGACAGTAGTGCCACAATAGAGGGGTCTTTTTGTGATTCATGCTTAGGAAGGCCTGCCCATGACCGAACAGTCCGAACTTTTCCCTGACCGTAACCTCGCGATGGAACTGGTGCGCGTCACCGAGGCCGCCGCACTCGCCTCCGGCCGCTGGGTGGGCCGCGGCCAGAAGAACGAGGGCGACGGCGCGGCCGTGAACGCGATGCGCAAGATGATCAACTCCGTGGAGATGGACGGCGTGATCGTCATCGGCGAGGGCGAGAAGGATGAGGCCCCGATGCTGTTCAACGGCGAGCAGGTGGGCACCGGCCGCGGCGCCGCCGTGGACATCGCCGTGGACCCGGTCGACGGCACCCGCCTGATGGCCGAAGGCCGTCCGAACGCGATCTCCGTCATCGCCGCCGCCGACCGCGGCTCCATGTTCAACCCTCAGGACGCCTTCTACATGAACAAGATTGCTGTGGGCCCAGAGGCGGTCGGCGCGATCGACATCACGAAGTTGACGGCCGAGAACATCCAGGCAGTCGCAGAGGCGAAGGGCGTGCGCCCCGCCGACATCACGGTGGTTGTGCTTGATCGTCCGCGCCACAAGCAGCTTGTCGACGACATCCGCGCCGCCGGTGCCAAAGTCCGCTTCATCATGGACGGCGACGTCGCCGGCGCCATCGCCGCGGCGCAGCCCGACAACGGCATCGACATCGCGATGGGTATCGGCGGTACCCCGGAGGGCGTCGTCACGGCGTGCGCCCTGAAGTGCCTGGGCGGCGAGATCCAGGGCATGCTCGCCCCGCAGGACGACAAAGAGCGCGAAAAGGTCCTCGCCGCCGGCCACGACCTGGATCGCGTGCTGGGCATCAACGACCTGGTCACCTCCGACAACTGCTACTTCGCCGCCACCGGTGTCACCAACGGCGACATGCTGCAGGGCGTGACCTACCGCAAGTCGGGTGCGACCACCCGTTCGCTGGTGATGCGTTCGAAGTCCGGCACCGTGCGCTTCGTGGAATCCCAGCACCAGCTGGCCAAGCTGCAGGACTACTCCGTGGTGGACTACGCCGAGCCGGAGAACTAAAACGCAGGCTAAAGCAGCGCGGCAATCACCGCCGCGCTGGCCAACAGGTTATTCACCACGTGCACAATGAAGCTGGACGTGATGTTGCCATGGAAGCGCGCCACAAGCGCTAGGCCAATGCCGGAGAAGAAGGTGAACACGATCGCCGGCGGCGCGATGTGGGCCGCCCCGAAAATCGCTGAGGTGGCCACCACGCTCGCAGCCGCCGGCATGAGCGTGTCGAAGTAGTTCATCAGCACGCGGCGGAACACGATTTCCTCAATGAACGGCCCGAGGATCAGGTAGCCGGCCAGCAGAAGCAGCACCGGAGCGGCACTATCCACGTCCTTGGCTAAGACTTCGCCCGTGGAATCGCCGCCAGACTCAATGCCAAGCAGCGGCGCAACCAGAGCGGTCGCGGCCGCCGAGCCGATCACCACCGCTGGGGCCTGCCACAGCAAATGCCAGCCACGGCGCCCCAGCCGGGCGAACCCGAGCTCTAGCCCGCGGCGGCGCATGTGGCGCACCAGCCACACCGCGGGCACAGCAAGCGCCACAACCACAGCGACCGGCAGCACCGTCAACGCCACCGCGCGCGGGGCCCCGGCGCGCACCAAAATCAGCCCCTGCCCGATGAGCAGAACGTACATGGATGCCATCGCAGCGGCCGCCACCAACGCATCCCTCAAAGTGGGGGTCTTCATGGCCTGCGGTTCGGGCATTTCATCTCCTTGTCATGTCCGGTTGGTGCATAATCGTGCAGTGGAAAGGCACGCGCGCACTCTACTGTGTGCAGCGTGCACGCGACAGAAGTAAAGGACAATCATGGCTGATCAGGAATACCGCATCGAACATGACACGATGGGCGAGGTCAAGGTGCCGAAGGACGCGCTCTGGCGCGCCCAGACTCAGCGCGCCGTGGAGAACTTCCCCATCTCCGGCCGCGGTCTGGAATCCCAGCAGATCCGCGCGCTTGGCCTGCTCAAGGCCGCGTGTGCGCAGGTGAACAAGGACCTGGGCAACCTCGACGCCGAGAAGGCGGACGCCATCATCGCTGCCGCGAAGGAGATCGCCGACGGCAAGCACGACGATCAGTTCCCCATCGATGTGTTCCAGACCGGCTCCGGCACCTCGTCCAACATGAACACCAACGAGGTCATCGCCTCCATCGCGAAGGCCAACGGCGTTGAGGTGCACCCGAATGACCATGTGAACATGGGCCAGTCTTCCAACGACACCTTCCCCACCGCCACCCACGTCGCCGCGACCGAGGCGGCGGCCAGCGACCTGATCCCGGCGCTGAAGGTGCTGCAGGAGTCCCTGGAGAAGAAGGCCAAGGAGTGGCACGAGGTGGTCAAGTCCGGCCGCACCCACCTTATGGACGCCACCCCGGTGACCCTGGGCCAGGAGTTCTCCGGCTACGCCCGCCAGATCGAGCTGGGTGTTGCGCGTGTCGAGGCCACCCTGGAGCGCCTGGGCGAGCTCGCCATCGGCGGTACCGCGGTGGGCACCGGCATCAACACCCCGGCAGAGTTCGGCGGCAAGGTCACCGAGGAGCTGAAAAAGCTCACCGGCATCGAGCAGCTGTCGGAGGCGAAGAACCACTTCGAGGCGCAGGCAAACCGCGACGGCCTGGTGGAGTTCTCCGGCGAGATGCGCACCGTGGCCGTGTCCCTGTACAAGATCGCCAACGACATCCGCCTGATGGGTTCCGGCCCGCTGGCCGGCTTCGGCGAGATCCACTTGCCGGACCTGCAGCCGGGCTCCTCCATCATGCCGGGCAAGGTCAACCCGGTGCTGTGCGAGACCGCAACCCAGGTCTCCGCGCAGGTCATCGGCAACGACGCGGCTGTCGCGTTCGGCGGCACCCAGGGCCAGTTCGAGCTCAACGTGTTCATCCCGATGATGGCGCGTAACGTGCTCGAGTCCTCCCGCCTGCTGGCGAACACGGCCCGCCAGTTCGCCACCAAGCTTGTCGACGGCATCGAGCCGAACGAGGAGCGCATGCGCACCCTGGCCGAGTCCTCCCCGTCGATCGTGACCCCGCTGAACTCCGCAATCGGCTACGAAAACGCCGCGAAGATTGCCAAGCACGCGGTCAAGGAGGGCATCACCATCCGCCAGGCCACCATCGACCTCGGCTTCGTGGACGGCGAGAAGCTCACCGAGGAGGAGCTGGACAAGCGCCTCAACGTGCTGTCCATGGCCAACACTGACCGAAACTAGGCCGCAACTCGCACCTAGCTAGAATCAGCCCTCAGCACATCAACCAACTTGCTGGGGGCTTTTTCCATGCCTGGTTCTTTCTCCGAGCTGCGCACCGCGGGCGGGCCGAACAAGCCGTGGGTCGTCGGCGGGGTGCTCGCGCTCATCGTCGCCATCATCGGCGTCGCGCTCGCGGCGGCCTACTGGTACGCCAACCCGAAACCCGAGCCCGTTAATGAGGTCCCGGAAACGGTCACGGTCACTGCGCAGCCGCAGCTTGGCGACGATCCTTCGGCTCCCACCGAGTCCATTTCGGGCACGTTTACCGGCACCCTGAACAGTTTGGAGGACGACGCGAAGGTCAAGGCGTGGCCCGCGGTGGCGACCTTCGGCGGCGGCACCGCCTCGGTGACCTACCCCCTGACCGGCTGCACCGCGCTGATCGGCGAGGGCGGCGAATCCATCCCGTTGACGAAGGGGTGTAATGACGGGCAGGGCCGTTGGGACGTCGAAAAGCACACGCCCGGCGTTGTGAAACTGACGTACCTGGAAGACGACATTGCCCTGGTAGAAGGCGAATTATCGGCCGGTTTGCCTTAACTTGCACCGGGTGTAATATTGCACCCCGTGCAAAATGAAGGTATCCGGGAGCAGAAGCGGCGCGAGACGCGGCAACGCATTCGCGACCAGGCCGCGAAGCTTGTCCGCGCACACGGCTACGACAACGTCACCGTCGACGACATCTGCCGCGCCGCAGAGATTTCCAGGCGCACGTTTTTCAACTACGTCGACTCCAAGGACGAGGCGATCCTAGGGTCGTTCCCCTTCACGTTCAGTGAGGAAGCGCTCGCCGCAATCCAGACGACGCAGAGTGAGAACGTGCTCGAACTTGTCATCCGCTCCATCGAGGTGGAGCCAGGGCGCTTCGACGGACCGGCCGCGAAATGCCGCCACGAGTTACTGGAAAACAACCCGGGGCTGATGCACGCCGAGGCCGCGCGCAAACGAGGCTTCCTCACCGAGGTCGGCCGCGCCGTCTACGCCCATTTCGAGCGCTTCCCCGAGGACCGCAAGTTCCCCGGAACGCTGGAGGACGAGACGCAGTTCATCGTGATCCTCTTCCAGGGCGCGGTGAGCCGCTACCTGTGGCACCCTCCGGACCAGGACGACCCCGTCAAACAACTACTGGCAAACGCACACGATCTCACCGTTTACGCAAAGGAGATGAAATGGTAGAAACCCGCGCGGACAAACAACCGCCCCAGGCCACCGCGCCGAACGTGGGGCTGGTGTTCTCGGCCCTGCTGCTGACCATGCTGATGAGCTCGCTGGGCCAGATGATTTTCGCCACCGCCCTGCCCACCATCGTGGGCGAGCTCGGCGGCGTGAACCACATGAGCTGGGTCATCTCGGCGTTTCTGGTCACCATGACCATCGCGATGCCGATCAACGGCAAACTCGGCGACATCCTGGGCCGCAAGTGGCTTTACATCACAGGCATCGGCCTGTTCGTGGTCGGTTCCACCATCGGCGGCTTCGCCCACACCATGGAGCTTTTGATCATCGGCCGCGCCGTCCAGGGCCTGGGCGCGGGCGGGATGATGGTGAACTCGCAGTCCATCATCGCCGAGGTCGTCCCCGCCCGCGAGCGCGGCAAGTACATGGGTGTCATGGGCGCCGTCTTCGGCGTGTCCTCGGTGCTCGGCCCGGTGCTCGGCGGCTGGTTCACCGACGGGCCCGGCTGGCGCTGGGCACTGTGGATGAACATTCCGCTCGGTCTGCTCGCGATGAGCGTGTGCGCCGCCGTGCTCCGCCTGCGCCGCGGCACTGCCAAGGGCATGCACTACGACTACCTCGGGACCACGCTGATGGTGCTGGCTACCGCCTCGCTGATCCTCACCACCACGTGGGGCGGCACCCAGTACGAGTGGAGCTCCCCCACCATCATCGCCACCTCGCTGATCGCGCTGGTTGCAGCCGTGGCGTTCGTATTCGTGGAACTGCGCGTAACCAACCCGCTGATCCCGATGGACCTGTTCAAAAACCGCAACATGGTCCTGACCACCCTGGCCGGCACCGTGCTTGGCCTGGCCATGACCAGCGGGCTGGCGTACCTGCCCACCTACCTGCAGATGGTCCACCAGCTCACCCCGACCGAGGCGGGCCTGATGATGCTGCCGATGGTCATCGGCATGCTCGTCACCGGCATGACGGTCGGCTTCATTATCTCCAAGACCGGCCGATACAAGATCTACCCGCTGGTTGGCATGCTCATCACCACGCTGGGGCTGTTCCTGTTCTCGCGCCTGGACGTCACCACGTCCCTGACCAGGCTGGGCATCTACATGTTCATCTTCGGCTTCGGCCTGGGCCTGGTCATGCAGGTGCTGGTGCTCATCGTGCAGAACTCGTTCCCGCTCAAGCACGTCGGCACAGCAACGTCAACGAACAACTTCTTCCGTCAGATCGGCTCGTCCATTGGCGCGTCGCTTTCGGGCTCGCTGTTCATCCACAACATGCGCGACAACCTGGAGCAGCGCTTGCCGGAGGCGCTGGCGAAACTGGGGCCGGAGGGCGAGGCGTACGCCGCGAAGTTCCAGGACGGCGGGGCCAACAGCCTCACCCCCGGCACTGTCGCCCAGCTTCCGGATCCCCTCCGGGAAGCGGTGCTGAGCAGCTACAACGACGGCCTGACGCCTGTGTTCCTACTCATGGTGCCGCTGACGGTTATCGCCTTCGTCCTCCTCCTGCCGGTGCGCGAGGAGGCGCTCAAGGAAGACCTGAGCTAGGAGTCGCGCGACATCGGCAGAATCAGCTCCCAGATGTCGCAGTCGCGCCACTCGCCTTGGCGCTCGCCGTAGGCCATCTGCGCCATGTTGTGGAACGTGCCCACCTTCTCAAATCCGCGGGACTTATGCAGGCCCGCGGATCCTTCATTTTCGGGGAAGATCCAGGAGTGGATAGACCACTTGTGCAGGCTGATGCACGTCTGGATCAGGTGGTCGAGCAACGCGCCAGCGACGCCACGGCCGCGCGCGTCCGGGTGGGTGTAGATCGAGTCCTCAACAACGCCATGGAACACGCTGCGGGTAGAGGCTTTTGCGGCCCCCACCCAGCCGAGGACTTTGTTGTCGTCGTCCGCATCGACCGCCACGAAGACGGTCTCCATGATCTTCTTGCGGGAAAATTGCTCCCAGTTCTGCCCCTTGGTTTCCCAAGAAGCGTTGCCTGTCTGTAGTCCCATCTCGTAGATGGCTCGTACCTGCGGATAGTCTTCCGGTCGGATGGGCCGGATGGCAAAGTCCGATTTTTGCATGCGCTCCATTGTCCAGATCCGCGCCACGGCGCGCAAACGTGGGCGAGACAACGCAAAAGCGCCACCCGGCCGTAGCCAGGTGGCGCTCGAAATCAGGCGAGGTTATGCGCCGTTTTACTTCTCGGTGACGATTGCGGTGAACGCATCCTCGGTGCCGCCGCGGGTCCACTCGATGGTGCCGTTCTCGAACTCCTGGGTCCAGCCGGACTGATCAGCGTTCTCGGTCTCCGGTGCGACCGGGAAGCCCATCTTCTGGTCCAGACGGACGTCGGTGATCCACTCGTTAGCGATCTGGCCCCAGGTCGGAGCGCCGCCGGTGTTCTCGTTCCAGGTGATGTAGTGCTCGTCGTCGTAGGTGACGATCCAGCCGCCGTCGGTCTCTTCAACCGCCATCGGCTCGCCCCACTCCGGCTGAGCGTACTGATCCATAGCGGACTTCACGCCTGCCGGAACCATTGCGGTTGCGCCGTCAGCGGTGGTGATCTCCTCGGTAGCCTCAGCGTCGCCAGCTGCAGCGCCGTCGGTAGCGTCGGCGGACTTGTCGGCGTCGCCCTCGCCGGCAGCCTCGGTGGCGACCTCGGTCTCAGTAGCGGTCTCGGAGACAACCTCGGTGGAGGTCGGCTCGCCCTCGCCGTCGTTGGAGCAAGCAACCAGGCCGGTTGCGCCAATGGTCAGTGCAGCTGCGGAAGCGACGATCTTACGGGAGAACATAATCAATACCTTTCATTCTTGAAATTAGTGCGCAGTCCATTATGAACTTTACGTTAACGTTGAGCCCTCTTTGCACCCGATCGGGGGTGCGACTTTCCGCGCGAAGAACGCGAAGAACGCACGGTGCGGCCCTTCGTGACTCCGACAAAGTCCTGCACAGCGTCCGAATCGTCCACCTTGCGCCACACAAGCGCAATCTGGGTCGCCGGTTCTTCCCCAGCAAGTTCTAACGCTTTTATCTGCTTGCGTGCGAGGTTCTTCAACAATGGCAGGGGCGCGTAGGCCACGCCGACGTTTGCGGCGACGACCTGGAGGGCGGACCGGAGGTCGTCGATAGGCGATTGCCCATCAAAGTTCACGATCTCATCCGCCAAATCCTCGCGGGTGACCTCCCCCACCTCCGCGTAGAGGGAATCTTTCGGCACCGCGACACCGGCCGCCTCTTCGTAGAGGCGCACCACGTGGTGCTCGTCGGTGACTCGCTCGTCTGGAAGCCGCACGAGCGCCGCAGTTGCTTGCTTGCCGACGAGCACCAACGGATCATCCGACGGCACCGTCTCAAGGCGACTTCCTGTGAGTTCCTCGTATCGGCGGAACCACTTCCCCGGCTCAGTGCCGGTGACGAAGGCAATGGTGAGCATGGCTGCCAATGCTACCGTTTTGGTCATGACTGAACAGACCCCCTCCGGCACCGCCATGAAGCCGGTGACCGCCGCAAAGAAGCTGGGCATCTACCTCCCCGCCACCCCGCAGGAGTTCCAGGACGGCGCCGTGACCCACGCCGAACTGCGCGAACTCCAGGACAACCCGCCGCAGTGGCTGCAGGAGCTGCGGCTTTCCGGCCCGCACCCGCGCCCCGAGGTGGCCCGCAAGCTGGGCATTTCCGTGACCGCGCTGAAAAACGCCGGCGTGGACCAGGCGATGACCACCGAGGAAATCCGCGCGCTGCTGGATAACCAGCCCGAGTGGCTGCAAAAAGCCCGCGCCACTCTTGCAGAGCAGCGCGGGCACGCAGTCGACGGCGGCGACGGCGCAAGCGCCGACGCCGGAGAGGCCGAGGAGGACTAGAGCATCTTCCAATCCTCGAGGTCCGGGTAGAGCGGGTACTTGCGCGCCAGGGCTTCAACGCGGCCGCGCAGCGCCTCAACGTCGGCATTCTCGGCCTTGATCAACGTCTCCGCGATGATCTCGGCGACCTCGCGGAAATCCTCCTCGCCGAAGCCGCGGGTGGCCAGCGCGGAAGTGCCGATGCGCAGGCCAGAGGTCACCTTCGGCGGGCGCGGGTCGAACGGCACCGCGTTGCGGTTGACGGTGATGCCCACCGAGTGCAGCAGGTCTTCGGCCTGCTGCCCGTCCATCGGCGAGTTGCGCAGGTCCACCAGCACGAGGTGCACCTCGGTGCCGCCGGAGACGACGGAGACGCCGGCCTCGCGTGCGTCGTCGGCAAGCAGACGCTCCGCCAGCACCTTCGCGCCGTCGAGGGTGCGCTGCTGGCGGTCCTTGAACTCCTCGCTCCCCGCGATCTTGAACGCAGTCGCCTTCGCAGCTACGACGTGCATCAGCGGGCCGCCCTGCTGGCCCGGGAAAACCGCGGAGTTGAGCTTCTTGTGCAGCTCCAGGTCGTTGGTGAGGATGAAACCGGAGCGCGGCCCGCCCAGGGTCTTGTGCACCGTGGAGGACACCACGTGCGCGTGGGGGACCGGGCTCGGGTGCAGGCCGGCGGCGACCAAGCCGGCGAAGTGGGCCATGTCCACCCACAGGTAGGCGCCGACCTCGTCGGCGATGGAGCGGAACTCCGCGAAGTCCTCGTGGCGCGGGTACGCGGACCAACCAGCGATGATCACCTTCGGCTTGACCTCGCGGGCCTGCTCGCGCAGCTTGGCCATGTCGATCTGGTGGGTGTCCTCCTCCACCTGGTACGCCTCCACGTTGTAGAGACGGCCGGAGAAGTTGATCTTCATGCCGTGGGTGAGGTGGCCGCCGTGCGCCAGGTCCAGGCCCAAGATGGTGTCGCCCGGCTCCGCCAGCGCCATGAGCACCGCGGCGTTAGCCTGCGCACCCGAGTGCGGCTGCACGTTCGCGTACTGGGCGCCGAAGACCTCTTTGGCGCGGTTGCGCGCCAAGTCCTCGATCACGTCCACGTGCTCACAGCCGCCGTAGTAGCGGCGGCCCGGGTAGCCCTCGGCGTACTTGTTGGTCAGCACCGAGCCCTGCGCCTGCAGCACAGAGCGGGGCACGAAGTTCTCGGAGGCGATCATCTCCAAGGTGTCGCGCTGGCGCGCGAGCTCGTCCACAATTGCGGCGTGCACCTCGGGGTCGTAGGTGGCCAGATCCTGGTAACGGAGGTCTTCAGACACGTCGACCGGGTCCTTTCTTTTCGCGTTGACAACGGCTCCTCGAAGTATAGGAAAATCGGCACGCCCAGAAGGCTGATTTATTCCCCTTTTGCACGGGTGCAACAATGGTGGCTATGTCTCGAGCCGATTCGTCGCCGTACCTCGACTTCCACCGCGAGGACTGGCGCAAACGCCGCGCCAAAATGCCTCAGGTGCTCACCGAGGAAGAGCTGAAGAAACTCTCCGGCATCGGCGAAAACCTCGACCTACAGGAGGTCGAGGACATCTACCTGCCCCTGTCGCGCCTAATTCACCTGCAGGTGCGCGCCCGGCAAAAGCTCACTAACGCCACCGAGACATTCATCGGCGGCGACCCGGGGCACGTACCGTTCATCATCGGCCTGGCCGGCTCGGTGGCCGTGGGCAAGTCCACCACCGCGCGTGTGCTGCAGGTGCTGCTGCAGCGCTGGGACTCGCACCCGCGGGTGGACCTGGTCACCACCGACGGCTTCCTCCACCCCAAGGCGGTGCTGGAAGAGCGCGGGATCATGAAACGCAAAGGCTTCCCGGAGTCCTACAACCGCAGGAACCTCATGCGGTTTGTCACAGAGGTCAAGTCCGGCCAGCCAGTGGTCAAGGCACCGATCTACTCGCACGAGGCCTACGACATCCTCCCCGACGAGTTCGTGGAAGTCCGCCAGCCCGACATCCTCATCCTCGAGGGGTTAAACGTGCTGCAGACCGGGCCGACGCTGATGATTTCTGACCTGTTCGATTTCTCCATTTACGTCGACGCGAAGACCGAAGACATCGAGCGTTGGTACATCGAGCGCTTCCTCAAACTCCGCGATACCTCGTTCCAGCAGCCCGGAAACCACTTCGAGGGCTTCGCCGGCATGGACGACGCCGAGGCCGCCTACGCCGCCCGCGAGCTGTGGCAGACCATCAACCTGCCCAACCTGGTGGAAAACATCCTGCCCACCCGCGTGCGCGCCTCGCTGGTGTTGCGCAAGGATTACGACCACACCGTCCAACGCGTGCGCATGCGCAAAATGTAGCTACTTGCCAAAGCGGCGGGAGCGCTGCGAGTAATCGCGCAGCGCGCGCAGGAAATCGATTTTGCGGAACGCCGGCCAGTAGATGTCGGTGAACCAGATCTCCGAGTACGCGGCCTGCCACAGCAAAAACCCGGACAGGCGCTGCTCTCCAGAGGTGCGGATAACCAGGTCCGGGTCCGGCTGGCCGGAGGTGTAGAGGTGCTCCCCGATCGATTCCACCGTGATCTCGGCGGCCATCTCCGTGGCTGGCACTCCGGCGTGCGCTTTGTCGTCGATAAGCGATTGCACCGCGTCCACGATCTCCTGGCGCCCGCCATAGCCGACCGCGATATTCACGGTGAGGCCATGCTTCGTATCGGTTGCGGCCGCGCCCTCGCGCATCCGCTTAGCGACGTCCTCCGGCAACAAATCCAAATGCCCCACCAACCGCACGCGGCAGGTGTAGTCCTCCGTGGCGAGATCCTCGATGACCCCGGAGATGATGTCGAACAACAGCTCCACCTCTTCGGTGGTGCGCTGCAGATTCTCCGTGGACAACAGGTAAATGGTGAGCACGTCCACGCCCATCTCCGCGGACCAGCGCACAAGCTCGCCGATCTTCGCGCCGCCGACGCGGTGGCCATGGGAGATATCCTCGAAGCCCGCCTCGCGCGCCCAACGCCGGTTGCCGTCGGCCATCACGGCGATGTGCTTCGGGCGCTTTTTGCCGCGCAGCTCACGCTTCAGGCGCGCCTCATACAGCGGGTACAGCGGGTATCGCAGCTTCGAAAGGACAGACACAGGATAAATTCTAGACAGCTAGAAAGCGTTTTTCTTCCGCTGGTCCTTCAAACCAGCCTTCTCCATGGCCTCGTCGATGGCTTTCTCATCGAACGGATCAATCCCGCGCGCTTCCGCGAACGCCTGGCGGCGCTTGAAACGGGAGAAGCGGCGGTGAAACGACCAACCGATGAACAGCACCACGATGACCAGGACCACCAGCAGCAGCAACCCAATCGGCGAGGCTTTGCCGAAGTCCGGGCCGACCGGGGTCTCGCCCGGGCTCTGGGCCAGCACGAAATTCGCGGCGCTGGCGGCGGCGATGGTGAACGTAGACATTTAGTTTTCCTCCTCGATGCCGGCAAACAGATCCGTTTCCGGCAGGGTGGTCTTTACCCTGGACGCGGCCAGCTCAAACTCCTCGGTGGGCCAGACGTCCTGCTGATCCTTCACCGGGCTGGCCAAGAAAGCGCCGGCGGGATCGATCTGCGTGGCGTGGGCCGTCAGCGCTTCGGCACGTTGCGGGAAGTAGTCGGCGCACTCCACCTGGGTGGTCACGCGGTCGAAGACGTCGCCCTCGTTTTCCTCCCAGCGTTTAATCATCAGCTCGTACGGGCTCTTTTCGCCGCGCTGGATGAGCCGCTCCTGCAGAAGCTTCATGCGCTGCAGGATGAAGCCGTGCGAGTAGTACAGCTTCAGCGGCGTCCACGGCTCGCCAGCGCCAGGGGCGAAATCCGGGTCGCCCGCGCGCTCCCAGGCGATCATGGAAATCGCGTGCACCATCAGGTGGTCCGGGTGCGGGTAGCCGCCGTTTTCGTCATACGTGATGATCACGTGCGGGCGGAATTCGCGGATCTGCTTCACAATCTCCACTGCCACTTCTTCCGGGTCCTGCACCGCGAACGAGCCCTCCGGCAGCGGCGGCAGCGGGTCGCCCTCCGGCAGCCCGGAGTCCTCGTAGCCCAGCCAGACGTGCTCGACGCCGAGCGCCGCCGCGGCGCGCGCCATCTCCTCGCGGCGCACGTCGAGGATGTTGTCTAGCACGCCGGGGCGGTCCATAGCCGGATTGAGGATGTCGCCGCGCCTGCCGTCAGTGCATGTGACAACCTTGACGCGGTTGCCTTCCGCGGCGTACTTGGCCATGGTGGCCGCACCCTTTGAGGACTCGTCGTCTGGGTGGGCGTGAATTGCCATGAGACGAAACCCGGTCACTCGATCAATCCAACTTTCGTAGGGGTCAGTTCTGTACCTCCGCGTCATCTTAGTACCATCAACGCTAAAGTCCTTACCACCTGCAAGGAGCCGTTTCCGTGAGCACTGCTACCTCTCCCCGCCCAGCCGAACGCTACGGCCGCAACCGCGGCTCCGGCGGCTCGATCGGCGGCAAAGTGGTGGCGATTGTCTCCGCGCTGCTCATGATCGCCCTGCTCTTCGTTGGCGCCCGCACGATCATGGAGCGCTTCAACCAGCCAGTCCGCGCCGAATTTATTTCGCAAGAGCATATCGACGACAACACGGGCCGGCTCTGGATCGACGTGAACCGCAAAAACCCGGACACGCCCGCATACTGCATCGTCACGGCGGTGGATTACTCCCACGCGGAGGTGGGCCGCCGCGAGGTGGTCCTGCCAGCTGGCGGCGACGAGCACTCCCGCATTGCCGTGGACCTGCCGGTGCGCGAGCCGTTGGTGTCGGGGCGCATCTACGGCTGCTCCGAAAATCTCCCCTTCTACATGGACCCGGAGAGCAGCTTCTACGCAGCACGCTAGCGGAAACCGCCACATCCGCGTGTGGTAATCTTCCGGCTGTATATCTGCACACATTGGCCCGCGAGCGGCGGGCCGATTTCACGTATCAGGGAAGGTTTAGACCCCTATGGCTGAATCCCAGCAGCAGTACATCACTCCTGAAATGAAGGCCAAGCTCGAGGCCGAACTGCAGCAGCTCATTGACAACCGCCCCGCCATCGCGGCCGAGATCAACGAGCGCCGCGAAGAGGGCGACCTCAAGGAGAACGCCGGCTACGACGCAGCCCGCGAGCAGCAGGACCAGGAGGAGGCACGCATCAAGCAGATCTCCGAAATCCTGTCCAACTCCACCACCGAGCGCACCGGCATCGTCGAGGGTGTCGCCCACGTCGGTTCCGTCGTGCACGTCTACTACGACGGCGACGAGGACGACCGCGAGACCTTCCTCATCGGCACCCGCGCAGCCTCCACGGACAACGCGGATCTGGAGACCTACTCGGAGCAGTCCCCGCTCGGCGCCGCCGTCGTCGGCGCTTCCGAGGGCGAAACCCGCAAGTACACCGCCCCGAACGGCCGCGAGATTTCCGTCACCATCGTGTCCGCCGAGCCGTATGATTCAGTCAAGGCCTCCACGCCCCGCGCGAAGTAGCCAGTACTTTTCTCTTTTCAAAAAACAGAAGGACCATTCCTGTGATTGCCACCTCTTCCCGCAAAGCTGTAGCCGGCGTCGCCGCGTTGGCCGCCATCGCTCTGGCAGGCTGCACCCCGCCGCATGAGAACCCCTCCTCCGAGAAGGTCGACACCGCCACCACCCAGGACCCGAACTCCCTGAAGGGCGCCGGCACCGCGACCACCGCCACCAGCACCGCGACGGCGACCAACGTCACCGAGGCAAACGCCGTGCAGGAGCAGGAGACCGCAGAGGCCGCTGTCGCTGCCGCCCCGGTGTTCAATAACTGCGGCGCCACCGACCTGGTGCAACCGGACCGCCTCACCGTGGACTGCAAGAACCAGGACGACTTCCTCGAGAACATCGTCTGGGAGCAGTGGGGCGAGGATCTCGCCGAGGGCACCGGCACCCGTGTCGTTGTCTCCCCGGACAACCGCGAAGAAGACGTGAAGGTTGTGTTGGGCAACCCGGAGATCATTGACGGCAAGCCGGTGTTCACCACCGTGTCCGTCAACGGCCAGTCCGTGGTTCCGGACAACAACTACTAAGCCGCGCGCACAACAATGCGCCTCGCTTCCGGAGATGATCCGGAAGCGAGGCGCTTTGTCTTTCTGTGGGCCTAGCGGCCTAGCGGTCGTTGAAGTAGGACAGCAGGCGCAGGATCTCGGTGTAGAGCCACACCAGGGTCACAGCCAGGCCAAGCGCAACACCCCAGGAGGCGCGCTCCGGCGCACCGGTGCGGACCAGCTTGTCGGCCAAGTCGAAGTCCTGCAGGAAGGACAGGGCCGCCAGTACGACGCAGACCACGCCGAAGATGATGGACAGCGTGCCGCCGTCGCGAAGCGGGGAGATGCCGGTGAAGATCGCCAGCAGGAAGTTGCCCAGCGCCATGATGGCCACGCCGAAGATCATGCCGGTGACGATGCGGTGGAAACGCGGAGTCACGCGGATCGCGCCGCGACGGTAGACCACGAGCATGCCGATGAACACGCCGATCGTGCCCAAAATGGCCTGGAAGATGAGCTGGCCGGCATCGGCGCCGCCGACGGTGAACCAGCCGGAGACGGTCAAGGAGAAGCCGCCGAGGAACAAGCCCTCAAACGCGGCGTAGATCAGCGTCAGCGTCTTCGAGCCGAACTCGCGGCGGAACGCGTTGACCAGGGTGGTGATGAAGCCGCCGATGGCGCCGACGAACGTCAGGATCATGCCGAGACTGATGTTGCCGGTGAGGAAGATGCCGAAGTTCACAGCGGCGAACGCGATGATCACGGCGAGCGTGATGCCCGTCTTGGTCACCACGTCGTCGACCGTCATCGGGCGTTGCTGGTCAATTTCGGGCGCGTGCCCCGGAAGCGTCGCGGTCTGGCCGGCCTGGTAGCCGTTGTCCGCATCCGCCCCCGGAATGTTGCGCAGAACGGGGTTAGTGCTTCTCACGTCGCACATTCCTTTCCAATGAGTTTGTCCAAGAGTTCACCGGGTACAACGCCACACGTACCAAAAAGGTTCCCGCCAGTGTGATGCCAGCCGATCACTCGCTGCCTTCCAGCGGGGATATGGTGGGCTGCATGGGAGTGCTCGACAACGCCCGCCGCGGCCCAAGACCCGGCGGTGAGGTGGTGCGCGGCCACATCGCGCAGACCACCGGCGGCGAGGACGCGTACGTGTTTTCCTACCGCCGCCTAGAGGTCCACGCGTACGTGCTGCCCGAGCCGGTCCCCCACGTGTTGTACTGCACGTACGGCAAGTCGCGCGTGGAGTCTTCCCAGCCTGTCGCGGGCACCCAAACGGAACTGACGTTGCGCGTGCCCGGCACGCCTGCGCTTCCCGACGAGTGGCCGGCACGCCTACTCGCCCG
The DNA here is from genome assembly GCF_026930265.1 of Corynebacterium pilbarense. Taxonomy (NCBI): domain Bacteria; kingdom Bacillati; phylum Actinomycetota; class Actinomycetes; order Mycobacteriales; family Corynebacteriaceae; genus Corynebacterium; species Corynebacterium pilbarense. The sequence continues at coordinate 42,303 of NZ_JANRML010000007.1, forward strand.
CGCCGCCCGCGACGACATCGAGCCGGGCCACTACCTCGTGCTGGACAACCCGCGAGGTACCTTGTCCGGCTTCGTGTTTGTCACCGACCCGGTCCTCGGTGTGGTTGACGGGCCCACTGGCCTGATCCGTTTCACGTACGCGGTCGGTATCAACGGCGACGACGTGGAGCAGATCCTGTCCTGGGATCCGTTGAAATTCGCGGCCTTTGTCGGCGACCGCGTGCCGCTCGGCCTTACTTCTACGGACCGCGACCCCATCAGCGCCGACCCGCAGGATCGGGCATTGTTGGAAGATGCGGTGGGGTCCGAAGGGTCGTCGATAGGCGCGATGCACGCCCGCTACCTCGAGGTCGATACCGAGGGGCGCGTGGACCTGGATCCGGCGGCTGCGCGCGCGTTGCTCCGCGCCGCGCGCCACCGCCTGCTGCACGGTAGGTCATTCGCGCTGCTCAACGGCGAGACTTGGCTGCTGCTCAACCCGCACTCGCCGACAACCGAGTGTGCGAGCGACCATATTGTCGTCCCCGCCACCGCGGCGTTCGCCCACGAGCTGCTCGCAACATTCGACGCGGTGCCGGGCGTCTACCGCCTGCGCACCGCGCCGCTTCACATCCGGGTGGTGGACCCGACTACTTAAAGACGCTGCCCCACTCGTCGCGCTTGTCCAAAAACGCCTGGGCCTCGCGCTTGGCCGCCTCCAGGTCGTGGCTTGCACCCCAGCCGCATTGCTTCTCGTTGGCGGCCGGGACCTCGTCGGCCTTGGTGATGTCCGTCAGCGTCTTTTCCACCAGCTCAGCAACCTCGGCCTCGGCTACGTCGCCGGAAAGCATGAGGTAGAAGCCGGTCTGGCAGCCCATCGGGCCGAAGTCGATGACGTTGTCCGCGTGGTTGCGGGCGTGCTCGGCGAACATGTGCTCCAGCGAGTGCACCGCCGGCATCTCCAGGTGCTCGACGTTGGGCTGCTTGAAGCGGATGTCCCACTTCACCAGCGTGTCGCCTGCGGGCAGCTGCTTGCGGTCCGCGAGCCGGATGAACGGGGCGGCTACCTTGGTGTGGTCGAGGTTGAAGGATTCCACATTCATACGATCAGTCATGGCCTTGACTCTACTGAATGGAGGCGCACGTGCCCACCACTCTTGTTTGGTTCCGCGACGATCTGCGCGTCACGGACAACCCCGCGCTTTCGTGGGCCGCATCGCGCGGGGAGGTTGCGGGTGTGCTTATCGACGAAAGACCGCGCTCGCGGCGTACAGCGACATCAAAGGCAACCGGTAGGGTTGTCTGAATGAAAGCTCTATTCCGCAAGGTCGCCGCTGGCATTGCCGCATGCGCGGCCATTGTCGCCAGCACAGCCGCGCCTGCCACGGCTGAGCCCACCGGCAACGTGGTCGTCTTCGGCGATTCGTACACCTCGAACCCGGACCAGTACCGCAACTCCGCGCTCAACCTCGCCGGAAGCTCGCAGCTGTCGTCCGGTTCATCGGAAAGGCTGGTCTCCTCCTACCCCAGCCAGGCTGGGTGCCTGCAGGGGCCGGACAATTGGCCACGCCAGCTACAAGCCCGCACCGGTCTTACCGTGGCGGACTGGTCGTGCACCGGCCACAAATCGGCCAGCCTGCCCGGCCACGTCGACCTCGCGGTTCGCGCGGGCGACCTCAACGCCAACACTCGCGCGGTAACGCTGGCGGTCGGGTTCAACGATCACTGGCGCCCGCTGGTCGAATCTCCCGGCGCGCCGTACAACGTTGACGCCGTGCGCGACAACTACTTCCGCAACATGCACGAGGCCGTGGCCAAGGTGCGCGCCGCCGCACCCCGGGCCAAGATCCTCATCCCGGGGATGCTCTCGGTCACCGGTGGAACCGGGCGGATCTGCCTGATCAACGTGGTGCCGAATGCCCCGTTCGGCGTCCCCGCACCCCGGGTGCGGCAGTGGGAGCAGCGCACCCAGGACTACCAGCGCGCGCTCGCCGCTCAGGTGGGCGCAACGTTCATCGACATCCACGCGCTTTCCACCGACCACAGCACTTGCGCCCGCGACGCCGACCGCTGGGTGGCCGGGCTCATCGACACCACCACGGCCGGCTACAACATGGCCCTGCACCCCTCCCGCGCCGGGTCCGCCTTCGTCGCCGACCAGGTGGCTCAGGCGGTGTGAGGCGTACTCTCGGCGGGGTGACCAAGTTTCAGAAGTTTCTCATTCCCCTGTTCGCTGGCGCGGGCGTGCTCCACTTTGTAAAGCCTGAGCCTTTCGACGGCATCGTGCCCGACGCCCTTCCCGGCTCCGCACGCACCTACACGTACGTCTCCGGCGTGGCCGAGCTCGCCGCCGCTGCCCTGCTGGCCAACCCGAAAACGCGGGCTGCCGGCGGGAAGTTCGCCGCTGCGCTGCTCGCCGCGGTGTGGCCGGCCAACTTCAACATGGCGTGGCAGTGGCGCAACGAGCCGTGGCAGAAGCAGATCATTTCCATCGGACGCCTGCCGCTGCAGATCCCGCTGATAAAGGCGGCGCTCGGCGCAGCGAAGAAGTAGTTGCCCAAATCCGACCGTGCGAGGGTCGATGCTTGCTTACACTTTGACTGCACCTATTTCCCCACGGAAGGACATGAAGCAGTCATGGGCAAGTTCGACAATAAGGTTGCGCTAGTCACCGGCGGCGCTTCCGGCATCGGCAAGGCTATCGCGGAACGTCTCGCCAGCGAAGGCGCAAAGGTCGTAGTCGCCGACCTCAACGAGGACGCCGCCAAAGAGGTCGCAGCCGCGATCGAGGCGAATGGTGGCACTGCCGCCGCGTTCCGCCAGGACGTGGCCAGCAAGGAGGATAACGAGGCGGCCGTGCAGTTCGCCGTAGACACCTACGGTGCCCTCCACCTCGCCGTAAACAACGCGGGCATCGGCGACCACACCCCGCTGGCGGACAAGGATCTTGCCGATTGGGACAGGGTCATCTCCATCAACCTGTCCGGTGTGGCCTACGGCTGCCACTACCAGCTCAAGCAATTCCTCGCACAGGCCAACACGGAGCAGTGCGCGATTGTGAACATGTCTTCCATCCACGGCTCCGTGGGCCGCGCCGGCGGCATCGAGGGCTACACCGCCGCGAAGCACGGCGTTGTGGGGCTGACCAAGTCGCTCGCCGCGGACTACGCCGCCACCGGCATCCGGGTCAACTGCGTGGGTCCGGCATACATCGACACGCCGCTGATTCAAAGGGCGCAGGGTGAGGCCCGCCAGGCGCTCGTCGATAAGCATCCTGCTGGCCGCCTGGGCGAGCCCGAAGAGATTGCGGCTGTGGTGAGCTTCTTGCTTTCAAGCGACGCATCGTTTGTCAACGGCTCCTACCACCTCGCGGACGGCGGCTACACCGCTGTGTAGTGGTGCCCCCAGTCGGGCTCGAACCGACACTGGGCGGATTTTAAGTCCGCTGCCTCTGCCAATTGGGCTATAGGGGCGACGGGAAACATCGTACTTCCCCGCCGTACGCAAACCGCAATCGGCCAGCTCATTTTCACCGAGCGGAGCCGGCCGAGTGGCCTTACACTCGCTGTGCGAAATCTCAGTATCTTCTGAGTTTCGCGTCCACCCGCAAGCGATTAAAAAAGGCTACAGCCCATGAATATTCATCTCCCCTCCCCGCTCGATCAGATCTTCAAAGACCTCAGCCTCGAGCAGATCATCGCTGCTGTCGCAGGCGTATTCGTCGTCGGCGGCCTTGTCGGCGGCGCGATCGGCGCCGCCGCCGGCGGAAGCTCAGAGGGCACCGGGTCCAGCGACCAGGCCACAGCCCCGACCCAGACGGCACCTGATGCGGAAGGCCCGGTCCTTGACGGCCGCGCGAAGCTCTCGGCGCTCTACCAGGCGCCAGGCCCGGATTCCGGCAAGGATGCCTTCGACGGCAACGGGCAGACCCACCCGTTCAAGGGCCAGGTCATCCCGGGCTTTTCCGGCATTATTGAGAAGGGCGATGGCCAGTTCTACGCGCTTCCCGACAACGGCTTCGGCTCGAAACAGAACTCCTCCGACTTCCTGCTGCGCATCTACACGGTGAAGCCGAACTGGGAGACCGCGGACACCGCGAAGGACCCGAAAGACACCGGCGGCATCGAAGTGCTGGACTACGTCTCGCTGAAGGACCCGAACAACAAGATTTCCTGGGACATCGTCAACAACGACACCGAGGACCGCCTACTTACCGGCGCGGACTTCGACCCTGAGTCCTTCGTTCAGGCCGCGGACGGCACCTTCTGGGTCGGCGAGGAGTTCGGCCCCTACATCCTCCACGTGGACAAGGACGGCACACTTCTCGACGCCCCGTACGCCTACCCGGACGTTAAGAGCCCGTCCAACCCGACGTTGGGTGCCAAAGAAATGCCGAACCTGCGCAACTCCAAGGGCTTCGAGGCCATGGCCACCGACGGCCGCTACCTCTACCCGATCTTCGAGGGCTACCTCGACGAGGCCACCGACAAGCGTGTGCGCGTGATCTCCCAGTTCGACACCGAAACCGGAAAGTACACCGGCAAGACCTGGGACTACCTCGCAGAAAACGACGACGCGCTGATTGGCGACGCATTTTTGACCAAGGACGGCCGCCTGCTCATGCTCGAGCGCGACGATTTCCGCGGATCGGAGGCCCAGCTGAAGAAGGTCTTCGAGGTAAAGGACTTCGCGGACGCGAAGGCTGGCTCCACGCTGCAGAAGGACCTCATGGCGGACCTACTCAACATTGCCAACCCGGGCAAGATCGGCATGGTCTCCGACGCCCGCGCCTACGGTGTCGGCGACCCGTTCCAATTCGCGCTGCTCAGCGTCGAGACCATCATCCAGCTGGAAGACGGCCGCTACCTCACCGCACTGGACAACAACTTTCCGGGCGACGACGGCCGCTACCGCGGCAAGCCGGACGACACCGAGATGATCACCTTCTCCGTGAAGTAACTGCCGACCGGGTCCGGCCCACCTCCGTAGCCCGTCGCCCCGGTGACCAGACCAGTTCGTGGTACAGCCATGCCGTAATCTTGCTCCCGGATCGGCGAATTTACTTGGACGGAGATCCCACTTGACCAGGCAATGGCTCTTCTTAGCTCCCTGCGCCCTCGGCGCACTCGGACTATTTCTGGCGCGCCGCGCCGGCGACGGCACTGCGGGCTTCTACTGGGCCACCGCCTTTACCGCCGTGGTGTACGCGGCCGCGTGGTGGCTATGGGGCAACCGCCAGGCGTTTATGGGGCCCAGAAAGCTTATCGACGTCCTCCGCGGCGCCCTCATCGGCGCCGCCCTGGCGCTCGTGTTCGTCCTCGGCGCCCTGGTGGTGCAGCACATCCCCTTCCTCGCCGGCCCCGCGGCGGAGCTGCTGGACACGCCCGACAAAGGCGGCTACGCCCTGACGCTGCTGGTGCTGGTGGTCAACGGCATCGGCGAGGAGCTGGTGTTCCGCGACGTGGTTCCGCGTCAGCTGCGGGGCATGGGCCAGTCTGCGGTGCAGGCCGGCGTGTGGTCCACGCTGGTCTACTGCCTGGTCACGTGCGTGATGGGCGTGCCGCTGCTGGTGTTCGCCGCCGGCGCACTGGGGGCGGTGGCCTACTGCGAAGCAGCGAAAACCGGCCGGCTCTACTCCCCGGTCGCCGTGCACCTGACCTGGAGCATCGGGATGCTGCTCATCCTGCCCCAGTTCTTCTAGGCAGGATGAGCAGGCCGCTACTCGCTGACGGAGAACACCTTCTTCTTCGGCTTCTCCTCAGCTTTGGCGGCTCCGGCGACGGAGATCTTCGGCGCGTCGAGCATCTCCGTCATGAAGTCGGCCACCCACTGCAGCAGCTCCGTATCGCGCAGGTTCGGCGCGTTCAGGGCGCGCTTCGCGCCGCCTTCGCGCGGCATCGGCACCTGCAACGCCTTGGCCGCGGCGCGGAAGTTCGCGCCCGGGTACAGGCGCTTCAGGCGCACCTGCTTAGAGTCCGGCAACTCAACCGGGTGCAGCTTGATGCGGCTGCCCTGGGTGAGGATGTCGGAAACACCCGCCTCACGGGCCTGGTTGCGCAGCCGCGCCACGGCCATGAGGTGCTCGACCTCTCTCGGCGGTGCACCGAAGCGGTCGATCATGTCGTCGGCGGCAGCGGTCAGGGCGTCGTCGTCGCGGGCCTCTGCGAGCTTGCGGTAAACCTCCAGGCGCAGCCGCTCGGAGTTGATGTAGGTCTCCGGGATGTGGGCGTCCACGGGCAGGTCCACGCGGATTTCCTTGGGGCCCTTGTCGGTGGCGTCGACAGGCTCACCGCTCATGAGCCCCTTGAAGGTCTCCACGGCCTCGCTGACCAGGCGCACGTACATATCAAAGCCCACCCCGGCGATGTGGCCGGACTGCTCGGCGCCCAGCACGTTGCCAGCGCCGCGCATCTCCAGGTCCTTTTGCGCCACGGCGATTCCGGAGCCTAAGTCGTTGTTCTGGGCGATGGTGGCCAGGCGGTCGTAGGAGGTCTCCGTGAGCGTTTTGTCCTTCGGGTACAAAAAGTACGCGTAGGCGCGCTCGCGGGAGCGCCCCACGCGCCCGCGCAGCTGGTGCAGCTGGGAAAGACCCATGTTCTGGGCGTTTTCCACGATCAGGGTGTTGGCGTTGGCGATGTCCAGGCCGGTTTCCACGATGGTGGTGCAGACCATGACGTCGTAGTCGCGGTTCCAAAAACCCTGCACCGTCTGTTCGAGCACCTGCTCGCTCATCTGGCCGTGGGCGACGACGATGCGCGCCTCCGGGACCAGCTCGCGCAGCTGGCGGGCGGTCTTTTCAATGTCGGAGACTTTGTTGTGGATGTAGAAGACCTGGCCGTCGCGGAGCAGCTCGCGGCGGATCGCGGCGGCGACCTGCTTGTCTTCCTGCGGGCCGACGTAGGTCAGCACGGGGTGGCGGTCCTCCGGCGCGGTGGTGATGGAGGTCATCTCGCGGATGCCGGTCAGCGACATCTCTAGGGTGCGCGGGATCGGTGTCGCGGTCATGGTCAGCACGTCCACGTGCGATTTCAGCGCCTTGATGTGCTCCTTGTGCTCGACGCCGAAGCGCTGCTCCTCGTCCACGATGATCAGGCCGAGGTTTTTCCACTGCACGCCCGTCTGCAGTAGGCGGTGGGTGCCGATGACGATGTCCACGGAGCCGTCGGCAAGCCCGGAGATGATCTCCTTGGACTCCGCGGCGGTGGTAAAACGCGACAGTTCGCGCACCGTCACGCCGAAGCCGTCCATGCGCTGGTTGAACGTGGAGAAGTGCTGCTGGGCCAGAAGCGTCGTGGGCACGAGTACCGCGACCTGCTTGCCGTCCTGGACTGCCTTGAACGCGGCGCGCACGGCGACCTCGGTTTTGCCGAAGCCCACGTCGCCCACGATGACGCGGTCCATCGGGGTGGGCTTTTCCATGTCCGACTTCACCGCTTCGATGGCGGTGAGCTGGTCTTCGGTTTCCACGAACGGGAAGGCATCTTCCATCTCGTGCTGCCACGGGGTGTCCGGCGCGAACGCATGGCCCGGCGCGGCCTGGCGCTTGGCGTAGAGCTCCACCAGCTCGCCTGCGATCTCGCGGACTGCGGCGCGCGCCTTGCGCTTCGTCGCTTTCCAGTCGGAGCCGCCCATTTTGCTTAGCGACGGCTTCTCGCCCCCGGTGTACTTACTCAGCAAGTCCAACGACTCCATTGGCACCCACAGCTGGTCGCCGGGCTGGCCGCGCTTGGCGGGCTGGTACTCCAGCACGATGTATTCGCGGCGCGAGTCCTCGTCGCCAGCCTTGACGGTGCGCTCCGCCATCTTCACGAACTTGCCGATGCCGTGGGTGTCGTGCACCACGAAATCGCCAGGCTGCAGGGCGAGCGGGTCGACGCGGTTGCGCCGGCGCGGGGCCCGTCGTTTAGCACCTGCGATATCGCCCACGCGGTTGCCGGTGACGTCAGTTTCGGTGACCACGACCAGGTTCGGCCCGCCGAAGACCAGGCCCGCGTGCGACAGTGCCTGGTACAGCGTCACCGCGCCCTCGACGGGCTCCAAGCCGGGCGTGGCCACGCGGGCGGATACGCCGTGCTCGCGCAGGCGCTCCGCCATGCGGTCGATCGTGCCCTTCGCCGGTGCCACGAACGCGACCTTGCCGTGGTTTTGGCCGATGTGGAGCTTCAGCGTGGCGTAGAGCTGCTCGATCGCCTTCGGGTCGCCTTTCGGCGCAGGCGCGGCCTCAAACTCCAAAGGCAGCGTCTCCGCGTCGTCGGCGGCGAACATGCCGGGCGGGGCGAACGTCCACCAGGCGTTGCCGGCCTTGGAGGCGGAGACCTCCAGCGACTCGTAGGAGCGGTACGACGAGGCGGACACGTCCAGGCCCTCCACCACGACAGGTCCCTCGGCGCCCATGGCGGCTGCTTCCCAGCCGGCCTCGAGGAACTCGCGGTCCGTCGCCTCCAAATCAGCGATGCGGGTGCGCACCTTCTCCGGGTTGGTCACTAACACCACAGAGCCAGCGGGCATAAGCTCCGGCAGCACGGAGTACTGCTTGTCCGTCAGCGCCGGAATGAGCGCCTCCATGCCGTCCGCCGGCTGCTTCTCCGAGATACGCGCCAGCAGCGACGACAGCGTCGGGTTGGAGGGGAATTTTCGCGCGAGGTCGTCGGCTTTGGCGGCCACGGTATCGTCGATAAGCAATTGCCTCGCAGGGTGCAGATCCACCGACCGCACCTCCTCGATGGTGCGCTGGTCCGCGACTGCGAACGAGCGGATGTCGGTGACCTCGTCGCCCCAGAACTCGATGCGTACCGGGTTTTGCGCGGTGGTCGGGAAGACATCGATGATGCCGCCGCGGGTGGCGAACTCGCCGCGCTGCGCCACCATGTCCACATGGTTGTACGCGAAGTGCACCAGCTTCGCGGTCAGGTCCTCAAAGTCGTGCTCCTGGTCCACCGCGATGCTGATCGGCTGGGCAGGCGGCAGCACCGGCTGGCACACCGCGCGCGCAGCCGCGACGATCACGCGCGGCATCTCCCACAGCACCTTCGAGCGGCGCCCCACAATGTCCGGCGCCGGCGAAAGACGCTCGTGCGGCAGCGTCTCATACGTCGGGAACTGCGCGACCTTCTCCTCGCCCAAAATGGCCTTCAACTCCGCGGCGAGATCCTCCGCCTCGTGGCCGGTAGCCGTGACCAACAGCACCGGCGTCTCGCGCGCAATCGCACCGGCCGCCCAGGAGCGCACCTGGTCGATGCCCGTGACGTGCAACGAATCCTCGCCCACGTGCGTGACCAACCCCTTCAACTTCGGGTCCGTCAGCGCCGCCGTGAGCAAACCGCCCAACACGGGCGGGGTGGTTTCAGTCATGTGTCTTACGCATCCTTCTCTGCGGTTTCGTCGCTTGTCTCGTCGCTCGCGCTATCGCTCGCTTCGCCGCTTCCGTACACGCGCGGCTGCGCTTCCATCCCCCGCAACCCGTTCCAGCACAGGTTGGAAATGTGCGCCGCCACAGTGTGCTTGTCCGGCGTGCGCTCGTCCAGCCACCACAGCGCAGAATTGGAGACGGTGCCGACAAGCGCCTGACCGTACAGCCCCGCCATCGACTCGTCGAGCCCGCGGTGCTTAAACGCCTCCCCCAGCAGGTAGCTCACCTCGGCGGTGACGCGGTTGAGAATCGTCGAATACGTCCGCCCCTCCCCCGGCAGCTGACCGTGCGCGAGGATGACAAACCCGTCCGTCTCCTCCTCCACATAGGTGAGCAACGCCAGCACGCCGCGCTCAATGCGGTCGCGCCACGGGCCGGCCTGGATGTTCGACGTAATCGTGCGCTCCAGCCGGGCCATCTCCAGCCGCACAACCTCCTGGTACAGGCCTTCCTTGCTGCCGAAATGCTCGTACACCACAGGCTTGGACACCCCGGCGCGCGCCGCGATCTCCTCCATGGAAATGCCGTCGAGACCGCGCTCAGCGAATGCTTGCCGCCCCACTCCGATCAACTGATCTCTGCGCTGGGGTGCTGTCATTCGCCTTCGAGCCATGCGACCTAGCTTAGAGCGTCGTAGTGTTAACCCCGTCTTTGGCAGTTGGCGGGTCTGGTCTACAATCAGCGGTGCTATTCCCCATGGTGTAATCGGCAACACTACGGTTTTTGGTACCGTCATTCTAGGTTCGAGTCCTGGTGGGGAAGCTTTTTTATTGGAGGGGTACATGAAACGCCACATCGCTTGGCTCGTTGCATGCGGGGTACTCGCGGGGTGCGCTTCGGAGCCCTTGCCTATCGACGCCCCTGCATCCCCCACCCCCAGCCAAAACACCACCGAGCCCACCTCGCACGGTGCCGACTCCCCGGATTCCGCCGAGACTCCCACCGCGTTCCATTTCGAAAGCGGCACCCTCGAAATCGGCGACTTCGACCCCTACACCCTCGGCGACGACATCTTCGACCCCTGCACCGAAATCTCCCCCGAAGAATTCGCCGCCGCCGGCTTCGACAACGTCGAGCCGATCCCGGAGGAGTACGCGGGGCTGGCGCGGGGTTTGAACGCGTGCAGTTTCACGAAGCACAGCGATCTTCCCGGCGAGGGTTTTGGAAACAACAACGCCAATCAAAACACTGTTGGTGAGCAAGTCGCTTTTCTGGAGCAATATTCTTCGGAATTACTACCCGAAATCTTCGTCTATGGCCCCAAGAACGGGATCGGCACTCATTGCTACGCCCAGATTGACACCCCACGTGGAGGGATCGTTTCCGAGATTTCTGGCTTAGATGGTTACAACGATCAAGACCGTACTTGCCAAGCTGCAATTGAAAACCTGGAGGCGCTTTACACCGCTAGTTTGAACTCAAAGAGTTGAATGTCCATTTAAATGGACAAAGCCTTTCGACTGGTTCATTGCGAAGTTACGGTGGCACCAAGAACTTAAACTAATGGGGGTCACATGAAGATTTCTGTAGACACTGATGGAGTCTTCCGCGCTGTCGAACAGCTGCGAGAAGTCAGCAGGAGCCTTACTAACAATCATCGTCTCACTCAAAGAAGTTCCCTCTCCGGGTTCTCCAACGCGGGAGGCTTGGATGAGGCGGGCGAGCGCCTCAGCCCGATCGGGGATGAGAGGGCGCCGGAGGCCAACCAGGCTATCGCGCTGTATCTGAAGCACACCGCAGACAACCTGTGGCTGGCGTTGACCAACACGCAGCAGACGGATGAGTCGTTCTCCGGGATGATGGGCTCTCTGCTGGCACCGCTCGGTCGTTCAGCACAGGCGCTGACGCCAATGTACTCCCAGGGGTTCCAGCAGCTTAAGGCCGCAGACCCGGAAACCAATACGTTTGATAACACAGCCGTATCCTCCGCGTCGGAGACGTCGTTGCTCGGCGCGGAAATGAATCTGAACCTCACCAATACGTCGTTGGCGTACTCGGCGTCGGACTTTTGGAATTCCAACGCTCAGCTGATCGCGGATGCCATGGATGAGCTCAATGGGGTCCACCACGCTTTGAGCTCGTCGGCGGACACTGTCTGGATCCAAGAGGCGATGAAAAAGCTCACCCAGATTCAGAATGCGGGCTTGGAATACGTGGCTAACTCGCGTTCGCTCGCCAACCACACGGAGGCGCTCGGCATGACGGCGGACTCGGAGAGTATGTACGCGGCGGCCGCCGCGGCTGCCTATGCCGCGGCGGAGGATCCGAAGATCAAGAAGCAGATTGAGTCGGACTACCTCGGGTCGTACTCCCTCCGCGTCCCCTCGGGGCTCCAGCCGGCAATTCCGGCGTTTAACCGCCTGTTGCCCGAGGCAGGCAAGCTGCCGTCGACGCCGTACGCCAGCACCGACGTGCCAGCCCCGGCCACCACGTCGTATACGCCGACTGAACTGCCGCCCGGGCTGCAGGAGGTGTTGACCAGCCGCGGCTATGGCGACCTCGCGCACGCGAAGTCGCCGGCGGAGGTCATCCAGCAGTACGGCCGCCCCACCCCTGAGACCTTCGAGCGCATCGCCGCGGGCGCGGCTCCCACCCAGTCTGCTTCGGCGGTTCTCGCCCCGCCTGCCCCGTCAGCAGCAGGCAGCTTGTCGACGAGCACTCCCGCCTCCCCTACCAACACCGCCACCCCGACCATCAGCGGATTCAGCGGCACGCCGCACACCAACGCGGCTGCAAGCCCCGCCAACGCCGGCACCGGTGCGGCGGGACTCGGCCTCGCGCCGAGCAACGCCGTCGCAGGTGGCCGCAGTGCAGCGTCCGGTCGAAGCGCTAGCGCCGGGCTCGCGAACAGCGCCCGCACTAGCGCCGGCGCAGGCGCAGGCGCAGGCGCAGGCGGCAGCCTCGGCACCGGTGCCGGTGCCGGTAGTGGCTTCGCCAACGGCCGCGGTTTCGGTGCCGCGCCGGGTGCTGGCCGCGGCGCTGGGACGGGGTCAGGTGCTGGGTTCAACGCTGGAGCCGGATCACACGCCGGAACGGGGCAAGGTGTCAACGGCATGCGCCCAGGTATCGGTGGTGCAGGCGCTGGCGGCACCGGCGCGGGCTCGTCCTACGCCGCCGGAGCGAACGGTGCGGCAAGCAACAACGCCCACGGCGCGCGAGGCGGCGCCTTCGCTGCGGGCCCTATGGCGGCTGGCGCGAACCGGGGACGCGGGCGCGACAAGTCCGGTTCGAAGGTCCGAACTGTCACCAGTGCGGTGGAGCGAGACGGCAACCTCAAGGCGCTGCTCGGCGACGCTCCCCTGCTCCTGCCAGCAGTCATCGGCCACAACGTGCGCGGCTAAACCCGCTGCCGGCTTAGGCCATCCCGGGCCGGCGCGGCGCAACCGGTCGGCTAGTGCCCGCCGTGGCCGGCCGGAAGATCCAGGTCCGCCTCCTGGCCAGGCTCGACGATGACGAACTGGCCCATCATGCCGCTGTCTTCGTGGTTGAGCATGTGGCAGTGGTACATGTACGCCAGGCTCGGGTCCGGGTAGTAGCCCATCTGCACAAGTAGGCTCACCGTGGCCAGCGGCGGGACGGTGATGGTGTCGTGCCAGCCGGTGGTGAACTCCAACTCGCCGTTTTCCACACCGATGACGGCAAAGCGCGCGTCGTGGATGTGGAAGTTGTGGGCCATGTCGTCGTTCTCATTGGTCACGTGCCAGATCTCCGGGCCCTTGTGGTCCACGGTGAAATCCACGCGCGTCATGTCCATGGTCTTGCCGTTGATTTCCACTCCGTTGAGACGGAACTCGCGCTCCACCTCCACAGACTCCGCATCGGGCACCTCGAACGGCACCAGCGAATCCGCGAGCTCGGGCACCTCGGGGGCGTCTTCCACAGGCGCTGCAATCTCGAGCAGGTCAAATTTGTCGGTGAAGCCGAACATCTCCGCGGTTTCCTTATCCGGCATGCCGCCTAGGTCCGGGAGGCCGTCGCTGCGCAGCATCAAGTCCTTGCCCGGCTCCAGGTCCACCACGATCTCCACGCGCTCGCCGGAGCTGAGCAGCACGCCGTCGACCTCGACCGGGGCGTCCAGGAAGCCCTGGTCCGTGGCCACCACGTGGAACGGCTTGCCCAAAGACAGGTGGTGGAAACGCATCGTCGCGCCGTTAAGCACGCGCAGGCGCACGCGCCGGGTGGTCGCTTCGAAGCGCGGCTTGGTCATGCCGTTAACCATCACGGTGGAGCCGACCCAGCCGTTTTCCTCGTCCAGCTGGCCGTCTTCGGTGAAGTTGGCGTCGGTGATGATCACGGGGATGTCGTCTACCCCGTAGTCGTTGGGGAGGCCAGGGAAGGCGGAGTCGTCGTCAAGCACGATGCCCCCGGCCAGTCCGCGGTAGGCGTGGACGGCGGACTTTTCGTGCGGGTGCGGGTGGTACCAGCAGGTCGCCGCCGGCTGGTCCACGGTCCACGACGGCGACCAGGACTCACCTGGGTCGAACATGAGCGCCGGCCCGCCGTCGGCGGTGGCGGGAAGGTGCAGGCCGTGCCAGTGCACAACCGTCGGCTCCGGCAGCTCGTTGTGCACCGTCATGTCGATTTCCTCGCCGCGGCGCATGTACAGCGTCGGGCCCTGGTACGGGCCGTTGAAACCCCAGGTCTTGGTCATCGTTCCGGGCACGATCTCGAACTCGCCTTCCTGCGCGGTCAGCTCGAAGCGGCGCACGTTGCCGTCGAGCTCGCCCTCGTACAGCGGCGGGATGCGAAGCGGGCGCGCCTTTTCGTCCGCGCCCAGCGGTTTCGTCTGCGAGGACGTCGAGCACGCCGTACCTGTGGCTGCTGCGGCCAGCGCCGCCGTCGCGAGAAGTGTGCCTCTGAAGAATGTGCGTCTGCTCATTGCCATGTCCGCCTCCCGGTTCGCTGATACTCTCTTTCGACCCTACTATCCGCTGTATGTCTAACGATCAACGCGAGGAACGCAACGCACGCCGGTTCATCTGGTCAAACGGCCTGCAAAACATCGGCGACCAGGTCGTCGCTCCGAAGACGGTGCTGCCGTGGCTCTTCGGCGCCGCGGGTGTGCCGGCGGTGCTGACCTCGTTTCTCGTGCCCATCCGCGAATCCGGCTCGATGCTGCCGCAGGCGTTTTTGAGCCCGTGGGTGACCTCGAAGCGCTCCCGCAAACGCGTGTGGCTCATCGGTTCGTGGGGCCAAGCCATCGCCGCAGGCCTCATTGCGCTGAGCGCCTTGCTTCTCGACGGCACTCCGCTCGGCGCCGTCATCCTGATCCTTCTAGCCGCCCATGCGTTGTTTCGCTCGTTGTGCTCTCTGGCGGGCAAGGACGTGCAGGGGCGCACGATTTCCAAGGGCCGCCGTGGCAGTATCACCGGCCGCGCCACCGCCTTGGCCGGCGCGTTCACGCTCGCGATCGGTCTGCTGCTGACGTTTTTGCCGAGCAACCTGCCGCAGTGGACGATCGCCGCGCTGCTCGCCGTGGGCGCTTTGACGTGGGCTCTGGCGTCGCTGGTCTTCAGCGGCATCGACGAGCCGGAAGCCGAACCGGAGTCCAAAGACGGCCAGAGCATGAAGGAAATGTGGGCGCTGGTTAAGGGCGACCGGGACCTGCAGAAGTTCCTGGTGGTGCGCTCGCTGATGCTGGTCACCGCACTTTCCACCCCGTTCATCGTGGTGATGGCCGGCGATGAGGGCGCGGATCTAACGGGCCTGGGTGCATTCATCATCGCCTCAGGCGGCGCGTCGCTGCTGGGCGGCAGGGTGTCGGGCAAGCTTTCCGACAGGTCGTCGAAAAGCACGATGGCCTGGGCAGCCGGCGTGGCCTCGACCGTGATCGTGGCCCTTGTCGCAAGTGCCCGCCTGGCACCTTCTGCGGTGAACGCCTGGGTCATGCCACTGGGCTTTTTCCTGGTCAACCTCGCCCACACCGCGGTACGCGTGAGCCGTAAGACCTACCTTGTGGATATGGCCGACGGCGACAAACGCACCATGATCACCGGCGCTTCCAACACGGTGATGGGCGTGGTCCTCCTCGTCGTCGGCGCGGTGTCCTCCGCGATTGCGGTGCTCGGGCCGCAGGCGGCGCTGATCTTCCTTGCCGTTGTGGGCTACGCCGGTGTTTTCGGCGCGCGGAACCTGAAAGAAGTCTCGGCGGCCGCCTCCTAGGCGTTATGCTTGTGGCCGACAAAAACCCGCTACAAATCCCATAAAACAAGGAGCATTCGAGTGCCTACCCACTTCGAACGTGCCGTTGTCGTGCTTGCGGCCGGCGCCGGAACCCGCATGAAGTCCGACCGCCAGAAGACGCTGCACGAGATCGGCGGGCGTAGCCTGCTGTCCCACTCCCTGCACGCAGCCGCCGGTGTGCACCCCAACCACCTGGTTGCGGTTGTCGGCCACCAGCGCGACCAGGTCGCTCCGGCCGTGGAGCAGATCGCCGAGCAGATGCACGTGGAGATCCGCCAGGCCATCCAGGAGGAGCAAAACGGCACCGGCCACGCCGTCCAGGTGGGCCTGTCCGCCATCCCGGACTTCGACGGCACCGTGGTGGTCACCAACGGCGACGTGCCGCTTCTGACCCCGGAGACCCTGCAGGCGCTCGTGGAAAAACATGAGGCCGAGCACGCCGCGGTCACCGTGCTCTCGCTCGAGTTCGACAACCCCACCGGCTACGGCCGCATCATCCGCGGCGAGGCCGGCGACGTCCTCGAAATCGTGGAGGAAAAGGACGCCACCGACGAGCAGCGCGCCGTCCGCGAGGTCAACTCCGGCGTATTCGCCTTCGACGGCAAGGTGCTTCGCGACGCCCTCACACGCGTCACCCCGGACAACGCCCAGGGCGAGTTCTACATCACCGACGTGCTGAGCATCGCGCGTGGCGACGGCCTCCGGGTCACCGCCTTTACTGCCCCCGACGCACGCGAACTGGCCGGCGTGAACGACCGAGTGCAACTGGCGGAGGCTGGCAAGGAGCTCAACCGCAGGCTCGTCGAGAAGGCGATGCGAGGCGGTGCGACCGTGATCGACCCGGACACCACCTGGATCGGCGTCGAGGTGGAAATCGGCCGCGACGTGGTCATCCACCCGAACACCCAGCTGTGGGGCTCCACCGTCATCGGCGACGGCGCCGAAATCGGCCCCGACACCACCCTGACCGACATGGAAGTCGGCGCCCGCGCCACCGTCGTGCGCACCCAGGGCGAACTCGGCGTCATCGGCGAGGAAGCCACCGTCGGCCCGTTCACCTACATCCGCCCCGGCACCGAACTCGGGGCCCACGGCAAACTCGGCGGCTTCGTCGAATCCAAGAACGCCAAGATCGGCGAAGGCTCCAAGGTGCCGCACCTGACCTACATCGGTGACGCCACCGTGGGGAAGCACTCCAACATCGGCGCAAGCTCCGTGTTTGCCAACTACGACGGCGTGAACAAGCACCACACCACCATCGGCGACTACTGCCGCACCGGCTCCGACACCATGTTCGTCGCACCGGTGAACATCGGTGATGGCGCCTACACCGGCGCGGGTACAGTGGTCACCGAGGATGTGCCCGCCGGCGCGCTGGCCATCAAGGAAGGCCGCCAGCGCAACATCGAAGGCTGGGTGGAAAAGCGCCGCCCGGGCACTGACGCGGCTGAAGCAGCAAAAAACGCGAAGCGAGAGGGTTAATTACATGACTGGTTACTCCACCGAAAACCACAAAGACCTCAAGGTCTTCACCGGCCGCGCCCACCCGGCCCTCGCAGAGGCTGTGGCCAAGGAGCTCGGCATCGAGCTGGTTCCCACCACCGCGCGCGACTTCGCCAACGGCGAGATCTTCATCCGCTTCGAAGAGTCCGTCCGCGGCGCCGACTGCTTTGTCATGCAGTCCCACGCCCAGCCGCTGAACAAGTGGCTGATGGAACAGCTCATCATGATCGACGCGCTCAAGCGCGGCTCCGCCAAGCGCATCACCGCGATCCTGCCGTTCTACCCCTACGCCCGCCAGGACAAGAAGCACCGCGGCCGCGAGCCGATCTCCGCCCGCCTGATTGCGGACCTGCTCACCGCCGCCGGCGCGGACCGCATCGTCTCTGTGGACCTGCACACCGACCAGATCCAGGGCTTCTTCGACGGCCCGGTGGACCACATGCACGCCCAGCCGATCCTGGTGGACTACATCAAGTCCAAGTACCCGCTGGACAACCTCGTGGTGGTCTCCCCCGACGCCGGCCGCGTGAAGTCGGCCGAGAAGTGGGCCAACATGCTCGGCGACGCCCCCATGGCGTTCGTGCACAAGACCCGCGACGTCGACGCCGCGAACAAGGTCGTGTCCAACCGCGTCGTCGGCGACGTCGACGGCAAGGACTGCATCCTCATGGACGACATGATCGACACCGGCGGCACCATCGCCGGCGCCGTCGGCGTGCTCAAAGAGGCCGGCGCGAAGTCCGTGGTCATCGCCTGCACCCACGGCGTGTTCTCCGACCCGGCCCGCGAGCGCCTCAGCGACTGCGGCGCAGAGGAAGTCATCGCCACCGACACCCTGCCGCAGGACACCGAGGGCTGGAGCAACCTCACGGTGCTGTCCATCGCGCCGCTGTTGGCAAAGACGATCCACGAGATCTTCGAAAACGGTTCCGTGACCACCCTGTTCGAGGGCCAGGCGTAGCCGCCACGGTTCGCCGGGCCACGACAGCCGGGGCAGCACTTGCGCTGCCCCGGCTTCACGCATACGGGAAGGAAAAAGGATGTACGAGCGCTACGCCCCGTCGGTGGATCTCACCCCCGACCTCGAGCACGCGAAGTCCATGTTCGACAACGACGCCACCCTGGAGTACCTCGGCGCGACCATCACACGCCTCGAGCCTGGCTTGGCCGAGGGCGAGTTCACAGTTGAAGCGCGCCATGCCAACGGCTTCGGCGTGTGCCAAGGCGGTGTGCTGTTCACCTTCGCCGACGCACTGTTCGGAGGCGCCTGCAACTCGCGACGCACCGACCCGACCGTAAGCGCACAGTCCGAGATCATCTTCCTCGCGCCCGCGAAAATGGGCCGCACCATCCGCGGTGTTGCGCACGAGCGCCACACGTGGGGGCGCAACGGGCTTTCGGACGTCACGCTTTACGACGGCGACACCGCCATCGCCGAATTCCGAGGTATGTCCCGCACCACCACACGACCACCGACAGGAAACTAAACCTTGAGCCAGAACCAAAGCCTGCAAGAACAGGGCCTGAACAGGAGCGTCAAAAGTAGGCAATTGATGATGATTGCCTTTGGTTCGTCGATAGGCACAGGCCTGTTCTTGGGCTCCGCCGGATCAATCCAGTACGCCGGGCCCGCGGTACTGATCTCCTTCGCGCTCGTTGGCGCGATCGTGTACTTCCTCATGCGCATGCTCGGTGAGATGGCGGTCGAGCACCCCGTCTCCGGCTCCTTCGCGGCCTACTCGCGCACGTTCATCGGACCGGTGGCCGGCTTCATCACCGGCTGGAACTGGTGGTTCACCACCGTCGTGGTGGGCATGCTGGAGCTGACCGCCATGGGCACGTTCTTGGACTACTGGTTCCCCGCCCTGCCCCACTGGGTCACCGCACTGGTGACGCTGCTGCTGGTGGTCGCGCTCAACCTGTTCAACGTGCGGGTGTTCGCCGCGACCGAATACTGGCTCTCGCTCATCAAAGTCGCGGCACTCGTGCTCATGATCGTGCTCGGGTTCGCGCTCGTGCTCGGCTTAGGCCCGGACGAGGCAATCGGGCTTTCCAACATCACCGACCACGGCGGGTTCATGCCAAACGGCATCTCCGGCGTGCTGTTCGCTCTGGTGGCGGTGACGTTCACATTCGGCGGCATCATGTCCATCGGCACCGCCGCCGGCGAGACGGACAACCCGAAGTCCGCAATCCCGCGCGCCGTGAACTCCGTGGTGTGGCGCATTCTGGTGTTCTATCTCGGCGGCATCGGCACCATCCTGCTGCTCGCCCCGTGGAACGAGCAGGAATCGAACGAGAGCCCGTTCATCCGTGTGCTTTCCGGTGTCGGTTTCGGCCCGGCGGCCACCGTGCTCAACGTGGTCATCGTGGTGGCGGTGTTCTCGGTGCTCAACACCATGACGTACTCGGGCGCGCGTATGCTGCGCGACCTCGCCCGCAACGGCCAGGCACCGCGCGCGTTCGCCGCCACCAGCGCGAAGGGGCTGCCCACCAAAGCCCTGCTTTTCGACGCCGCGCTGATGGGCACCGTCGTCATCCTGAACTACTTCTTCGAAGGCAAAATCTTCGCGGTGCTGCTCGCCATCATCGTCGGCACCGAGCTGATCACCTGGGCGGGCATCTGCATCTCGCACTTGAACTTCCGCAAAACCTCCAAGAGCGCAACCTTTCCCGCCCCGCTGTACCCGGCGGCCAACTGGATTTGCATCGCGTTTTTCATCCTCGTGCTCGTGCTGATGGGTATTCTTCCGGAATACCGGATGGGCCTAGCCACGCTGACCGGCTGGATCATCGTGCTGGGCCTAATCTCACTAACCACGCAGAGGAGCCACGCATGATCCGCCCCGACCTCGAGGCCATTCCCCCGTACGTCCCCGGCGTGCGCGACGAACGCGCCATCAAGTTGTCCTCCAACGAGTGCGCGGAGGGCCCGCTGCCGCCGGTGCTCGACGCCATGAGCAAAGCGCTCGGCGAGATCAACCGCTACCCGGACATAGACGCGCTGCAGCTGCGCACGGCCCTCGGCGAGCACCTTGGTGTGGCACCGGAGCAGGTCGCGCTCGGTGCCGGTTCATCCGCCTTGTGCCAGCAGCTGGTGGAAATTACGGCCCAGCCCGGCGACGAAGTGATCTTCCCCTGGCGCAGCTTCGAGGCCTACCCGATCTTCGTCCAGGTCGTCGGAGCCACCCCCGTACGCGTTCCGCTGGACAGCGACGGCAGACTGGACATGCCGGCACTAGCCGCCGCGGTGACCGACCGCACCAAGCTGATTTTCATCTGCAACCCAAACAACCCGACCGGCACCACAATCACTAGCGCCGAGTTCACCGCTTTCATGGACGAGGTGCCGGCGGACGTGCTCGTCGTGCTCGACGAGGCCTACTTCGAGTACAACCACGCCGCCGACACGCCTGTCGCCACCGAGGTGATCACCCGCTACCCCAACGTGGTGGGGCTTCGCACCTTCTCCAAGGCGTACGGGCTAGCCGGCGCACGCATCGGCTACGCGTTCGGCCCGCGCCCGATCATCGAGGCGCTGAATAAAGTCTCCATCCCCTTTTCCGTCAGCGCGGTGGCGCAGGAGGCGGCACTCGCCTCGCTCAAAGCACAGGAGGCACTGCGTGCGCGTATCGACGGCACCGTGGCCGAGCGGAGCCGTGTCGTCGATAAGCTTGGGCTCGCAGAAAGCCAAGCAAACTTTGTGTGGCTGCCCGGCGCCGGCCAAGAGTTGGCGGACCGGCTAGCCGCGGAAGGTGTGCTGGTGCGCGCTTTCCCCGAGGGCATCCGCGTGACGGTGACCAATGCGGAGGAAACCGACGCGCTTTTAGAGGCTTTCAGCCGTGCGCAGTGAGCGACGCCGCGTCATCGCGGCCACGACCATCGGCACCGCCATCGAGTGGTACGACTACTTCCTCTACGCCGCCGTCGCCGGGCTGGTGTTCAACCAGGTCATGTTCGGCCCACTCGGGCCCGCGGCGGCGACGATTGCCAGCTTCCTCACCGTCGGGCTGTCGTTTTTGTTCCGGCCGCTCGGTGCGGTGCTGGCGGGCCACTTCGGCGACCGGCTGGGGCGCCGCGGCGTGCTCATGGTCACGCTGTTCACCATGGGCACCGCCACCGCGCTGATCGGGCTGCTGCCCACCTACGAGACCGCCGGCTGGTTCGCGCCGGCCGCCCTGGTGCTGCTGCGCATCCTGCAGGGCACCTCCGCCGGCGGTGAATGGGGCTCCGCGGTGCTTTTGGCCGTGGAGCACGCGCCGACCGACAAGCGCGGCCTCTACGGCGCCGGGCCCCAGGTGGGCGTGCCAGCGGGGCTGCTGCTGTCCTCCGGGGTACTGGCGCTGATGACCATGATCGCCCCCGGCGAGGCGTTTTTGCAGTGGGGCTGGCGCGTGCCCTTTCTGCTGTCCATCGGGCTGACATTTTTGGGCTGGTGGATCCGCACCGGCGTGGAGGAATCGCCCGTGGTGGAACAGATGCGCGAGGTCGGCGCGCGAAACCCAGTCGGGTCCCTGTTCAAGCGCCACGCCGGGCTCGTCGTCGCTGCGGCGCTGATCTTCGCCGCCAACGGCGCGGTGGGCTACATGACCACCGGCGGCTACATCCAGAACTACGCCACCGACCCAGCCGGGCTGGCTTTGGAACGCGGCGACATCCTGTGGGCCGTGACAGCCTCCGCCGCCACCTGGCTGTGCACCACCGCGTTCGCCGGTTGGGTGTCCGACATCATCGGCCGCCGCCGCACCCTTTTGGTCGGCTTTATCGTGCAGTCCGCTGGCGTGGCGGTACTGTTCCCGCTTGTGGACACCGGGTCGCTGCCGAAGATCACTGCGGCGCTGGTCTTCCTCACCGTCGGGCTCGGCCTGACCTACGGCGAGATCGGCGCGTTCTACGCCGAGCTCTTCCCCGCCTCCATCCGTGCGTCCGGCGCGTCCATCTCCTACGCGCTCGGCGCGATCTTGGGTGGCGCGTTCGCCCCCACCATCGCTGCTGCCCTGCGTGAGGCGACGGGCGGCACCACCGCGATCACCGTGTACTTGATGGCGGCGACGGTCACGGGCTTCGTGGTCACGCTGCTGATGCGCGAACGCGGCGGCATCCCGCTGGGGCACGAGCACGAGGAAGCCCAGGCGGGCGGGCATTTTGTGTGGCAGAAACCGGCTGCTACCCTGTAGCAGTCTCGGCGAGGGCCTTTGAAAGGGCCGTTATCGACGCGATTTTGAGATCCTTTTGCGATCACTCGACGAGCACATATCCGTTTAGTGGTCGCAGGCAAGGCCTGTGGCCCTTCACACACGAAGGAGTACAACATGGCTATTACCCCCACCGTTATCAAGGGTGAGCGTCGCGAGGAGTTCGGCAAGGGCTCCGCACGCCGTCTGCGCCGCGACGGCAAGATCCCGGGTGTCCTGTACGAAAAGGGCATCGAGAACATCCACTTCGCAGTCGACCTCATCGAGATGACCGCGATCGTGCGTAACGACGGCGCCAACGCCATCGTCGAGCTCGAGCTCGACGGCGAGAAGCTGCTGGCCATGGTCAAGCACATCGACCAGAACGTGATCACCCTGGACATCGACCACATCGACCTGTTCGGCATTAAGCGCGGCGAGAAGGTCACCGTCGAGGTCCCGGTTGTCATGGAGGGCGAGGCCGCTCCGGGCGCAGTTGTGCTGCAGGAGACCGACTACGTCGAGATCGAGATCGACGCGCTGTCCATCCCGGACGAGCTGACCGTGTCCATCGAGGGCAAGGAGATCGGCGACGCTCTCTACGCAACCGATGTCAAGCTGCCGGAGGGCGCAGAGCTCATCTCCGATGCAGAGACCCTCATCGTCAACGTCACCTACGAGCAGGTTGACGAGGACCTCGAGGCTGAGGCCGAGGCAGCTGAGGAAGGCGGCGCTGAGGCTGGCGCCGAGTCCGACGCTCCGGCTGA
This sequence comes from Corynebacterium pilbarense, assembly GCF_026930265.1. Classification (NCBI taxonomy): domain Bacteria; kingdom Bacillati; phylum Actinomycetota; class Actinomycetes; order Mycobacteriales; family Corynebacteriaceae; genus Corynebacterium; species Corynebacterium pilbarense. Next base: position 65,318 of record NZ_JANRML010000007.1, read on the forward strand.
GGAGAAGGGCGAGGAGTAAACCCTCCCCTGCTCACCCCGCCCCCGCATTTGCCGCGGCGGCGGGTTTTCCGCATTTTCGGGTGGGTTATCCTCGTGGGCGTGACTATCTTGATCGTCGGTCTTGGCAACCCCGGCCCGCAGTACGCCGCCACCCGGCACAACGCGGGCGTGTTCGTCGTGGAGGAGCTGCTCGACCGCGCGACCCCCATGCCGGCGCAGCTTGCGGTGCACAAGCGCACGAACACGGAGATCGCCGAGCTTGCGAAGGGGCGTTTGCTTGACGACGACCATGCGGTCATCGCCCGCACCCGGTCTTTCATGAACGTCTCCGGCGGCCCCGTCAAAGCGTTGATGGATTACTTCGGCGTGAAGCCGGCCGATTTGTACGTGGTGCACGACGAGCTGGACTTGGAGCTCGGCGAGGTGAAGCTGCGCCTCGGCGGCGGCGACCACGGGCACAACGGGTTGAAGTCCATCACGAAATCCTTGGGCGGCAAGCCGTACAACAAGGTGGCGGTGGGCATCGGCCGCCCGCCCGGGAGGATGGCGCCGGCGGACTACGTGCTCAAACCATTCAGCGCGAAAGAGCAGGTGGATCTGGCTATCGCATCCGCGGACGCGGCGGATGAGATCATTCGCGCGATAGGCTAGCGCGCATGAAACTTGCCACGATCAGGACAGGAAGCACCACCACCGCCGCCCGCATCATCGACGACAATAGGGCGGTCACGCTGGGCGCGGAGGACGTCGGAAAGCTGCTGCGCGACGGCACGTTCGACGAAGGCGAGGAGATCACTTTCGCCCCGGACGACCTCGCGCCGGTGATCCCGCGGCCTGGCAAGATCATTTGCGTCGGCCTGAACTACGCCAAGCACATCGCGGAGATGGGCCACGAGCAGCCGGACGTGCCCACCTTGTTTATCAAGTACCCGGAGGCCCTCATCGGCGCCTACGACGACGCCGAGGTGCCCAGCTTCAACGCCGACACGCTCGATTTCGAGGGCGAGCTCGCGGTCATCGTCGGCACCCGCGCCCGCCACGTCACAGACGGCGCGGAGCACATCGCGGGCTACTCGGTGATCAACGACTACACCCAGCGCCACTTTCAAAAGCGCACGCAGCAGTGGCACCAGGGCAAATCGCTGGAAAAGACCGCCGGCTTCGGCCCGTGGCTGGACACCGAGTGGCAGCCGGGCCCTGCGATCACCACCACCGTCAACGGCGAGGTGATGCAGCACGCCCCCACCGACGATTTGGTGTTCACGCCGGCGAAGCTGGTGGAGTTCATCTCGCACCTCTACCCGCTCGAGCCCGGCGACGTCATCGCCACCGGCACCCCCGCCGGCGTGGGCCACGCCCGCGAGCCGAAGCGCTACCTCGCTAACGGCGACACGGTGCGCGTGGAAATCGAAGGCCTCGGCGCGATCGAGAACACCACGCGGGTGTACTAGACGCCCAAGCGGTCCAGCAGGCGGACCTCAGCCTCGGCGATCATCTGCAGCGGGAACAGTAGGATCGCCAGCGGCAACGCGCTGAGCATGACCCCACCGAATTTCTCGGTCGGATGCCTGTCCGCGCCGCCGTTGATCTGGTCGAGCCCGTTCATCAGGTTGGTCATGAGGAAGCTGTACAGCCCCCACGAGCTGCCGCTGTACGCGCGGTCGCTTTCAGCAGGCGCGCCGGCGGTTGCGGTGGCAATGGCGATCCTGGAAAGTTTCATACCTAAAACATCGCCCCGGCCGGCGAGGGCGTTAGCATCCGCTCGATCTCGCGCGCTGGTGCGGCCATGAGCTCGCCGCGGTCCGCGCCGACGAGGCAGTAATCGTTGTCCCTGGTCATGGGGCGCAGGTATGGGTAGGTCGGCGGCAGGTCCGAGTGCTCGCGGGTGAACGCGGTTTCCACCCCGCTCGCCCACCGTCCGGAAAACGCGCGCGAGACCACCGCGGGCGCGTCCGTGCGCAGCAGGTCGCGGTTGCGCGCGCTGGTGCCGGCTTCGTCGGCGAGCAAGAACGCGGTGCCGCAAGCGACAGGGACTCCAAGCTTTTCGACGTCCTCCGGTCCCCGCACCCCACCCGCCGCGATCACCGGTCCGTCCGCGAGCGTGAGAAGCTCTTCTAACGGGCGCTGATCGGGATCGTCGTGCTGGTCCCAGGTTGCGCGGTGGCCGCCAGCGCGCGGGCCCTGAACGATCACGCCGTCGACGCCCCTGCGCTGGGCCTCGGCGATCTCGGCCGGGTTAGTCACCGTCGCCCACGCCTCCGACCCCGCCGCGTGCAGCTGGGCGATCTCGTCTTCGGTGAAGCAGCCGAACGTCGACGAGACCACGGCCGGCGCGGCATCGAGCACGAGCGCGAACTTCTCGGCGTAATCGGAGGAGACGTCGGGGACTTTTTGGTGGAGGCGGCGGGCGACCGTGAGGACGTCGTCAGGCAAAGGCTCGCGCTGCGGCACAAACAGGTTGGCGCCGAAGGGAGGCTCGCACGCGGCGAGCCACTCGCGGGCCTGGGTGAGGGTGCAGGTGCCGAGTGCGATGAACCCGAAGCTCACCGCGTTGACGAGCGCGGGCGTGGACGGCCCGCCGGCCATGGGCGCTGCGACTACACGTGGAAAGTCCATGGCTAAAGTATGCGTCATGTTCGGATTCTTCAGGCGCAAACGCACCCCCAAGCTGGAGGCGGAGTGGCTCGTGGTGGGGCTGGGCAACCCAGGTGCGAAATACGCCGCCACCAGGCACAACGTGGGGTACATGGCGCTCGACGAGCTCGCCGGCCAGCTCAAGCCGGTGCCCGGCATCAAAGCGCATGTGCAGGTGCGCGATGGCGTGGCTTACGCCCGGTCCACGACGTACATGAACACCACCGGCGAGGCCGTCGGCCCGCTGGCCCAGTCGCTGGGGGTTGCGCCGGAGCGCATCATCGTGGTGCACGACGAGCTGGACCTGCCCGCTGGGAAAGTACGCGTGAAACTCGGCGGCAACGAAAACGGCCACAACGGGCTGAAATCCATCACCGAGCACCTGGGCACCCGCGACTACCTGCGTGTGCGGATGGGCATCGGGCGCCCGCCGAAAGGTGTGGCGGTGCCGGACTGGGTGCTCTCCCCCATCGAGAGCGATATTTCCGCCCAGGTCGCGCTCGCCGCCGAGGCCGTGCAGTTGATTGTCAGCGAAGGCCTAGGCAAAGCGCAGAACGTGATCCACGCAACACGGTAGGTTGTGGGGCATGACCCGCCATGCCATGTTCGACAGCAAATTCCCGCCCGCAGAGGGCCTTTACGAACCCGACGAGACCACCAGCGAAATCTGCCTGCAGCTTTGCCACGGCTGGAGCGCAGACATGATCACCGCCGGGCTGGAGGACGACGGGGTCCCCGTGTCCGTCTTCGAGGAGGTCCGGGACGAATACGCCCGACTCGTCCCCGAAGCCTCCGAGGACGCCAAACGCATCGACGCGCTGCGCGACGCCCTGGCCAAGCGCGATCTCGCCTTCTCCTTCGACGAGGGGTACGACATGGGCGAGGCCGCCGAAGACGGCGCCGATGTCGCCCGCGAAGACGCGCGGAAAGGCTACGCCTACTGCACCATGCAGGACGTCGACAGCGTCATCCACACCGGCGAACTCCTATTCGGCTTCAGCTCCCTGGACAACCCCGGCGACGAATCTGATGCGGAGATCGGCCAGGCGGTCGTCGACGCGCTCGAAGAGGTCGGCTTGTCGCCTGAGTGGAACGGCTCGCACACGGCGCGCATTGAGTGCAGCGGCCTGAAGTTCGAGCTCCCGCTGGCGGACTAGCCCAGCTCGGCCTCCAGGTCATCCAGCGCGCGCGTGAGCGCCGCCTGCTTGTGCTCGCGCGGGGCGAGCTCGCCATCCTCGACGTCCTCGCCGAAAATGTTCAGCGCCACCTGGTTGCGGATGCCGCGCATGGGCAGGTTCGCCACAATCTGGCGCCAGTGCTCCACCGCGCGCACGCCGCCGTCGGCGCCGTAGCCCACGAACGCCACGGGCTTGCCGGCCCACTCGCCGAAGAGCGAGTCGAAGGCGTTTTTCATCGTGCCCGGGATGGAGTGGTTGTACTCGGGCGTGACAAAGACGTAGCCGTCGCAGGCGTCCACCGCCTCGGACCAGCGGGTTACCACCGGGTCGTTGTACTGCTTGTTCGCCGCGCCAGGCACGACCTCCGCAACCAGGTGCGGCACGTCGAAATCGGCCAGGTCGAGCAGGCGGTAGTCGACGTCGCGCTTGGCGGCGGCGTCCATCACCCAGGCGCCGATATGCTCGCCGATGCGGCCAGAGCGTACAGATCCAAGAAACACTCCGATTGTTGTCATGGACACGACTGTACTTGGCCGAAGGTGCGTCGATAAGCTAGCTGCTTATGAGTACCGTTTCCGAGGCCGCGCGCCGCCGCACATTCGCCGTCATCGCCCACCCGGACGCCGGTAAGTCGACGATTACGGAGGCGCTGGCGCTGCACGCGCACGTGATTTCGGAGGCCGGAGCGGTGCACGGCAAGGGCAACCGCAAGTCCACCGTGTCGGACTGGATGGAGATGGAAAAGGACCGCGGCATTTCCGTCGCGTCCTCGGCGCTGCAGTTCGAGTACGCCCCTGACGGTCACGAGGGCGAGCCGTACGTGGTCAACTTGGTGGACACGCCGGGCCACGCGGACTTCTCCGAGGACACCTACCGCGTGCTTTCCGCTGTCGATGCCGCGGTCATGCTTATCGACGCAGCCAAGGGCCTCGAGCCGCAAACCCTGAAACTGTTCCGCGTGTGCAAGGCCCGGGGTTTGCCGATTGTCACCGTGATCAACAAGTGGGACCGCGTGGGCCGCGAGCCGCTCGAGCTTGTGGACGAGATCGTCTCCGAAATCGACCTGCAGCCGACCCCGCTGTACTGGCCGGTCGGCGAGGCGGGCGATTTCCGCGGGCTGGCGCACGTCTCACGCGACGGCGAGATCGACGGGTATGTGCACTTCACCCGCACCGCCGGCGGCTCCACCATCGCCCCGGAGGAGCACTACTCCCCCGACGAGGCCGCGGGCAAGGAAGGCGACGTGTGGGACACCGCCGTCGAGGAGGCGTCGCTTTTGCTTGAAGACGGCGCCGTGCACGACCAGCAACTCTTCGAGCAGTGCATCACCTCGCCGATCATCTTCGCCTCCGCGATGCTGAACTTCGGCGTGCACCAAATCCTGGACACGCTGTGCGCCATCGCCCCGGCACCTGAGGGCCGCGCCTCGGACCCGAAGGCCATCGAGGCGTCCACCACCGCGATGGACGAACAGCGCGAAGTCGGCGACGACTTCTCCGGCGTGGTGTTCAAGGTCCAGGCCGGCATGGACAAAAACCACCGCGACACCCTGGCATTCATGCGCGTGGTCTCCGGCGAGTTCGACCGCGGCATGCAGGTCACTCACGCGCAGTCCAGCCGGTCGTTTTCGACGAAGTACGCGCTGACGGTGTTCGGCCGCAACCGCGACACGGTGGAAACGGCGTACCCGGGCGACATCATCGGCCTGGTCAACGCCGGCGCTTTGGCACCTGGCGACACGATCTATGCAGGCAAGAAGGTCCAGTTCCCGCCGATGCCGCAGTTCGCGCCGGAGCACTTCCGCACGCTGCGCGCCAAATCGCTGGGCAAGTACAAACAGTTCCGCAAGGCATTGGACCAGCTGGACGCCGAGGGCGTGGTGCAGATTCTGCGCAACGACGCCCGCGGCGACGCCGCCCCGGTGATGGCCGCAGTCGGCCCGATGCAGTTCGAGGTCATGCAGGCGCGCATGGAAAACGAGTACAACGTCGAAACCGTCACCGAGCCGATCCCGTACTCGGTGGCGCGCCGCACCGACGCCGATTCTGCGCCGGAGCTGGGGCGTCAGCGCGGCGTGGAGATCTTCACCCGCACCGACGGCGAGCTCATCGCCCTGTTCGGCGACAAGTGGAAGCTCGCGTTCGTGGAGAAGGAGCACCCGGAGCTGACCATCGAGCCGCTCATCGCGGACTAGCGCTTCGCGGTGAGGAACTCGCGCATCGCGGGCCAGTCGCGCTCAACCTGCGCCTGCCCGGCCGCGTAGTTGGCCCGAAGCTTCTCCGCGTCGAGCTCGGTGGACTCCACTCCCATCGAGTCGGGGAAAAAGATGTAGGCGTTGCCGGCGGCAGCTTCGTCGATAAGCGACTGTTTCGCAGCGTTGTAAATGCCCGGCCGGGCAACCATCGCGTCGGCGACCTTCGGTGTGTTGCGCAGGATGCGGCGCACGGCGCGCTCACGTTTCTGCGGCCCCTTGACGTAATCGCGCGGACGGGTAAGCACCGCGAGGAAGCGCGAGTATCCGGCAGCGCGGGCGGCGTCGATAAGCAAACCGCCCGAGGTGCCCAGCGCACCGTCGACGTAGGGCACGCCGTCGATCTCGCGCATTTTCATCAGTATTGGCAGCGTCGACGACGTTCGCGCGGCAAGGGCGACGTCCTCCAAAGTGCGCAGGTCCTCGCGGTTGAACGCCACCGTCTCCCCTGTGTCGGCGCGCACCGCCTCAACGTGAACCTCCTCGGTGGTCCGGGCAAACGCGTCGAAGTCGAACGGCAGAACGTCCTCGGATTGCTCGTACGCCCACTCACCGTTGATCAGGCCTTTGCCCCGTACAACCGAGCGCCAGCCGCCGAATTTGGGGTTGCCCACGAACTCCGTGAACGCGTTTTCGGAGCGCCACGTGTCGCGGGAGGCGAAGTTCAACGCGTGGACCGAACCGGCGGAAATGCCGCCGACCCAGCCGAATTGGACCTCCTCCGCGATGAGTTTTTCCACCACAGGGGCGGTATAGGAGTTGCGGGTGCCTCCGCCTTCGAAAATGAGGGCGGTGTCGCGGGCGTCGATCATGCCCGCGAGCCTACGCGCACGGCCTCTCCGATCGCGTCCCAGGCGGCCTCCGCAAATTCGGCCGTGCCGAGGCGCCCGCAGCCTTCCGGCAGGTGGCCCCAGTAGTCGGCTCCGGTGACTTCCGGCAGCTCTTCGACGTTGAGGCGCGTGGGCAGGTCCGGGTTATCGGGCATACTGCCGCCGATGAGCCCCAGCACCTCCAGGCCCATCGCGCGGGCGTGGACGCAGGTCAGCTCCGCGAGGTTCAGGCTGCCCAGCCCCAGTGAGGTGACCACCACGAGCGGCGCGCCTGTGGCTTTGGCGATGTCGGCGAGGGTGTAGTCGTCTGCAAGCCGCACCAGCAGCCCGCCGGCGCCTTCCACCAGCACAACGCGATCCGGGGCGTCGAGGCTGCGCACCCATTCCGCGACCTCGTCCAGGCTAGGGGTCTCGATCCCGGCGCGCCGCGCGGCGAGGTTCGGTGCGAGGGGTTCCGGGTAGCGCCACCGCTCGAACGTCTCAATGCCAGCAAGCTTTGCGACGGCTGACGCATCCCCCTGCCCCGCCTCCTCGCCCGTCTGGATGGGCTTGGCTGCCACCACGTCGACGCCGCGGCGTTTGAGCACGGCGGCGATGGCGGCGGTGGCCACCGTCTTGCCCACGTCGGTGTTGGTGCCGGTCACAGCGATGATCATTTTGTGGCCCCCTTAACTGCTGCCGCGATGCCCCGGCAGATCTGTTCAATCTCGTCCGGGGTACAGATGTACGGCGGCATCGTGTAGATCAGCCGGCCGAATGGGCGAATCCAGACGCCTTCTGCCATGGCGGCTTCGGTGGTTTCGCGCATGGGCGCGTCGTGTTCGAGCTCGACCACGCCGATGGCGCCGAGCACGCGAACATCCGCAACCCCGGGAAGGTCCGCCAGCGGGCGCAGGCCACGCTCGAGCGCCCCTTCGATCCGTACGACCTGGTCGCGCCACTTCCCCTCCGCCACCATGGCAACGGACTCGGCCGCCACCGCGCAGGCGAGTGGGTTGGCCATGAAGGTTGGGCCGTGCATGAGCGCGCGCGGCTTCATCCCCGAGGCGATTTTCTCGGTGGCCAGGGTGGCCGCGAGTGTCATAAACCCGCCGGTCATCGCCTTGCCTACGCACATGATGTCGGGCACGACGCCGTTGTCCAGGGTGGTGAACAGCTGGCCGGTGCGGCCGAACCCGGTGGCGATTTCGTCGGCGATGAGGGGGATGCCGGAGGCGTCGCAAAGCTGGCGTAGCCCCACAAGCAGCTCGGGGTCGTGGAAGCGCATGCCGCCGGCGCCCTGGACCACTGGCTCGACGATCACGCCGGCGATGTCAGCGGTGATAAGCCGCGCGAACTCGTCCAAATACGCCGCATGCTCGGCGGCCGACGCCCCGCGCACCGGCGGCGCGGGGGCAAACACCTGCGGTTTCAGCGCGTCGCCCCACATCGCGTGCATGCCGCCTTGCGGGTCGCACACGCTCATGGTGGCAAACGTGTCGCCGTGGTACCCGGAGCGCCAGGTCAAAAACGTGGTGCGCTCCGGATGCCCCTGCCCGATGGCGTACTGCAGCGCCATCTTCATCGCCACTTCCACCGACACGGACCCGGAGTCGGAGTAGAACACCTGGGAAAATGCGCCGCCGGTCAGCTCCAGCAGGCGTTTCGTCAGCGTCGCCGCTGGTTCGTGGGTGAGACCGCCGAACATGACGTGGCTCATCTTCACAATCTGCGTCTCGGCCGCCGCCACCAGCCGCGGGTTGGAGTGGCCGTGGATGGCGGCCCACCAGGAGGACATGGCGTCGACGAGTACGCGGCCGTCGAAAAGCGTGATGCGCGGGCCCTTAGCGCTTTCGACGGGGTAGGTGAACTGCCCCGGTTCCGCATAGGGGTGCCAGATATGGGCAGCGTCAATGTCGGCGATCTCGCGTGGGTTCATGCACACGAACCCTAGCAGCTCACTGCTAGTTTTGAACGGTGTTCAGGCGCGACTTTCTTCAGCGATTTCGTCGGCTGCCCGGTCAGTCCAGCGCCGCATCTGCAACCGCCCCGCAGCACCCCTGCTGGAACGCGGCGGCGCCTGGATGCAGCGGCGCGAATCCATCCCCGCTTGCAACTCTTTGGCGCGCAGCATCTCGGCGTCGATTTTCACGCCCATCAGCAGCACCACGTTCATCGTCCACACCAGCACCAGCACAGCCAGCACCGTCCCGAACGCGCCGTAAGTGCTACGCACACCGACCAGTTTCAAGTACCAGCCAAAACCGACCCACAGCGCACTGGCTACCACGAGCGCCAGCGCCGAGCCGAGCGTCAGCACCCGGAACCGCCCCGGGCGCACGTTCGGAGTGAAGTGGTAGAGCACGCTAACCAGCGCGACTGCCACCACCGCGATCACGGGGCCGCGCAAGTAGTCCCACACGGGCAAGAAAATCGAGGTGAGGTACTCCAGCTCGTCCTCCAACTGCAGCGGACGTGCGAGGGGCCCGAGGACGGCGTTCACGATGCCGTCGGTAAGCAGCGCACCCAAAATAATCACCACCGCGCCGACCACGAGCACGAGCGTGACCAGCCACATCGTCGCCCACGTGACCACAATCGGTCGGCCTTCAGTGCGGCCGTACATCAGGTTCGCGTTACGCGAAAACGACCGCACGTAGCCCGACGCGGACAGCAGCGAGATCAGCACCGAGACCACGAGGGCAATCGTGCTTTGCGACGGCGTCCCGACAATCGACAACACCAGCGCCAGCGCATCTTCCTGCAACTCCGCAGGCACGTACGAGCGGATCAGTTCCGCGAGCAGTGAATCCGGGGCGTCCTCCTCGCGCGGCATGAGCAGGCTGAAAATGGAATACGACGCAAGCAGTATCGGCGCAACCGACAGCAGCGTGTAGTACGTCATCGCGGCTGCGCGGTCCACCATGGCGTCGTTGGCAAAGTCTGTGACGATGCGGCGCAGCACCGACTTCCAGCCGACGCGCGACAGCCGGGTGCCAAGCGGGGAGGAGTAGTCGTGCGGGGAGACGACCACGTCGCCGGTGCCGTACGGCATGACCAGCTCAGCGCGATAAGAGGTGCCCTTTTCTGCCATGTCAGACACTGTAACCGGGGTGTGCTGCCGAAACTGTGCGCGGGTTCCCAGCGTTTCCAAATCTGTGAACAACTCTACTGCCCAATCACTAGCGGTGGCCCTCTACACTCGGACGGCATGGGACTTCTCAGTCGCGCGCGCCAGCTCCTCGGCCTCGGCCACACTCCGCTGGTGGATTTTCCGGACCGGTTTGAACCTTTGGACGTCGACAAGCTTGAGGTGCACACCGCGAAACTCTCCCCCGACACCGAGGAAAAGATGGTTATCGTGACCACCACGGTCGCCGCGCTCGATCGCATCGCCGCAGGCGGCGCGGTGCAGCTGCGGCACGAAGGCGAGCGCGACGTCACCTTCGTGCCGGTGGACCGCGAAGCCGTGCCGGTGCTGGACCCGAAGCTCGGGTGGATCATTCCGGTAACGCCCGCGACCGCCCAGGAACTCGCTGAATTGCCAAAAGGCCCAGGCGAGCACGAACTTTCCGCGCTGCACCTGGGCCTGATTGTGGAGTAGTTAGAGCAGACCGATCCAGTTCCAGTAGGTCGCCGACAGCAGCAGGATGAGCAGGTAGCCCACAATCGTCAGCGGGATACCGGTGCGCAGGAACTGCTTGGAGGTGAACGCGCCAGTGCCGTAGGCCAGCATGTTCTGCGGCGCGGAGACCGGCAGCAGGAAGCCGAAGCAGATGACGAACTGCTGGATGATAACGAAGCCGATGCCGTTGTTGGGCACGTCCAGGGTGGCCGCCAGCGCGATGAACACCGGGATCAGCGCGGACGCCAGCGAGGTCGCCGAGGCGAACCCCAAGTGGATGAGGATGTTAAACAGGCTCACCAGCGCGATCGTGGCGATGATCGGCATGGAGGCGAGGCCGATGGCGCCGAACGTCGCCTCCGACAGCCAGGTCGCCGCGCCCGTGTCCAGCAGGAACTTACCCAGCGAGATGCCGGCGGCGAAGACGACCAGGGTGCCCCAATTGATGTGTTCCTGGGCGTATTTCCAGTCCATCACGCCGATGATCGGGGTGAGCATGATGCCCACCGCGACGATGGTGATGGTGGCGGAGCTGATCGGGTGCAGCACGCCTTCCGTCGCCCAGAACAGCAGCAGCGCAACGGCAATGGCGGTGAGGCGCTTCTCGGCGCCGGTCATCGGCCCCATCTCTGCAAGCTGCTTCTCGACGAGCTCCCGCCCGCCCTCAATCGCCTCAGCCTCCGGCTTGATCGCCCAGCGCATGATGAAAAACAGCGCGATCGACATCAGCACTGACCACGGCGCGGCCCACAGGAACCACTGGCCCCAGGACACGGTCTGTTCCAGCTGGTCCTCGATGAAACCGACGGCCACCAGGTTCTGCGCCGCGGCGGTCTTGATGCCGACGTTCCAGATGGACACCGCCTGCGTCGCGGTGATCACCAACAGCGCCGCCAGCTTCGACTCCTTGGCCAAGCCGAACGCGGCGACCATACCCATCAGGATCGGCACCACAGCGCCGGCACGCGCCGTCGCGGAGGGGACGAAGAACGCCAGGATGATGGAGATAGCAATCGCGCCGATGACGATGTTGGAGACCTTCTCGCCCGCAGTCTTGAGCACGTAGAGCGCGAGCCTTCGGTGCAGCCCCGTGGCCTGCATGGCCGTGGCCAGCGCGAGCGCCGCACCGACGAGCGCCACCGCGGACGACGAGAAACCGCTCATCGCGATGCTCAAACCCTTGGACGCGCCGACCGCCTGCCCGGTCTCGGGGTCGGTGGCGAAGGTGAGCAGGATCGCGATGAGGCCGACGATGATCACGGCGGAAACCGAGTAGGACACCGCCTCGGTGACCCACATGATCACGGCGAAGGCGAGCATGCCGAGCGCGATTTTCGCCGGCATGGCCAGGCCCGCAATCGGCAGCATCATCACCACCCCGAGTGCCACAAACGCCAAGATGAACGCGATGACCTTGCCGGTGTTGCGTTTCTTTTCCACCGGTTGTTGCTCTGAGTTAGCTGCTGGTGTGACTGCTGTGGTCACTGCGTGCCCCTCCTTGATTCGGTTGTTATATACCTGACGCTAGTCACTCCTATAAAGCCTGCAAAATGGGATGTTCGTACGGTTAGCCGGTGGCGGGGGCGTAGCATCGTCGGCATGAATTTGAGCTCGCAGCTGACCTACAACATGCACCACGGCGCGGAGGATCTGCGCATCATGCTGACCACCGACATCACCAACAGTTTCCTGCCCGCGTCCTGGCAGCAATCACTTTCTGACCTCAGCTTTTCCGTGATCGGCCTGTGGGATTCGATCGTTCGCGGCGTTGGGGTACTGCTGTGACGCAGCAGCGCCTTACCGAGCGTTTCCTGCGGTACGCGCGCACCGAAAGCCAGTCCGACGCCGCCGCGGCGACCGTCCCCTCCACCGACAGCCAGTGGGCGTTCGCGCGGATGCTTGTCCGCGACCTCACGGCCGCCGGCGCCACCGACGTGCATCTGTCGGACACGTGCGTGGTCACGGCGAAGATTCCGGGGGCGGGCGTTGGGCCGTCGATAGGCTTTTGCTCGCATATGGACACGGTGGACGTGAACCTGTCGCCCACCCTGAACCCGCAGGTGACCGAGTACACCGGCGGCGACCTGCGCCTGGGGAGCACCCTGATGCGCGCCGACGAACACCCGGAACGCGCGGCCTACGTCGGGCAGACGATCCTGCACACCGACGGCACGAGCGTGCTCGGCGCCGACGACAAGGCCGGTGTCACCGCGATCATGGAGGCGGTCGCCGCACTCGGCGGCCAGGCGCCCGCGGGCGACGTGTACGTCGCGTTCGTGCCCGACGAGGAGATCGGGCTGCGCGGCGTGCGCACCATCGACTTCGACCGCTTCCCCGTCGACTACGCCTACACCGTCGACGGAGGCGAGCTCGGCGAGGTGGTCGAGGTGACGTTCAACGCCGCAACCGCCACCATCGTGATCCAGGGGGTCAGCGCGCACCCGATGAACGCGAAGGGCAACCTGGTCAACCCGATCACGCTCGGCATGGAATTCGCCTCCCAGCTTGACCCGCTGGAGACACTCGAGCACACCGAGGGCCGCGAGGGCTACATCTGGTGCAACCACATCGAGGGCAACCAGTCCACCTGCACGCTGAGCCTGAGCATCCGCGACCACGACCGCGCGGGCTACGAGGAGAAGAAAAAGCGGGTGCGCTCGCTTGCCGACGAGCTGGCCCACGCCCACCCCCGCGCCACCGTCACCTGCACCATCGAGGACGTCTACGGCAACATCTCGGACGCGAAAACGCCGGACAACGCGGTGGCCTCGCAGCGCCTGCGTGCGGCGATGGAGCGCCTAGGCATCGCAATCAAGGAGCTGGACATGCGCGGCGGCACCGACGGCGCGTGGCTGTCCAACCAGGGCATTTACACGCCGAACTACTTCACCGGGGCGCACAATTTCCACTCCATCTACGAGTTTCTGCCGGTGCCGTCGCTTGAGCGCTGCTACGAGCTCACGCTCGCACTGATGCGGGGCGAGTAGCCGGAAAAGCGTCGCCGATCTGGGAGTATAAAGAGTATAAATCCGTAATTGCACACGCTACGCAACTTTGCGTACTGTCTGCAACATGTCTGAATTCCTCTACCGGCTCGGCAGCTGGTCATACAAAAAAGTCTGGCCGTTTTTGGCCGTTTGGCTGATCCTTTTGGGCGCCCTCGGTTTCGGCGCCGTGAACTTTGCAAAGTCCCCTAGCCCGACGTTTTCCATGCCTGACATGGACTCCACCGTCACGCAGGAGGAGATGAACGAGCGTTTCGGCACCGACGAGGACGCGATGAGCGTGCCGTCGGGAAGCGTCGTGATCAAGGCGCCGGAAGGCAAGACGCTCAAGGACCCGGAGGTGATGGCTGAGGTCGACGCCATGCTCGACGAGCTCAAGGCCACCGGCGATTTCCGCGAACCCGAGGCTATTGTCAACCCGGTGCTCGCCGCCGGCGGCATGGCCAAGCAGATGGGCGAAGCCAAGGCGGCCCAGGGCATGCCGCAGGAGCAGATCGACGCCGACCTCGCAGCCCTGTCGCCGCTGAGCCCGGACGAAACCACCGGCACCGTGTCCATCACGTTCACCGACGACACAATCATGGACATCCCGGATGAGACCCTGGACGAGGTCGAAAGCATCCTCGAGCGTTACGACGACTCGGACCTCACCGTGAAGTACAACGGCAACGCGTTCAGCAGTGCCGGCGAGATGGACGGCACCTCCGAGCTGATCGGCATGGCCGTCGCCGCGATCGTGCTTTTGGTCACCTTCGGTTCCCTGGTCGCGGCGGGCCTGCCGCTGATCGCCGCGGTCGTCGGCGTGGGCGTGGGCATCCTCGGCGTGCAGATGGGCACCCTGTTCACCGACTCGATCTCGGATATGACCCCGACGCTGGCGTCCATGATCGGGCTTGCCGTGGGCATCGACTACTCCCTGTTCATCGTCGCCCGTTTCCGCAACGAGCTGATCTCGTCGTCAGGCCTCAATGACCTCACGCCGAAGGAGCTGGCGCAAGAACTGAAGAAGATGGACAAGGCGAAGCGCGCCCACGCCATGGGCATGGCGCTGGGCACCGCGGGCGGTTCCGTCGTCTTCGCGGGCACGACGGTGCTCATCGCGCTTGCGGCCCTGTCGATCATCCGCATCCCGTTCCTCACCACCATGGCGCTGGCCGCCGCGGCGACGGTCGCCATCGCGGTCCTGGTGGCGCTGACGTTCCTGCCGTCGCTGCTCGGCCTGTTGGGCACACGCGCGTTCGCGATCCGCATCCCCGGCCCGAAGGTGCCGGACCCGGAGGACGAAAAACCGACCATGGGCCTGCTCTGGGCCCGCCAGATCCGTAAGCGCCCCTGGCTGAACCTCATCGCCGGTGTGCTGCTGCTGGGCATCCTCGCTATCCCCGCCGCCAACCTGCGCCTGGCCATGCCGACCGACGGCACCGCGAAGCTCGGCTCCCCGCAGCGCGAAGCGTACGAGCTTATCGACGACGCCTTCGGCCACGGCCGCAACGCCCCCATGATCGCGTACGTGGACACCGCCAACGTCGCCGAGCAGGACCGCATGGGCGTCTACCAGACGCTGCTGCAGGACTTCGCCGGCACCGAAGGCGTGGTCAACGCGCAAATCGTGCAGACCACCGAGAACTTCGACGCCGCCCAGATCCTGATCACGCCGAACTCGGGCGCGACCGACCAGGCCACCACCGACACCCTGGAGCGCCTGCGAGAGTTCAAGCAGCCCTTCGAGGACGAAACCGGCGCCACGTTCGGCATCACCGGCATCACGCCGATCTTCGACGACATCTCGCAGATGCTTTCCGACGTGCTGGTGCCCTACATCGCCATCGTCTTGGGGCTCGCGTTCATCGTGCTGATGCTGGTGTTCCGTTCCTTCTGGGTGCCGCTGATCGCCGCGCTCGGCTTCGGCCTGTCCATGGCGGCGACCTTCGGCGTGACCGTGGCCATCTTCCAGGAGGGCATGTTCGGGCTCATCGAGGACCCGCAGCCGCTGCTGTCCTTCCTGCCCATCATGCTCATCGGCCTGACCTTCGGTCTGGCCATGGACTACCAGGTCTTCTTGGTCACCCGCATGCGCGAGGGCTACGTCTCCCGCGGCAAGACCGCCGGAAACGCGGTGGCCAACGGCTACAAGCACGGCGCGCGCGTGGTCACCGCGGCCGCATTGATCATGATCTCGGTGTTCGCGGCGTTCGTGCTCATCGACGAGCCGTTCATCAAGGCCATGGGCTTCGCGCTCGCCGCAGGCGTGCTTATCGACGCATTCGTGGTCCGCATGACCCTCATCCCGGCCACGATGTACCTGCTCGGCGACCGCGCGTGGAAGATCCCCGGCTGGCTAGACAAGGCGCTGCCGAACCTGGACATCGAGGGCGAGAAGCTGCACCAGTCGCAGTCGCAGCAGTCTGAGCCGGTTACGGTGTAGCCATGAGCCTGCGCGAAGAGAAGAAGGCGGCGACCCGGCGCGCCATCTCGGAGGCGACCGCGGCCCTGCTGCTCGAGGAGGGCACGGCCGCAGCCACTGTCGCGCGGGTTTCCGAGCGCGCGGGCGTGTCGGCGCGGACCTTCCACAATTACTTCGCCGACATCGACGAAGCACTCGAGGAGTTCCTGCGCAAGGTCTTCGCCGCCATCGCCGAGCAGATCGCGGCGCTGCCGGAGGAGCTCTCGGCCGCCGAAGCCATCGAGGCGATCATCATCGACGCGCTCAGGGAGGACGGCTTCGAGCTCTACTCCGCATCCACCCTGGTGCTCCTGAGCGATCGCACCCGCGCTGAATCGGGTACTCCCCCCCCCGCCGAGGAGACGATGCGCGACATCGCGCAGCCGCTGGTCGCGGCTGTGCGCGAGCGCACCCCCGGCGCGACAGCGTTCGACGCGGAGGTACTGCTCAACACCTACGGCATCGCCGGCGCCACCGCGGTGAAGGCCTACTTGGCGCTGCCGGAACCGCGCACGCCCGACGACGGCCGCGCGCTGGTCCGCCGCGCATTCGAGGTGCTGCGCGACATGCGCTAGCCGCGCTTGATGCTGGTGATCTTCTTGCCGCGTGCGAGCTCGTCGACAAGCAAATCCATCTGGCGGATCTTGCGCATGAGGTCCTCTTCGACCTCCTCGACGCGCACGCCGCACACCTTCCCGGTGATCAAGTCGGCGTTCGCGTTGAGCGCGACCGCCTCGAAGAACTCGCGCAGCGTCTTGCCCGACTCGGCTTCCGCTTCCAGCTCCGCCGGCGCAAGGCCGGTGAACCAGCCAAGTATGTCGTCCAGCTCCGCGCGGGTATGCCCCTTGCGCTCCACTTTGGCCAGGTAGTTGTTGTAAATGTCGCCGAACGGGTAGGCGTAAACCCGCTCCAGCTTCGCTTGTTCATCCATGCCCGCCACCCTATCGCCTACCGCGGTTCCCTCGCCGTTGCGCATTTTCATGGACATTCGGGCTCTTGTGCGCGGGGCGTGGGTGGCTTTAGTGTCGTCGATAAGCGGGAGCAGGGGGCTGCCGCACGACACCTAGGGGGGACCCATGCGATTTGACACCTACGAGCTGTATTACCTGGACACCTACGACGAAGAGGCCGCGGATCTTGCCGACGACCTCGGGATCGAGCAAGACGACCCATACTTCGACGAGGACATAGCCTGCCACCTCGACGCCGACTACGTCATCGACACCGGCCTGAAGGTCGCGGTGATCGTGCACGACATCGACTCGCACGAGGTCGAACTCGCCATGCTGCAGCCCGGCAGTCCGCAAGCGCCCGAGTGGTACACGCCGGAGGACGCCGCGAACGTCGTCGCCGAGCTGGGCCGCATCCTCGTCGCGCTCGACGACAAGACCGTGAAAATCGTCGACCCGCAGGATCCCGCGTTCGCGCTGAAGCGCCGCGCGTCGTTCGAGGCGGAGGACATGTCCACCGCGACACTCGCGATGGTGCAGAACTCGCAGGACAACGCGCTCTACACCACGTTTTGCATCGAGTTTCGCCCGAACATGAACTCCGATTTCACGTTCCCGGTCGCGGTGTTCGCGTTCGACCCGCGCGAGGGCAAGCTTTCGGGGCACATGCTCATCGACGACAACCCGTTCGCCCCACCCACCTTCAACCGCGCACAGAAGAAAATCGTGGCGCGCAGAATCAACGACATCCTGGAATCCATCCACACGGCCATGCACGAAGAGCGCACGATCAGCCCGTTCAAGGACCTCGGCCCGCAGTTCCGCTCCGAGGGCCTGCCGTCGATGGAGGCGGTGGACACCCACCACGCCATCGACCAGGCGCTGGAGTACCTCGAGCAGTGGTGGGGCGAGCGGGCGTCCTAGAAACGCTCGTTGGGCACGATGATCGCGCGGCCGGCGACTTGGCCGTCAACGAGTTTCTGGTAGGCATTTAGGCCCTCATCCAGCGAGTACGTGGTGTACTGCGGCTCCAGGTGGCCTTGCTGCAGCAGCGCGACCAGCTCGCCGAGCTCCGGCAGTGTGCCCCAGTAGGTCTTCACCAGCTCGGCCTCGTACGGCTCCTTGTACCACTGCCAGCCGTAATCGCTGCCCGCGGCACCGAGGCCGACGATGGACACGCGGCCCTGAGTGGCCACAGACTTCATCGCGGTCTCCACCGTGGGGCCAATGCCGACCATGTCGAAGACGGCGTCCACTCCCCGCCCGCCAGTGAGCTCGCGGACCTTCGCTGCCTGGTCGTCGCCGGAGGCCACAGTCACCGCACCGTATTTCTCAGCTGTACGCAGCGCTTCTTCCTTCGTGTCAATGGCGATGATCGTCGCGCCGGTCATGGCTTTGAGGATCTGCACCGCCAACAACCCGAGCCCACCAAGGCCGATCACCAGCGCCGACGAGCCCGCCTTGTTCAGCTTCGGCAACGCCAGCTTGATTGCGTGGTACGGGGTCAAACCGGCATCGGCGAGCGCGGAGGCCTTCACTGGGTCCGCATCTCCCAGCGGCACGAGGTTGCGCGCCGGCACGACGACGTACTCCGCCATGCCTCCGTCACGACCCAAGCCAATGCCCAGGTAGCCGACCTGGGCGACGTTTTCGCAGAACGTGTCCTGGCCGATCATGCAGAACCGGCAGTAGCCGCAGCCGACCGGGCCGTAGACCACGTACGCGGCGCCGCGCTCGATTCCGTCGACGCCCTCGCCGATCTCGTCCGCCCAGCCTGCGACTTCGTGGCCGAGTGTGAATTGCGGCGCGCACAACGGGTTTGTGCCCTCGACAAAGTCGTTGAACACGGCGACGTCGGAGTGGCATGCGCCCGACGCGGCGACTTTCAGCACTACCTCGCCGGGGCCAGCGACAGGCTTGTCAATGTCAACGATCTGCGGAAACGTTTGGTAGTCGGTGTAGCGGATGGCCTTCATGGGGTGGGGCTCCTTTGGTCGTCGATAGGCAATCTGCCCCACCCATCGTATTTACGGAAGCAGCCCTTGGCTGTGCGCCCAGCCGAATCCCGCAGCACCCAGGCCGATAAGCCCCAGCAGCACGCCGATGATGATCCCCAGCGGCGAGTCGGAGCTGCCGGAGGGCTTCTCGCTTGGCGACGGCTCCGCTTTCCCCGGCACCTGCACCGGTTTCGCGGTCGCTGTCGGCGTTTCCGACGCAGCGGCTTTGAGGCGGTGGCGGGCGTACTCCTTCAGGTCCTCGTCCGCGTCGGAGGCGAGGACTTCCTTGAGCACCTTGTCCATCTCGGCTGGGGTGTATTCGAGCGCGGAGACATTGAAGGTATCGTCGAAGACCCGGGCGCCCTCGGAGTTGGACACGGTGATGTGCAGTGGCACGACGGGCTCGTCAACCAACGCGGCCGGTGAGACCTCGATATCCACGGGCGTGATGTAGTTCGAGTCGCCCTTGGCAAAATAGCTGCCGCGGAACTCGCCAACGCCGTAGTCTGCGACCACGGTGAAGGTGTCGTCGGTGGCACCGAGGTTGCGCAGCTCACCCTTGATGATGTTGGTGTCGGCGTGGGCGACGATGCCGTTGTCGTTGTTCAGGTTGCGGGCGAGGCTGAAACCGACCTTGCCGTTGTTGCTGCCGGTGGCGGCGGAGATGAGCTCGTCGACCACGGCGCGTTCTTCGTCTGCGGCCACCTCGGGTGCATCGGCGGTGTCGTCGTAGTCGCGCACGCCTTTGCCGATGTACTCGGTCTTGAACAGCAGGTTGTCCCAGTCCGACGGAATAACGTAGTCGAAGTTGTCGTTTTTGGGCTTGTAGCGGGAATTGTCTGCGGCGTTCGGGATGGTCTCGGTAGTGCGCACCTCCTGGCCGGAGAAGCCGAATGTGGAGAACTGGTGGGCGTAGCTCATGGTGGACTTGTAGGTCTCCAGCCAGTCGTAGCCGGGGCGGTCGAACTCCATCGACGGGTCCTCGGTGTCCACGAAGCGCACGGGGCGCTTGGCGGTGTTGCCCTGGGTTTCCCGCCCCCAGTGCTGCAGCCCCAGGGTGTGGCCGAACTCGTGGAGGATGGTGTTGCGCAACAACTCGTCGCTGTTGGTCACGTCCCCTGAGACGAAGAAGGTGGAGCCGTTGACTTGGCCTAAGCCGGTGACGTTGCGCTTGGCCCCTTCGTCGAAGCGGGTGCCAATCAGGGCGGAGCGGAACACCGACCGGCGTGCGCCGAGGAGTGTGTTCGCCTGCTCTTCCAGCTTGACGGTGCGCCCGTCGTCGTCGAGCCCGCCGAAGTACTCGGCGGTGTAGCGCTCCGTTTCGCCGCCTTTGCGCTCGTCGGCGGTCATGCTGGCCATGGATTCGCTGACGTAGCTCTTGCCGGCATCGATGTGCAGGTTGATGCCGTTGTCGTCGAAGAGGTCTTCCAATTCTTTGAGCATCGACGGGTTCGGTGCGTAGCTTGTCGTGTTCGCGGTGGCGCAGGCGGCGAACTCGGCAAACTCGGCGAGGTTGGCAGCGAAGCGCTCGGTGCGATTGCAGCCGATTGTCGCCCACTCGGATTGCATCCAGTTGATCTGCAGGAACAGGTCTTTGCGGTCGGGGTCTGCGCCCCAGCGCTGGATGGGTAGGTACGTGCCGTCGGCAAGCCTGAGCCCCTCGGCCTCCCAGGAGTCGCGCAGCCCGTCGCCGTCGCTGTCCAGCGCGGAATCTTGCGTTGTGATTGCCACGGTCATGCCTGCGCGTATCGACGCCCCGGGGGCCACCGTGCGCTCCCACCTCGCGGCCTGGTGCTTGGCACCGTTGTTGGCTCCCGCGAGGGCCGCCGCCTTGGTCTCGCCCGAGGCCGCGGTGTCAGGCGCGGTGAAACTCACGTCGGTGACGTAGCCGCCGGCTTTCGGCTGCACGACCACGCGATCCCCGTCCTTGCGCGCTGCGCTGCCCGCGGCCGCTGGCAGGGCGTTGGCCAGGTCGATGCCCACCTTGCCCGCGGCTTGGCCGGTGTTTTTCACAGCCACGGTGGCGTCGACGCGCCCGCCGTCGATGCGGTAGGTGCGGGTGATGAGGAAGTTGTTGTGCTGCTGGGTGTAGGTGAGCACGTCTGCGGTGCCGTCGGTAGTCACCTTCGGCTTCGCGTTTAGGCCGGGGTCCACCGGGGCCCCGTTCGCGCGGACCTCCATGGAGGTGTCGAACTGGTGGTTGTCCGCCTGCGATGCCGGGTGCGAGTAGTCGAACCGGCCCACGCCGCGCGGGGTGATAAACCCGTTGATGAACGGCTCAGTGGCGCTGGAGTGGCTCACGGTCGCGTCCGGGTGGGTGGTGCCGAGGGTGACCTTCGCGCCCGCTGCCGGTGCCGCGGCGGCCGCAAGGGCCGCGCAGAGGGACACTGCCAGCGTTTTCTTCATCGCACTCATGCCAACGTCCCTTTCTTAGAATCCGAACTGCTTCAGCTGCGCCCTGACAGCGTCTTGGTTAAGAAACACCGCGTAGCCGATGCCAGCGATCGCCGCGAGCGCGCCGAGCACCACCGCGATCCACCCAGCGGATTCCGACGAGCCCTGCTGCGGTTTCGTCTCCGGCGGGGCGGCGGCGGTGAGCGGGTACTCCACAATCTTCGTGGAGCCGTCCGGGAAGGTCGCCTTGACCGGCACCTTCAACACGGTACCCGCGGGCACGGAACTGTCCGGGGTGGCGGTCAGCTCGCCGGTGGCGGAGTCGTACGCGACATCCCAGCCGGCGTGGTCGAAGTCTGCGAGCTTCGCTCCGCGCGGCAGCCCGGTGCGCACCGATGTGCTTCCGCTGTTCTGCGGGGTAAACCGCGCGGCGTCGGAGACAGCCGTGACCCGCGAGGTGATCTCCTCGGTGCTTCCATCGGCGTAGCGCACGCGCACCGTCACCGTGTACGGGGTGTCCCGCGGCGCGTCCGGGGGCAGCTGGATCTTCAGCGAGCCATTTCGCTTATCGACGCCCACGTTGCCCAGTCCCCCACCATCCACCACAACGAACGTGGTGCCCGCCGGGACCGTGCCTGTCAACCCCACCGTCGCGGTCTCTCCGGGCGCGGCTGAGCCATCGGCGTAGGAGGGGGAATGTTTGGTGGAAAGGGCGGAGCTCGTCGATAAGCGGACGCTCGCAGTGAGCTTCGTCGACGACCCGTCTGCGAAGTACGCGATGACCGGGACCTGCACGTCGCCGCCCTGCTTCGGCGCGAACAGGCGCAAATCCCCGGAGGTTTCGTTGACCAGTGCAACCCACCCGTCCAGCGGCTCGGAGCGGTCCACCTCGAAGGTCGTGCCCTCCGGAAGGACAGACGCGCCCGTGCGCAGCACCGTGAGACCGTGGCCGGGTTGCACGGACAGGCCGTCCTCGTAGCCCAGATCGGTGGTCCGGGCGAACAGCGGATCGCCGACCTCCACCTCGGCGTTGTATGTGCGGAACGAGTTGTCAGGGAACGTCACCTTCACCGGAATCGTGCGGATCCCGGGCTTCGCGTCTCGCGGCGGGGTGAACGTGAGGCGGCCGTTGTCGTCGACGCGCACCCAGCTGGCAAAGGCCGGGTCGACGTCGAAGCGCGCGCCTTCTGGCACGCGGCGGTCCTGGTACACGAACGGCCCGTCGGTGACCGTCGCGCGCGGGCGGCCAGCCTGACGGGTCGCCCCCGCCGGCACCGGAATCAGCGGGAATCGCACCTCGTGCTGCTTCGCCATCGGCACCGGCTGCGCTACCTCGACGGTGATGGTGTGGGTCTGCCCCGCCGCGTCCTTCGCCTTCACGCGGTACTCACCCGGCGCGGCATCACGCGGCGGTCTGGCGACAACCGTCCCGTCCTTCTCAACCGAAATCCAGCGGTCTTCGGCGGGCAGTTGCGTGGTGGTTCCGTCGGGGCTGACCTGCGTGACACCAGTCGTGCGGAAACTCGGCACGAAGGTGGTGTCGCCGGAACGCTTCGGCGCGATTACCTGCGTCTCACCGGGTTTGACCACCAAGCGGTCCCAATCGAACCGCGCCTTCGGCTTTTCGGGCTTGACCACGAACCCGGGCAACCGGACGGTCTGCCCCGCCTTCACCTTCGCGTCGGCGGGCGGCGGGGCGACGTGGCCTGTAGGCACATCGACTGTGACCGTGTAGTTTCCCGGCGGAAGGTTATTGAGGCGGAAGGTCCCGTCCTTGGCAACCTGGACGGTGAACTCCTTACCGTTTGCGCCGCGAGCCGTGACCGTGGCGCCCGGCACCGCCTTGCCAGCTGGGTCGGTGACTTTGCCGGCCACGGAACCGACCGTCGGCGCCGGCTTCGGCGTCGTGGTCGTGGTCGACGGTTTCGGTTTCGCGGTTGTCGGCTTCGGGGCCGTGGTCGTCGGCTTCGACGTGGTCGGGCGCGGTTTTAGCGTTGTGGTCGATGGTTTAGGCGTCGGTGTCGGCTTCAGCTCAAGGGGGAAATCCACGTCCGAGACACCGCTGACCGTCACGTTCTCTTTCCGCGGCGTCGGCCGCACGTACTTGGACGATGCCGCGATGACCTCGATGGTGGTCTCGCCAGTCGGCACATCCACAATCGAGTACATGCCGTCGGCTCCGGTGGTGCTGGTCTTACCGCCAGCGGTCACTTTCACATCCGCAACGCCGTTACCGTCCGGATCAAACACCCGGCCCGAGACGTCTCCGAACTGTGGCTTCGTATCAATGCGCGGTAGCTCGATGGTGTTGTCTCGCTGGTCGCTCACTACAACGCCGCGGACCGTTCTCGCCTTGGTCGTCGGGGTCCCGCCGATAAACACGTCGCGTGTGCCCGCCGGAACCTTCACTACCGTGAACTTACCGTTCTGATCCGTGGTGGCGGTGCGGCCGGCGATCGCCACGGTGGCGCCTTGGACGGGGGTCTCGGATGCGTCGAGAAGCGTCCCGCTCACAGTGATCGGGTAGACATCGAAGTCGCGGTCGACCGCACCCGAGGCCACATCAATGGTCTTCTTTGCTGGGGTGGCAAAACCCTCCGGCGGGACCACCTCGATGGTGTACTCGCCGACGGTGGTGCCGAGGGCGACCGGGAACGAATTGTCAGCCCCAAGCTCCGGTTCGGTGGTGGCGCCATCCTTGGTCACCAGCACTTTCGGCTTGCCCACCGGCTTCGAATCTGGGTTGTGCACCCGCACATGCCCGAGGTACTCGGTGTTCAGGTACGGCATGGAATAGCGGGAGCTGCCGCCGTCGAGAGGCATCGGGTACACCGAGCCTTTGCCGGGAGCGGCGAGCGAGAGGCGGTCGTGTTGTTTTACCACCACATCCGGCAGCTCGTACGACAAGCGGATGGCGTTATGGCCAGACGTCGACTTCGAAATGCTGGTGGTCACGACAACCTCGTAGGTGTCTTTCAGCTGCTGGCGGCGGTTGACCTGCTCGTAGTGTTCGACGGTGAACGTTGAGGACTGCGGAATAATGTCGAAGACTGGGTCGCCAATCTCCGCTACCTGCACGTCGCGGGGGTTTTCCGGATTGGTCTCGGGCGGCACAAAGTCGTGGGCCACGGTGCTGACCACCATGGTCTTGTCAAAGAATATCTCCGCGCGCCAAGTCCCGCGGTCGTTGCGGACCTGGCCGAAGCGCACGCCGTCCTGCGGAATCGGGGCAACCTGAGCGTGCGCGACCGACCCTACGGGGCCCAGCGGGATTTCCGCGGCCCCGCCCGCGAGCGCCAACACTGTAGCTACGGCGGTGATTCGCTTTGTACGCACGCGACCATTACCGGGCAGAGACATGCGGGCTCCCAACTTTTTCCATGCTTAGACACCGCTAAAATACAGGGAACGCTACCACTCAGTTGTATGCCCTACCCAAAATTACTAACGCCGGGGGTGCGCGCACGCGAGTACGCTCAGCGGAGGTTGCCGGACACCGGTAACGTATGCGGAAATGTGCGTAAAGAAAGGCGAGAATTAGTGAAGATTGCAGTTCTGGGCGGCGACGGATTCTGTGGCTGGCCCGCGTCCCTGCACCTTTCAGACCTCGGACACGAGGTCACGATCGTGGACAACCTGTCGCGGCGCCGCATCGACCGCGAGCTCGACGCGGAGTCGCTGACGCCGATCGCGACTATCGACGAGCGCCTGTCGGCCTGGAACGAGGTCTCCGGCAAAACGATCGGCTTCGAAAACATCGACGTGGCCCAGGACTACGACGCACTGCTGGCCTTCCTCAAGGACTTCCAGCCTGACACCGTGATTCACTTCGCCGAGCAGCGCGCCGCGCCGTACTCCATGAAGTCCCCGCGCAACAAGCGCTACACCGTGGACAACAACGTCAACGCGACCCACAACCTGCTCACCGCAATCGTGGAGACCGGCCAGGACATCCACGTCGTGCACCTGGGCACCATGGGCGTCTACGGCTACGGCACCGCCGGCATGAAAATCCCGGAGGGCTACTTGGACGTGCAGGTGGACGCGGGCGAAAACGGCATTGTGGAGCAACAGATCCTCTACCCCACCAACCCGGGCTCGATCTACCACATGACCAAGGTGCTGGACCAGCACCTGTTCGCGTACTACGCCAAGAACGACGAGCTGCGAATCACAGATTTGCACCAGGGGATCATCTGGGGCACCCACACCCCGCAGACACTTCGCGACGAGCGCCTGATCAACCGCTTCGACTACGACGGCGACTACGGCACCGTGCTCAACCGCTTCCTCATGCAGGCGGCGATCGGCTACCCGCTGACCGTGCACGGCACCGGCGGACAGACCCGCGCGTTCATCCACATCCGCGACATGGCGCGCTGCATCCAGCTGGCGGTGGAAAACCCGCCGGCGCGCGGCGAACGGGTGAAGATTTTCAACCAGATGACGGAGACGCACAGGGTGCGGGATTTGGCGGAGCTCGTCGCAAAGATTGCGGACGCGCAGGTGCAGATGGTGCCCAACCCGCGCAAGGAGTCCGCGGAAAACGAACTCCACGTGGTCAACGACGCTTTCCTGGACCTCGGCCTGGAGCCGACGAAGCTGGAAGAAGGCCTGCTCGTGGAGATCGAGGAGGTGGCGAAGAAGTACGCCGACCGCGCGGACCGCTCGAAGATCCCGGCGCGCTCGCTGTGGACCGCTGCGCAGTCCGCCGGCGTGCCGCAGGGCGAGAAGTAGATGCGCATCGCGCTACTCACCGAGGTCTTCCTCCCCAAAATCGACGGCGTGGTCACCCGCACCACCCGCCACTTGGACCAGTTGGCGGCGCTGGGCCACGAGGTGCTTATCTTCGCGCCCGGTAACCCGCCCGCCGAGTACGCGGGCTTTGAGGTTGTGCCGATCCGCTCGCACAGCTTGAAGGTGTACCCGGAGGTCAAGCACGGCATGCTGGGGCCGAAAACCTACCGCCGCCTGCGCGAATTCAACCCGGACGTCGTGCACGCCGTCAACCCCATCTGGACGGCTGGCTGGTCCACGTTGGTGGTGGCGCGCCGCTACCCCGTGGTCGCGTCGTTTCACACGGACGTGCCGGAATACTGCCTGAAGCTGGGCATCCCGTGGGTGAAGCCGATCGCCGAGTGGGGGCTTCGCACCTTCCATGGCCGCGCCGGGCTGAACATGGTGACCTCGGGCCCGATGATGGACAAGGCCGCCGACTACGGCATCGACAACGTGCGGCTGTGGCCGAAGGCGGTGGATACGGAAAGCTTCACCCCTGAAGCGCGCACCCGAAAGATGCGCAGCCTGCTTTCCGACGGCCATCCGGACGCCCCCCTGGTCATCTTCGTCGGCCGCATCTCGGCTGAGAAATCCGTGGACCGCTGCGTCCCCATCGTCGAAGAGGTGCGCACGCGTGTGCCCAACGCGCGCCTGGCGTTTGTGGGCGAGGGCCCGCTTTACGACGAGCTCCGCGCCGACCCGCCCGCCTGGGCCACCTTCACCGGGTATTTGTCCGGGGCGGAACTGAGCGCAGCCTACGCCTCGGGCGATGTGCTGCTGTTTCCCTCCACCACGGAGACGTTGGGTTTTGCGGCGCTGGAGGCATTCGCATCGGGCGTGCCGGTGGTGGCCGCGAACGCGGGCGGTCTGCCGTTTGTGGTGGCGGACGGCGACACCGGTGTCTTGGTCGACCCGGAGGCGCCGGATGCAGCCTGGGCCGAACCGATCGAGCGTATTCTGACGCAGCCGGAGCTGCGCGAGCGCATGTCCGCCGCCGGGCGGGCCGAGGCGGAGCGCTGGACGTGGCGCGCCTCCACCGAGACGGTGCTGGGCTACTACGACGAGGTCATTCGAAGCGCAAGACGGTGACCTCGGCGGTCTCGCCGTCCGCGAACTCGCGGGATTCCGTCGCCGTGCGCACCGTCGCCGCCGGATCGATCTCCCCGTAGGCCTCCACGCCTGACCCGCAAGCGTCGACCTTGCGCGGGTCGAACCACTCGATCTCCGCGCGGTCGCCGGCAATCACGCCGATGCCGGAGGCGGTCTCCCAAGCCTGTGAGTTGTCGTCGATGCCGGGCACGTCCTCCGGGTCGAAGCCGAGGCGCTGCGCTTCGGCCTTGTCCGTGTACGGGCAGAATACGTAGGCGCGCTCCACGTCCGGCCCCGCCGCGTCCGCGACGGTGAAGTCCCCGGCGAGCGCGGCGTCCTCTAGCCCCAGCTCAGTGCCGTGGGCGCCGCAGCCTGCCAGTGCGACCACGCTGGCTGTTGCGATGATTTTGCGGAACATACCCCACAGCGTAGCTCCGCCCCGGCCGAAACGGGGCCGGGGCGGCGCTTTTTTACGTCGAGAAGCTACTGAATCTCAGCCGGATCCTTGCGCTCCGGGAACACGCGCGGACGCACGCCCGCGATGTCCTCGACGACGCGGACCACCTGGTGGGAGTAGCCGTACTCGTTGTCGTACCAGACGTACAGCACGAGGTGGTTACCGGAGGCGATGGTGGCCAGGCCGTCCACCACAGACGCGTGGGTGGTGCCGAGCAGGTCGGTGGAGACGACCTCGGGCGAGTTCACGTAGTCGATCTGCTGGCGCAGGTTGGAGTTGGTAGACACGCGGCGCAGGAAGGTGTTCACCTCGTCCTTTTCCACGTCCTTGTCCAGGTCCAGGTTCAGCACGGCCATGGACACGTCCGGGGTGGGCACGCGGATCGCGTTGCCGGTGAGCTTGCCTTCAAACTCCGGAAGCGCCTTCGACACGGCCTTGGCGGCGCCGGTCTCGGTGAGCACCATGTTCAAACCGGCGGCGCGGCCGCGGCGGTCTCCCTTGTGGAAGTTATCCGCCAGGTTCTGGTCGTTGGTGTAGGAGTGGACGGTCTCGACGTGGCCATGCTTGACGCCGTAGCGGTCGTTGATCACCTTCAGCACCGGGGTGATGCCGTTGGTGGTGCAGGACGCCGCGGACAGGACGCGCTCGTCGCCGATCATGTCCTCGTTGATGCCGTAGACGATGTTCGGGATGTCGCCCTTGCCCGGCGCGGTGAGCAGGACGCGGTCCACGCCCTTGGACTCGAGGTGCTTGGACAGGCCGTCGCGGTCGCGCCACGCGCCGGTGTTGTCCACCACGATGGCGTTGTCGATGCCGTAGGCGGTGTAGTCGATCTCTGCCGGGTCGTTGGCGTAGATCATCTGGATCGGGGTGCCGTTGGCCCAGATGATTTCCTTTTCCTCGTCGACGGTGATGGTGCCGTTGAAGGCGCCGTGCACGGAGTCGCGGCGCAGCAGGGAGGCGCGCTTGATGATGTCGATGTCGCCCTTCTTGCGCACCACCACGGCACGCAGGCGCACGCCGCCGTACATCGCCTCGCGGGCGATCAGGATGCGGGCGAGGAGGCGGCCGATGCGGCCGAAGCCGTAGAGCACGACGTCGCGGGCTTCGAGTTCGGAGGAGGTGCCGATGACGTCGGCGAGCTCGCGGTCGAGGAAGGCGCGCAGGTCCTGCTCGTCGGTGTGCTTGAACTCCTTAGCCAGGCGGCCCAGGTCGATCGACGCGGTGCCGAGGTCCATCTCCACGAGTTCGCGCAGGATCGGCAGCGTCTCGTCGAGCGCGAGTTCCTTCTCGTCGATGCGGCGGGCGTAGCGGTGCGCCTTAATGATGTCGATGTCGGTGACACCCACCAGCAGGCGGCCGTAGACCGAGGTCACCGCGTTGTGCTCGCGGTGCAGGCGGCTGATCAGCGGCAGCATCTCCTGCGCGAGGGTGAGCTTGTGGTTCCATTCGTCGCGGGGGTTTGTCGTTTCGGTCAACGTCGCTCCTTCAGCATGTGGGAATCGGGGGCAATTTCTTCGCCCGTGATCGCCCCCTTACTGTAGCGTCCGCGGCGCGTGCGCGGGTGCTGCACCCCCGCGATTGCGCAGCCCTTAGCGCAGGACGTCCCGGTACTTGCCGGGTTCTGGCTGCGGGGCGAAGTTCGGGGACTGGTCTTTGTCCACGAGCACCGCGCGTACCCCCTCGGCGAAGTCGGGTTCGCGGGTCATCAGCGCGCCCAAGCGCCGCTCGTTGTCCAGCGCGCCGGCGAGGTCCTGCGAGGCGTTGGCGGCGAATAGCTCGGCGGCCGCGACCAGGGACGACGGCGAGGCCTGTGCCGTCAGCTTTGCGACGAGCTCCGCCAATTCCCCGTCCAGATTTTCCTGAATTTCAGCCCAGGAACCCTGGAACGTGTGCTCGATGCCGTCGTAAAGCGATGAAAGCTCCGACTCCCCCGGTGCGATGGCGACCGTATCCAGGAACCCCGGCCCCTCGGCGACGATGCCGTCGAGCACCCCGTCGAGCGTGGCCACCTTGTGCGTGGCCAGACCGGTGGCCAGCATGTCGTCGGGAGTGAGACGGTAGCCGGTCAGCGCGAGGAACTTCCCCAGCGGCAGCGACGGGCGCTTCGGCAGGTTCTGCAGCAGCCAGGACATGCCCACATCCGTGACGTAGCCGATGTTCATCTCCGGCATGGAAGCAAAGGCATCTTCGGTGACCACCATGTGCGAGCCGTGGGCCGAGATGCCCATGCCGCCGCCCATGATCACACCGTTGCACAGCGCGATGTAGGGCTTGGGATAGTTCGCGATGTCGAGGTTCATGGCGTACTCGTCGGCGAAGAAGGCGTCGACCTCTTCGCCGCGGCCGTCGAGGATGCCCTCGCGTGCGGCGCGCACATCGCCGCCTGAGCAGAAGTGCTTGCCCGAGGACTGGACGACCACCTGTGTGATGGCGTCGTCGTCGCGCCACTGCTTCAACGTGGCGTCGATGGCGCGGGCCATCTCGGGGCTGAGCGAATTCAACGCCTTCGGACGGTCCAGGGTGATCACACCGGTGGTTTCGCGTACTTCAGTCTTGATCAGATCGGTCATACTTTCCTAGTGTTCCACATCACACCGGTAGTGTGGGGGCAATGCGGACACCTCGGTTAATAGCGTTGGACATGGACGGCACACTCCTCGACGGCGACGGGCGCGTGCCGGATGCGTTTTGGCCGCTGCTGAAGACCGCGCGCTCGCGCGGGGTGACCCTCGCGCCGGCGTCCGGGCGCCAGCTGGCCACGTTGCAGCAGATGTTCCCGGATTGCGAGGACTTCATCGCGGAAAACGGCGCGGTGGTGGCGCGCGGCGGCGAGGTGGTCTCCACCACGGCCCTGCCGGAAGCGCCGGTGCAGCGGTTGTTGTCCGCCCTGCCTGACGCGCCGTTTGCGGCGCATGCCGTGGTGTGCGCGCCTTCGGTCGCCGCCACCGCCGCCCTGCCGCCCGCCGTGGACGCGGAGGTGGACAAGTACTACGCCTCGCGCACCTTGCTTGGCGACGGCTCCGCCTCCCCCACCATCAAAATCGCCCTGTACGTGGAGTCGGACGCCGAGCGCGACGCCTACCCGTGGGTGCGCGAACTGGTGCCGGAGCTGCGCGCGGTGGTCTCCGGCAAGCACTGGGTGGACCTGATGCACCCGGACGCCGACAAGGGCCTGGCGCTCGCCCAGCTGGCCGGGGCGATGGGTGTTGCGATGTCGAAAACGGCGGCGTTCGGCGACTACCTCAACGACCTCGGCATGCTGCGCGCGGCCGGGCACGCCGTGGCGATGGGCAACGCGCACGAGGACGTCAAAGCCGTCGCCGACGAGGTCGTGGGCACCAACGCGGAGGGCGCGGCCGTGGCAAGGTTGGCGAAATGGCTCTCATGATCGACTTTTCACAGCCCGCCAACGTTGTCGCCCCGCAGCTGCTTGGGTGCGTGATCACGCACAACGGGGTCAGCATCAGGCTCACCGAGGTCGAGGCGTACCTCGGCGCAGACGACCCAGCGGCGCACACGTACCGCGGAAAAACGGCGCGCAACGCGGCGATGTTCGGCCCGCCCGGGCGGTTGTACGTGTACTTCTCCTACGGCATCCACCACAACGGCAACATCGTGTGCGCGCCGGAGGGCGACGGGCAGGGCTGTCTCATGCGCGGCGGCGAGGTCGTCGCCGGCGAGGATTTAGCGCGGGAGCGGCGGCAGCGCCCCGACCGGGCGCCGATCGTCTACGAGAACCTAGCGCGCGGGCCGGGAAACCTCGGCCGAGCGCTCGGGCTTGAGTTGGGAGACAACGGCACGAAAGTGCAGCTCACCCCGCGGGCTTCGGAACCGGAGTGGGTGGCCGGCCCGCGCATCGGCATCTCCAAAAACGCCGACGCCCCGTGGCGGTTCTGGATCCCGGGCAACAAAACCGTCTCCACCCCACGGGGCGCGCCAAAGAAGCGCTAGCTACTTCTTCTTTTTCTTCTTCTTTTTCTTGGACTGTTTGCCCACCTCAAGGTCTGCGGCGACGTCGGGGACGTAGCGGAACTCCTCGCGAGGCGGACGCTCATAGTCCGTGGTCTCCGGGCGCTCCGGGATCTCCGGCAGGTCCGGCTTGATGTGCTCGTACGGAATGGTGGAAAGCAGGTGTGAAATGACGTTGATGCGGGAGCGCTTCTTGTCCTCGCTTTCCACCGTGTACCACGGCGCCGACGGGATGTCGGTGTGAACGAACATCTCGTCCTTCGCGCGGGAGTAGTCCTCCCATTTTGTGATGGATTCCAGGTCCATCGGCGAGAGTTTCCACTGACGCAGCGGATCATTGCGGCGGGACTTGAAACGCTTGTACTGCTCCTCGTCGGAAACGGAGAACCAGTATTTGCGCAGCATGATGCCGTCTTCGACCAACAGGCGCTCAAAGATCGGCGCCTGGTGCAAAAACCGCCGGTACTCCTGCGAGGACGCAAAGCCCATCACACGCTCCACGCCGGCACGGTTGTACCAAGAGCGGTCGAAGATGACGATCTCGCCGGCCGTAGGAAGCTTCTCCACGTAACGCTGGAAGTACCACTGGCCCTGCTCGCGATCCGTCGGCTTCGGCAGCGCCTCGATGCGGCAAGTGCGAGGGTTCAAATACTGGGTGATGCGCTTAATCGCGGAGCCCTTGCCGGCGGCGTCTCGGCCCTCCATAACAATGACCAAACGCTCGCCGTTTTCCACCACCCACTGCTGCATAGCCACAAGCTCAGCCTGCAGGCGCAGCAGCTCCTTTTCATAGGCTTTCTTGGACAGTTTCGGCGGTTTGTTGTCGTGGCTCATGGGTGTAACCGTACCCGCAGGCGCTGTGAGCACTAAAAAGACACTGGAATCTGAGAAGAAAGATCAACATGAGGTAATCAGTGCATTGTTCAACAATAAATACGTTATACTCTCCCTAGTTCTAACCAACGTGGTCACCCACCTGCAGAAACACGGTAGGTGACAACTGATTTCAATACGGATGCCATGCTTGCACACAACGTTTCCGCCGAGGTCCGACGCGCGATCTCACGTGGCGAATTCGCTCCCGGGCAAAAGCTCAACGAGGTAGCCCTCGCCGAGCGCTTCGGGGTTTCCCGCAACACGTTGCGTGAAGCTTTCGCCATGCTGACCGCTGAAGGCCTCTGCGAACGCATCCCCAACCGCGGCGTGTTCCTGGCCACCCCGACGCCGGAGTTCGTCACCGACACCTTCCGCGCCCGCGCCGCCATCGAGCCTGCCGCGCTGCTGTGGGGCCCGGACTTGGACGTCGAACGGCTCGAAGAGCTGAACAGGGAAGCCCGCGTCGCCATCGAGGAAGAAGACGACGACCTGTTCATCGCCGTCAACCAGGCATTCCACCACGTCGTACTCGCCGCAATGGGCTCGAAGACGCTCGGCGACACCATGGACCAGCTCGACGCCTTCCTCCGCCTGGCCACCCTGCCAATCCTGGAGCACGACCCGAGCTTCAACCGCCGCTTCATCGAGGTCAACGAGCACATCGTGGAACTGGTCAAGTCCGGCGACCGCCAGGGCGCTTCGGATTACCTGCAGGAACAGCTGATGGTGCAGGCGGAAGCCATCATCGAAATGATCGAGAAGATCAACAACGGCATCGTCTAGCCCACCCCCTTCCAAACCTGAGTGCGAGGTCACATGACCCAGGTTGTATAACTAGGGCCATGCACATCGACCTCAATGCTGACCTCGGCGAGACCACCGCGGGCAACCCGGTAGCTGACGACGCAGCCATGCTGGAGATGGTTTCCAGCGCCAACGTCGCCACTGGGTTCCACGCAGGAGACCCCCATTCCATCGCTGGCACCCTCAAAAACGCCGCCGCCCACGGCGTGATCCTCGGCGCGCACGTGGCCTACAACGACCCGGCAGGCTTCGGCCGCCGCTTCATCGACTACGCCCCAGCCGAGCTCGCCGACGAAACGCTCTACCAAATCGGCGCCCTCGACGCCCTGGCCCGCGTCCACGGCATGCGCGTGCGCTACGTCAAGCCGCACGGCGCGCTCTACAACACGATCGTCCACCACGAAGCCCACGCCAAGGCGGTCATCGACGGCATCAAAGCATTTAGCCCCGACCTCGCTGTGATGCTGCTTCCCGGTGGCGTCGCCGTCGACGTCGCCGAAAAGGCAGGCCTTCGCGTGATCCGTGAAGCGTTCGCGGACCGCGGCTACAACCCCGACGGCACGCTCGTGTCGCGCCGTGAGCCGGGTGCGGTCATGCACGATGCGGAGGACGTGGCCAAGCGGGTGCTCCAAGTCGCCTCCACCGGATCCGTCACCGCCATCGACGGCACCGAAGTCAAAGTCCAGGCCGAATCGGTCTGCGTCCACGGCGACTCCCCCGGCTCCGTCGAACTGACCCGCAGCGTCGTGCACAAGCTTGCCGACGAAGGCATCCGCATCGAGGCCGTCCTGTGAGCTACCCCGTAAAGCGAGTCGGCACCCGCGCCCTCATCGTGGACCTGCCCGACCTGAAAACAGTCATGGACTTCTACGCGGCGCTTTCCGCCTCGCCGCTGGAGCACCAAACCGACGTCGTCGCCGCCGCGCGCACCGTGCTCGTGACCTTTGATTCGCCCACCGCCACCACCAACGCCGTCGATGTGCTCGCCGGCTATTCGCCTGCGGCTGCGGACATGGGCACGCCGCGCGACATCGACATCGACGTGCGCTACGACGGTGAGGACGTCGACGCGCTGGCGACGTCGCTAGGCATGAGCCCGCGCGAGCTGATCGAGTGGCACACCTCCACCACCTGGGTCGCCGCCTTCGGCGGATTCGCCCCCGGGTTCACCTACTGCGTGCCGGAAGACGCCTCGCGCGCGCTGGCGATCCCGCGCCGCGACTCGCCGCGCACCGCCGTGCCCGCAGGCGCTGTCGCCCTGGCCGGCGAGTTCTCCGCCGTCTACCCGCGCACCTCCCCCGGCGGCTGGCAGCTCATCGGCACCACCGCCACCCCGATGTGGGACTCCACCGCCACCCCGCCCGCGCTCGTCGCCCCCGGCGACCGCGTGCACTACCACGCCGTCGACACCCTGCCCGCGGACACGCAGACCGCGCGCAAGCACCTCGCCACGCCGCCGCGCCGCCCCGTGTTCACGCTGGACGACGCGGGCCTGCAAACGCTGTACCAGGACCTCGGCCGACAAGGCAACGGCAACCTGGGCGTGACCACGTCCGGGTCCACCGACCGCGCCTCCGCCCGCACCGCCAACGCCGCGGTGGGCAACAAACGCAACGCCACGCTTTTGGAAAACGTCGGCGGGCTGACCATGACCGCCCTGGCCGAGACCGTCATCTGCGTTACCGGCGCCGACGCCGACGTCACCGTCGGCGGGCGCCCCGCGCCGCTAGCCACCCCGACGATTGTGCCGGCGGGCGCGGAGGTCGTCGTTAAGCCGGCGCGCCTGGGTTTTCGCACCTACGTCGCCGTGCGCGGCGGGCTCATCGCCGACACCGAGCTGGACTCCGCGGCCACCGACATGCTCTCCGGCCTCGGCCCAAAGCCGCTGGCAGCCGGCGACACCATCGCCATGTCGCTGACCCCGCCGCAATCCGCCAACTCGCTTTTAACCAACCCGCTGCGCGTCGAACACGACGGCGCGGACGTCGTCGGCGTGGTGCGCTGCGTCCTCGGCCCCCGCGACGACTGGTTCGACCAAGACGCCGTGGACCGGTTCTTCGCCACCACCTTCACCGTCACCGGCGACTCCAACCGCGTCGGCCTGCGCCTCGAATCCGACGCCCCGCTGACCCGCTCGCGCGACGGCGAGCTGCCCAGCGAAGGCATGGTCGCAGGCTCCGTGCAGATCCCCCCGTCCGGCCAGCCCGTGCTCTTCCTGCGCGACCACGCCGTGACCGGCGGATACCCTGTCATCGCGACCGTAATCAATGAAGACGTCGACATCGCCGCACAACTCCCGCCCGGCGGAAAACTCCGCTTCGAGCGCTACACCCTGGAAGGTTAATTCATGACTCTTTCTGCCGTACTGATTGCCAACCGCGGCGAGATCGCCGCGCGCATCGCGCGCACCGCCCGCGATCTGGGCATCCGCTCCATCGCCGTCTACTCCGAGCCGGACACCGGGGCGCTGCACACCCAGGTCGCCGACGAGGCCTACCTGCTGCCGGGCAAGACCTCCGCCGAGACGTATATGAACATCCCGGCGCTCATCGAGATCGCGCACCGCGCCGGCGCCGACTGCCTCCACCCCGGCTACGGGTTCCTCTCCGAAAACGCCGACTTCGCCCGCACCGTCGAGCAGGCCGGCCTGACCTGGATCGGACCATCGCCGGAGGCCATCGAACTGCTCGGCGACAAACTCTCCGCCCGCGCCCTTGCCGTCGAGGTTGACGCCCCGCTCGCACCAGGCACCGGCGAGCCGCTGTCCACCTGGGAGGAAGCCCGCGACTTCGCCGACAAGCACGGCATGCCCATCGCGATCAAGGCGGCCTTCGGCGGCGGCGGCCGCGGCCTGAAAGTCGTCTTCGACGAAGCCGACATCGAGGAAGGCTTCGCCTCCGCTGGTCGCGAGGCACGCGAAGCGTTCGGCCGCGGCGAGTGCTACGTGGAGAAGTTCCTTACCCACCCGCGCCACGTCGAGGCGCAAGTGCTTGCCGACGCGCACGGCAACGTCGCAGTCCTTGGCACCCGCGACTGCTCTACCCAGCGCCGCTTCCAAAAACTCATCGAGGAAGCCCCCGCCCCGTTCCTCACCGACGAGCAACGCACCGCCATCGAAGAAGGCGCCCGCGAAATCATCCGCAAGGCGAACTACCAGTCCGCCGGCACCGTCGAATACATCGTCTCCGAAGACGGCACCGTGTCGTTTTTGGAGGTCAACACCCGTGTCCAGGTCGAGCACCCCATCACCGAGGCCGTCACCGGCGTGGACATCATCGCCGAGCAATTCCGCATCGCGGATGGGCTTCCCCTCTCCTTCGTCGACTCGAACGGTAACGGCGGCAACGGGATCGATCCGTCGATAAGCGGGCATGCTTTTGAGTTCCGCATCAATGCCGAGGATGTCACCAACGGCTTCGCCCCCTCGCCCGGCACGGTGACCCGCTTCGACGTGCCAACCGGACCAGGCGTGCGTATCGACACCGGTGTCCGCACCGGCGGACAAATCCCGCCGTACTACGACTCGCTCATGGGCAAACTCGTCGTCTGGGGACCCGACCGAGACACCGCCCTCGCCCGCGCAAAGCAGGCGCTCAGCGAGTTCGTCATCGAAGGCGTGCGCACCGTGCTGCCGTTCCACCGCGACATGGTTGACGCGCCCGAAATCACCGGTGACAGCCTCGACGTCTACACCGACTGGGTCGACCACAACTACTCACCGTCGCAGAAACACAACGGCGTCGACATCGAGCACATCTACGACGAACGCCGCGACGTCATCGTGGAAATCGACGGCCGACTGCACACCATCGGCTTCCCCGTCGCCATGCTCGGCGGCGGCGCGGCCACGGCCCCGGCCGACACGGCTGGCCCGGCCGGCGACGAAGCAGGCGCCGTGACGTCGAAGTACGAAGCCACCATCGTTGAATGGTTGGTCGCCGACGGCGACGTCGTCTCCAAGGGCGACGCTATCGCCACCGTCGAGGCGATGAAGATGGAATCGCAGATCAAAGCACCTCGCGACGGGCAAATCTCGCTTGCCGCACAGCAGGGCGAGCGCGTGAAAGCGAACGCCACCATCGCGACGATTTCCTAGGCGCGCGGGTGTTACGCCGTCGTCCGTTGTTGGGCGGCGGCGTTTCGCATTGTTAGGTGCTTGGTGGTCCGAAGAGCTGGTCGAGTGCTCCGCGGTCGGTGTTTTTGATGTGGTACCCGCGGGGTGAGACCCACCAGGGCGCGCCTCGGATCATGGCGATGCGGCCGCGGGTGTTGCGCCAGGGGTCGTCGTCGTTGATGCGGTTGTGGTAGCGGCACAGCGGCGCCAGGTTGTCGATGTTGGTGTAGCCGCCGTGTTTCCACGCTTTCACGTGGTGGATCTCGGAAGCGTACGCGCCGTGGCGGCAGCCCGGAAACGCGCACACGGGTGAGACCATGCAGGCCATATCGCGCTGTTTCTGGTTGGCGAAACGCTCGGTGTCGTAGAGGTTGACTGCCCCTTCCTCCGGGTGGAAGGCGGCAACCTCCAAGGCTTCGCCGAACTCTTGCTGGAGGTACTCCGCACCCGTCATGATGGTGCCGTCAGTTAGTGTGAGGATGACGTCGTCGCCATCGCCGGCCATAATGCGCGAGTGTGCGTCGATGGGCACCATCACGATCGGCCTAGGTGCTGCGGCGACGACCCCGCCGGTTTCGCCTTCGACAATGCGCCAGAACGCCTCTTCCATCTGCGCCGCCGCCGGCTGGGTGGTGTCGATGTCTTGGCGCAGGCGGTGCTCGAGATCGGCTGCGTTGCGGTCGGTGGTGTCGATGGTGATGCGCGCCCGGCCATTCTTCGGCGCGGAGAACGCGACCTGCTTCTTTGTCGGGGCGTTGTCCTCGCGGGGGATGAGCTCGCGGGCGGCGCGTTCGATTGCTTTGTACCCGCCGGTGACATCCAACAGTTCCAGCCGTAGCCGCCACCGCTCGCCGGCGTCCTTCACTCCGCTGATGCGGCGCTCGATCAGTCCGAGTTCGTCGAGTGAGAACCCGCGGGCTTTCTGCGCGGCTTCCGATTGCTTGCGGGTAAATTTCGTTTTCCCGTAGTAGACGTCCTGCATCCGCGCCCACGCGTGGGCCTTGTCCGGCGCCATCCCGGCGCTCAGGGCAACCGGCAGGTCGAAGTGCCGCAGTGTCTCCATGGATACTGCGGACATCGCCTGGATGAATGCGTCGAACGAGTTCATGGCCACAGACCCTAAACCCAACGCAACCCCACCCAACCCCCACAACCAAAAACTGTGGATAACCCGCCCCAAAAAGCACCAAAGTTATCCACAGCCGAGCCCTTTAGGGAACCTGGTACGCCACGTCCCGCACGTCGGTGATGAGCATCTTGCCCGGCGAATGGCAGATCGCCAGCTCCGGTTTCGAATGCATCGCGATCGACTGCGGCGTCACCCCGCACGCCCAGAACACCGGCACGCAACCTGCCGGGATGTCTACCGCGTCGCCGAAATCGGGCGCGGCCAGATCGTCGATGCCGATTAACCCCGGCTCCCCCACGTGCACCGGCGCTCCGTGCACCGCCGGGTAGCGCGAGGTGATCCGCACCGCGTCCGCCACCAAACCTGCCGGGATGGGCCGCATGGACACCACCATTTTCCCGCTGAACGCCCCAGCAGGCTCGCAGTCGATGTTGGTCAGGTACATCGGCACGTTCACCCCCTGCTCGATGTGGGCGACCGGCACATTGTTGTCCAGCAATGCCTGCTCGAAGGTGAACGAACAGCCGATGACAAACGCGACGGTGTTCTCGGTCCAGTAGGCGGTGGCATCCGTTGGTTCGTCGATAAGTGAGCCGTGCGAATACACCCGGTAGGACGGAATGTCGGTGCGGATGTCGCCGCCCGCGAGCAGCGGCGACGACACCTGCCCCGGTTCCAACACGCCGAGCAGCGGGCACGGCTTCGGGTTGCGCTGCGCGAACAACAAGAAATCGAACGCGTACTTCCGATCCAGCGCGATCAGGTTGGCCTGGGCGAAGCCAGCGGAAAAGCCCGCCGTTGTCGCCACATCGGTGGTGCGGAACAACGCGCGGGCTTGCGCTGGGGTGTAGGAGGAGTACATGCCTCAACGCTACATTGAGATAATCTCCGGAAGCTTACTAATGGAGCTCCAACCCATGTACAGCGTGAGCACCAGCACGAGCACACCGATCGTGAGCATCCACACCGGCGGCTTGTAGCCGCGCAACAGGTCCCGGCGGAAGATGCCGACGAAGAGCACCACCGCGAAACCGATCGGGAGGATCAAGCCGTTGAACGCGCCGGCGAACAGCAGCACCTTCTGCGGCGGGGTGCCGCCGAGGGCGAGGAAGATCGCGGCGGAGGCGACAATGAACGCGACGGTGAACATCGTGCGCTTCTTCGGGTCGAAGCCCTGCTTGGTCATAAACGACACGGAGGTAAACGACGCGCCGATCACCGAGGACAGGCCAGCGGCCCACAGCACGAGGCCGAACGCGCGGCGGCCGAACTCGCCGGCAGCCTGGTAGAACACGTCGGCGGCGGTGTTGTCCTTGGACAACGTCACACCGGTGGCCACCACGCCGAGCACCGCGAGGAACAGCAGCACGCGCATAATGCCGGTGACGATGATGCCGGTGACCGAAGACCGGGTGAGGTAATCGATGTTTTCCGGCCCGGTGTGGCCTGCGTCGATGAGGCGGTGCACGCCGGCGAACACGATGTATCCGCCGACGGTTCCGCCGATGAGGATGGTGATGACGTTGAAGTCGATCGCCTCAGGCGCGACCGTCTGCCGCATGGCCTCCGCCACCGGCGGGTTCGAGGAGATGGCGACATACAGCATGAGCAGGATCATCATCGCGCCGAGGATGCCGACGATGACGTCGAGTGCGGCGCCGGCGCGCTTTGACAGGAACACCACCAGGGCGATGACGGCGGAGATGGCGCCGCCGATGCGCGGTTCAATGCCGGCGAGCGCCTGCAGGCCGAGGCCAGTGCCGGCGACGTTGCCGATGTTGAAGATGAAGCCGCCGACGCCGACGAGCACCGCGAGCACCCACCCGAGGCCGGGCACCACCTTGTTGGCGAGTTCGCTGGCGCGCAGGCCGGACACGCCGAGGATGCGCCAGACGTTGAGTTGCACGGCGATGTCGATGAGGATGGACAGCAGGATCGCGAAGGCGAGCGCTGCGCCCATCTTCACGGTGAAGACGGATGTTTGGGTGAGGAAGCCGGGGCCGATGGCCGAGGTGGCCATGAGGAAGATGGCGCCGATCATGGGGCCGATCCCCCTCGCCGCGGCTGGTGGTTTCGCGGGCGCGTCGGCCGCGGTGGACCCACTCTGGGTCGGATCTGGAGCGGTCACTGGGGACACCCCTTTCACGTTCTAGGAAATTGTGACGGGGGAGATATTAAGCCATGAATGCGCTCCAGGAAACATTGCGCCCCACTGAGGCTCCCCCTAGGAGACTTTGAACTCCGCCATCTGATCCCACTCGGTCTTGCCCTCGATGAGGGTGTTGATGATGGTGGGGGTCTCTTTCAGGATCGTGGGGAAGAATTCCTGGGCGGCCTTGAAGTGGTCGGAGTTGACGTGGGCTTCGGCGGCGTCGTCCTGGAATGCCTCTATGAGCAGGTATTCGTCGGGGTTGTCTTCGTTGCGGTACCAGTCGAAGAAGATGTTGCCTTCTTCGGCGCGGGAGGCGTCGGTGAAGTCCTTGACCAGCTCGCGGAAGTTCTCGACGTGTTCGGGCAGGGGCTTGAATCGCACGTTGATCAAAATCATGGGACCCACCCTAGCTTTCGAGCTGTTCGCCGAGTTCGAGCCATTCCATCTCGAGTTCCTCGCGGGCGTCCTTCACGGCGTTGAGCTCTTTGGTCTTGGCGCCAATGGCGTCGAAGTCGCCGGCTTCGGAAAGCGCGGCGATCTCGGCCTCGAGGGCTTCGGCCCGCTCGTTTTCCTTGGCGATCTTGCGCTCGAGCGCCTTCATCTTCTTCTGCAGCTCGCGCTCTTCCTGGGAGCTCATCTGCTTCTCGACGCCCTCCGGTTTCCCCTCCCCCAGATCCAGCACACCAGCAGTGCGGGCCTGGTCGGCGCGGGTGTCCAAGTACTGCTGGATGCCGCCGGGCAGGTTGGTCAGCTTGCCGTCGCCGAACAGCGCGTAGGTGTTATCGGCGATGCGCTCGATCAGGTAGCGGTCATGGGAGATGACCACCAGGGTGCCGGGCCAGGAGTCGAGGAGGTTTTCCAGCTCTTGGAGGGTGTCGATGTCGAGGTCGTTCGTGGGCTCGTCGAGAAGCAAAACGTTCGGCTCGCTCATGAGCACGCGGGTGAGTTGGAGGCGGCGGCGCTCGCCGCCGGAGAGGTCGCGCACGGGGGTGCGTTGGCGCTTCGGCGAGAAGCCGAGGCGTTCGGCGAGCTGTGAGGCGGACAGTTCCTTTTTGCCGAGGGAGATGTAGGTGGCCACGTCCTCGACGGCGTCGATGACGCGGCGCTCCGGGTCGAGGTCGTCGAGTTCTTGGCGCAACCAGCCGATGCGGGCGGTCTGCCCCTCGATGCGTTTGCCGGCTGCGAGCGGGTACTCGCCGGCCAAGGAGCGCAGCAGGGTGGTTTTGCCGGAGCCGTTCACACCGACTAAGCCGATGCGCTCGCCCGGCGCGAGGCGCCAGGTGAGGTGGTCGACCAGCGTGCGGCCGTCCGGGGCGTCGATGCGCGCGTCCTCGAGCTCGATGACCACGCGGCCCTGGCGCTGCTTGGAAAAGGCCATGAGTTCGACGGTGTCGCGCGGGGGTGGGACGTCCTTGATCAGGGCTTCGGCGGCCTCGATGCGGTAGCGCGGCTTGGAGGTGCGCGCCGGTGCGCCGCGGCGCAGCCACGCCAGCTCCTTGCGGGCGAGGTTCTGGCGGCGC
This sequence comes from Corynebacterium pilbarense, assembly GCF_026930265.1. NCBI lineage: Bacteria > Bacillati > Actinomycetota > Actinomycetes > Mycobacteriales > Corynebacteriaceae > Corynebacterium > Corynebacterium pilbarense. The sequence goes on from NZ_JANRML010000007.1 coordinate 107,496, forward strand.
TGCTCGATGGCGTCGGCCTGGCGGGCGCGCTCGGCGCGCGCGAAGGTCCAGTCGTTGTAGCCGCCCTCGTAGACATCCACGGTGCCGTCGTGCACCTCCCACGTCAGTGTGGCCACGGTGTCGAGGAACCAGCGGTCGTGGGTGACCACCACAACCGCGACCTTGCGCGAGAGCAGGTGGTCGGCGAGCCATTGCACGCCTTCGACGTCGAGGTGGTTGGTCGGCTCGTCCAGCACCACCAGGTCCAGGTCCTGCACGAGCGCGGCGGCGAGGTTGACGCGGCGCCGCTCGCCGCCGGAGAGCTGCCCCACCGGGGTGTCCAGGCCAAGCTCCGCCACACCAGTGCCTTGGAGCACCTCGCGCACGCGGGCGTTGGAGGCCCATTCGAAGGTCTGCAGGCCCAGCGGCTCGACGACGGCCTGGCTGACCGTGAGCGCGCTATCCAGCGTGAACCGCTGCGTCACCACCGCCATGCGCAGATCCGAGGTGTGCGAGACGCGCCCTGCGTCTGGCGGCTCGATGCCGGTGAGCACTTCCAGCAGGGTGGTTTTGCCGCCGCCGTTGACGCCGACGATGCCGATGCGCTCGCCGGTCTGCACGCCGAGCGAGACCCCGTCGAGAAGCGTTTTCAGCCCCCAAGTCTTGGAGACGTTTTCCAGGTTGATCAGGTTAGCCATATGGCTTGCAATCTTACGCAGGCGCAAGCGTGACGACGCCTCCGGTTAACCCACCTTCTCCACCACCGCGCCGTGGTCCGGGCCTTCGGCGACGAAGATCTCGTAGCCGTCGAACTGCTCCGCCAAGTGCTCGGCGGCAAACCGCGCGGCGTCGGCGTCGTCGCAGAGCACGGCCACGGTGGGCCCGGAGCCGGAGACGATCGCGCGGCGGCCCGCGTCTGCTGCTGCATCGAGCACGCGCTTGAGCACCGGCCGCATCGACAACGCGGGCGCTTCCAGGTCGTTGTGCAGCGCGGCGGCGACGCGCGCCACGTCGCCGGAGGTCAGCGCCTGGGACAGCTCGGTGGCGTCCAAATGCGGCACGAGGGCGGGGTTGCCGTGCCGGAGGTCGTCGAGAAGCGAGAACGCTCCCCCGGTGTTGATCCCGATCTTGGGGTTGATGAACACCCAGTGCAGCCGGCCGCGCGAGAGCATCTCGACCAGCTTGTCGCCACGGCCTGTGCCAAGCGCCGTGCCGCCCATGAGCGAGAAGGGCACGTCCGCGCCGAGCGACGCCGCGATCTCGTGCAGCGCCTCGTCCGGCAGCGGCTCGCCGAACTGGGTCACGAGCGCGTTGGCCGCTACCAGCGCGGCGGCCGCGTCGGCGGAGCCGCCCGCCATGCCGCCGGCGACGAAGACATGCTTGTCCACCTCGATGCGAACGCGCGGCACCGCCACGCCCGCGCGCGCCACCACGGCCTCGACGGCGCGCCACGCCAGGTTGTTCGGTCCGTCGATGTCCTCGTCCGGCTCATCCACGAAAAACGTGGTGTGCATGGACTCGACTGCTGGGCCGGCCACGGGGTCGCCGTCGGGAAGCAATCGCACCACCTCGCGCCGGTCTACCGCGTGGAAGACGCTGACCAGGTCGTGGTAGCCGTCCGTGCGCGCCTCACCCACGCCGAGGTGCAGGTTCACCTTGCCCGGCGCGGAGGCGACGATCTCACGCACCATGGCGGGCCTCCCCCAAGCGGATAAAGTCCGCGACGGTGAGCTTCTCGCCGCGCAGGCCCGGGTCGATGCCGGCGGCGCGCAACGCGTCCTCTGCGGCCGCGGCCGAGCCGTAGATGCCGGCCAGCGTGGAGCGCAGCGTCTTGCGGCGCTGGGCGAATGCGGCGTCGACTAGCGGGAAGATGGTGTCGCGAAGCTCGCGTGGGGCGTCGGGTGCGACGTCGATGCGCACCAGCCCCGACTCGATGTTTGGCGCCGGCCAGAACACGTGCTTGCCAATCGTGCCGGCGCGCGAGACGTCGCCGTAGAACGCGGCTTTGACGCTGGGCACGCCGTAAATCTTCGAGCCGGGTTGCGCGGCAAGGCGGTCGGCAACTTCCTTTTGCACCATCACGAGCACCCTGCGTATCGACGGCAACTCCGCCAACAAATGCAGCAGCACCGGCACCGAGACGTTGTAGGGCAGATTCGCCACCAGCGCGGTCGGCGCGACGTCGAAGTCGGCGCGGGCGACCTTCAGCGCGTCGGTGTTGATCACTGTGAGGCGCTCGGCGTACTCCGGGGCGAACGCCTCCACGGTGGTGGGCAGGCGCCCGGCCAGGCGCGGGTCGATCTCGAGGGCGGTCACGCTCGCGGCGGTGTCGATCAGCCCCAGGGTGAGCGAGCCGAGGCCCGGTCCGACCTCCACGACGTGGTCGTCGGCAGAAAGCTCCGCCGCCGCGACGATGCGGCGCACGGTGTTGGGGTCGTGCAGGAAGTTCTGCCCCAGCTTCTTCGTCGGGGTGACGTCCAGCTCGGCGGCGAGGTCGCGGATCTCGGCTGGCCCGAGGAGTTGCGCTCCCGCCATCTAGCGGATACCCAGGCTCGCGGTGCAGGCCGGCCAGGCACCCCAGCCCTGGGAGGCTTGGACGCGCTCGGCGACGGCGATTTGCTGCTCGCGGGTGGCCAGGTGCGCGCTCGGCGCGTACGCGGTACCGCCGTGGCCCGCCCAGGTGGACGGGGTGAACTGCAGGCCGCCGGAGAAGCCGTTGCCGGTGTTGATGGACCAGTCGCCGCCGGCTTCGCACTGCGCCAGCGAATCCCACACGCTGCCGGAGGCCACCGCGGGCGCGGCCTCGCCGGTGTTGCCGGCCTGCTTGGTGCCGCGGGCAATAAGCGCCGGCTTGGCCTTCTTCACTTCCTTTTCTTCGGCCACGCCTTCGGACTCGACCTTGCCGTTGACGGTAACGGTGCGGTGGATGACCTCGGTCTCGCCCTGCTCGCCCTTTTCGCGGACCTCCTCGGTGCCTTCGTCGAGCGAGTCGTCGTCCACATACTCGGCCGGGGCCTCCACCACGACGGTCTCCGGGCGATCCACGGTGCTGACGCGGTCGAGCACGATCTCCATGCCGGGCTCGATGGCGTCGGTGAGTGCGACGTTGAGGCGGTCGTCGGTGTCGAAGGTGACACCGCGGGCGGCAAGCAAGTCCCCGACGGTTTTCGCAGCGGCAGAGACGTAGGTCAGGTTCCCGCCGTCGCGCAGTGCGACGATCTTCGGGGTGGTCACGTCCAGGTTCATGCCGTGGGTGACCGGCTGGTCGCGGTCCACGTCCACCGCGGAGTAGCCGTCAACGCCGGCTTGCTCGATCAGCTCGCCGACGGTGCCGGCGGTGGACGTGATCTCCTGTGCAACACCGTCGATGACCACGGCGACCGGCTTCGCGGTGCGCACGGTGACGGTGTCGCCGCTGGACAGCCTCTCTCCCGGCGCCGGGTAGACCAGGTCCTCCGGCGCGACATCGACACCGGCGGAAGAAAGCGCGCCCGCCACGTCGGAGGCGTAGGTGCGCACGTTGGTTTCCTCGCCGTTGACGTCGACGGTGACTTGCTTCTGGGTGGCAAGTGCCGTGCCCGCGCCGCCGACCAGGACTGCGCCGGCGACGGTGCCGGCGACAGCGCGCTTGGTGGCGGTGCTCTTCGGGTTGATCCGCTTGATCTGACGGGACATGTGTTTCCTCACGGGTCGGCTCAGCTGAAGGTGCTTCAGCTAATAACCCGGGTAACGATACGGTAACGCCCGCGGGGTTTCAAGGACGGACGTGCCAGGTCACACCCCGTAGACCCGCGAGAACGTCTCTGCAATCTCACGCGCCACATCGGCCACTTCCATGCGGCGCGCTTGTGCCACAACCTTCGCGGTGTGCCCGATCAGCGACGGCTCGTTTCTCGCCCCGCGGTAAGGCTCGGGCGTCATGTATGGCGCGTCCGTTTCCACCAGCAGCTGCCCCACCGGCGCCAGCGCCGCCGCCTCGCGCAGCTCCTCGTTGCGCTTGAATGTCACGTTGCCGGCGAAACTGAGCACATAGCCGCGCTCAATCGCCTCGCGCGCCACATCCAACGGCGAGGAGAAGCAGTGCAGGATCACGTGCTCAGGCCGCGGGGCGTCGTCAAGAATGCGCATCATGTCGGCGTCGCCCTCGCGGTTGTGGATCATCAGCGCCTTGCCCGTCTCACAGGCTAGGTCGATGTGCCAGCGAAACGCCTCCTCCTGCACCTCGAGCGGCGCGGTGCCCTCCGCGTCGTGCTTCAGCCAATAGGTGTCGATGCCGGTCTCGCCCACCGCCACGCAACGCTCATCGGCGGCCATCTCGGTCAGGCGAGCGCGAGCGTCGCGGTCAAGCTCGTGCGCCCGCGTCGGGTGGATCGCGCACGCTGAGAACACGCGCTCGTTGAGGTGGGCGGCCTGAAGCGCGAGCTCCGCTTCGTCGAGGCCGTCGCCTACGGTGCAGATGCGCTCAACGCCGGCGGCCAGGGCGCGCTCGACGAACGCGTCCACCTCATCCTTGGTGCGCGCGCCGCAGGACGCGAGGTGGGTGTGCGCGTCGACCAGGGAAGCAATCGGCTCGGCGGGCACAGGTGTGGGACGCGGTTTCTTTTTGCTCATACGATGCACCCTATGGCATTTGAAGACATCGACTCAGCCACCACCACCCAAATCGAGGCCGACCTGGCCGAAGCCGCCGGCCGCGGCATCAACGGCTCGCCCGCGGACATCGTAGAGTCCTTCGAGGCCGAACTCGCCGACTACCTCGCGCTCCCGCCGGACGTGCGCCGCGCGTTCCCCCGCGGCGACACCGCGCGCCTCTACGGCACCGCGCTCGGCCAGGCGCTCGTGCGGGAGGGGTTTCAGTGGCAATTGCTTATCGACGACTACGGCACCGACCTCGTCGTCGCCAAGGACGTCGGCAGCGCCGGCGAGAAATACACCGCCCCGCTCGTTGTTGTGGACCAGCGCTTCGAGGACGAAGAACCCGGCACCCTGACTAAGTTCCTGGGGCAGTTCTTGTAGGTTTCTCCGTCGAGCGCGGCCCTACTGCACCGGCGCCCACTCCGGGCCGGTCTCACCCAGCTCCGGGTCCAGCTTGGCAATCAGCGGCTGCGGCTTGGACAGCTCCGTGCCCGGGGTGACATCCACGCGCTTCCACTCGGCCTGCTGCTGGGAGTAGTCGCCGGTGATGGTCAGGTAGGTCTGGCCCTTCTCCGGCAGGCCCGCGCCGACGAGGTTGAACTCCTCGTCGTCCACAACCTCCTCGACGCGCGGCTCGGCGGCCCAGATGCCGGTGCGGCCCAAAGTCTCGTGGACCTTCTGCGCGGTGTGCGGCAAGAACGGGGTGAGCATGGCATTGCAGTCGGAGACGACCTGCAGCGCGGTCCACAGCACGGTAGCCAGGCGCTCGCGCTGGGAGTCGTCCTTGGCCAGCTTCCACGGCTCCTGCTCGGCGATGTAGGCGTTGGCCTCGCCGACGACGTGCATGATCTTCGTGATCGCGGACTTGAAGTGCGCCTTGCCCAGGGCCTCGCCTGCGGTGGTGAAGGTCTCAGCTGCGAGGTCGAGGATGCGCTCATCGGACGCCTCGAGCGGGCCGGGTGCTGGGACCTGGCCGAAGTTCTTGTGCGCCATGGACACGGTGCGGTTGACCAGGTTGCCCCAGCCATTCGCCAGCTCGTTGTTCACGCGGCGGACAAACTCGTCCCAGGTGAAGTCCGTGTCGTTGTTCTCCGGGCCGGCCACGGCGATGAAGTAACGCAACGGGTCCGGGCCGAACTCGGCGAGGAAGTCCTTGACGTAGATGACCACGCCCTTGGACGAGGAGAACTTGGAGCCGGACATGGTGAGGAACTCGGAGGAGACGACCTCGGTGGGCAGGTTCAGCTCGCCGAGCTCGCGGACCGTGCCGCCCTTCGCGCCCTTGCCCGCGTAGCCGAGCAGCTCCGCCGGCCAGATCTGGGAGTGGAAGGTGATGTTGTCCTTGCCCATGAAGTAGTAACCCTCGGTGGCCGGGTCCTGCCAGAAGTCCTTCCAGGCCTCCGGGTTGCCGGAGCGGTGCGCCCACTCAATCGATGCAGACAGGTAGCCCACGACGGCGTCGAACCAGACGTAGAGCTTCTTCGACGGGTTGTCCTGCCAGTCCTCCACCGGGATCGGGATACCCCAGTCAATGTCGCGGGTCATAGCGCGCGGGCGCATATCCTCCAGCAGGTTCAGGGAGAACTTCAGCACATTCGGGCGCCAGTCCTCGCGGGTGGTAAGCCACTGCTCCAGCGCGTCGTGCAGTGCGGGAAGGTCGAGCATGAAGTGCTCGGTCTCAATGAATTCGGGCGTCTCGCCGTTGATCTTGGACACCGGGTTGATCAGGTCCGCCGGGTCGAGCTGGTTGCCGCAGGTGTCACACTGGTCGCCGCGCGCGTCGGTGGCGCCGCAGATCGGGCAGGTGCCCTCAATGTAGCGGTCCGGAAGCGTGCGGCCTGTCGACGGGGAAATCGCGCCCTGGGTGGTCTCCCGGATCATGTACCCGTTCTCGTTCAGGCCGCGGAACAACTCCTGCACCACCGCGTAGTGGTTGCGGGTGGTGGTGCGGGTGAACAGGTCGTAGGACAGACCCAGGCCCGCCAGGTCCTCCACGATCTGCTTGTTGTAGCGGTCCGCCAGCTCCTTGACGGTCACGCCTTCCTTATCGGCCTGCACCAAAAGCGGGGTGCCGTGCTCGTCGGTGCCGGAGACCATGAGCACGTTCTTGCCGGACATTCGCTGGTAGCGGGCGAAGACGTCGGAGGGCACGCCGAAGCCTGCGACGTGGCCGATATGGCGCGGGCCGTTGGCGTACGGCCACGCAACGCACACAAGAACGTTGTTGTTGGTCTCGGAAGAAGTCATGGCTCTCAGCATAAGTTATGCCCCGCTCAAGCACTGCACTGCTTAAGCGGGGCGCAACTTTAGAACGTCGTCAAGCAAACGCTCCTAGCGGGAACGCGGTTTGAGCATCTCCTTGACCTGCGCCTTGCGGGCTTCCAGCTGCTGCTGGTCGCGGTGCATGCGGCGCTCGATGGCCAGCTGGCGGGCGAAGCGCTCCTGCTCCTTCTTGTCCAGGTAGATCGTGTCGTTGGACATGTCCTTGACAATCGCGAACATCAGCACGATCAGGATGATCAAGAACGGCGTTGCGGCCACGATGGTCACGGATTGCAGCGAGTTCAGCGCGTCCGAGCCGCCGGAAATCAGAAGCGTCAGGCCGACGAATGCGGTGGCCAAGCCCCACATTGCGGCGAGCCACGGCTTCGGCTCGGTCTTGCCGGACTGGGTCATAGATGCCATCACCGTCGACGCGGAGTCCGCGGAGGTGATGAAGAAGGTGCCCAGCAGTACCAGCGCAAACACGCCAACAACGTAGCCGCCCGGCAGCGCGTGCAGCAGGTTGAACAGCTGTTCTTCGTTGGAGCCGCCGCCGACGATGGACTCGCCAGCCTGCTCCATCTTGATAGCGGTGCCGCCGAAGATGGCGAACCACACGGTGGACAGGCCAGCCGGAACCAGCATCACACCGAGGCAGAACTCGCGCACGGTTCGGCCGCGGGAAATGCGTGCGAGGAAGGTGCCCACGAACGGGGACCAGGAGATCCACCATGCCCAGTAGAAGATGGTCCAGCCGGAGAGGAACTCGCCGGCCTGGCCGTCGGAGCTCTCAGCGGTGCGGGCTGCCATTTCGAAGAAGTTCTGCAGGTAGTTACCAACAGCGGTCGGCAGCATGTTCAGCTGCGCCACGGTCGGGCCAAACACGAACACGAAGACCGCCAGCACAGCAGCGATGACCATGTTGGTGTTAGAGAGCCACTGAATGCCCTTGGACACACCCGACATTGCCGATAGCAGGAATGCGAGGGTGAGCACGGAAACGATGCCGATGGTCAGCTTGGTGGACGGGTTGTCCACGAAACCGGAGGCTTCCAGGCCGGAGCTGATCTGCAGCGCGCCGAGGCCCAGGGAGCAGGCGGTGCCGAAGATGGTGGCGAAGACGGCGAAGGCGTCGATGAGCTTGCCCAGCCAGCCGTTGGCTGCTTTCTCGCCGATCAGCGGGATGAACGCGCTGGACAACAGCTGCTTGCGGCCGAGGCGGAACGTCGAGTACGCGATGGCCAGGCCGATGATGGCGTAGACGGCCCACGGGTGCAGCGTCCAGTGGAACATGGTCTGCGCCATCGCGGTGCCGACTTCGTGCTCGTCGTGGCCCGGCACGCCGTCGAGGTACATCGCCAGCGGCTCGGCAGCGCCGTAGAACATCAGGCCGATGCCCATGCCGGCGGCGAACATCATGGCGATCCACGAGGTTGTCTTGAACTCCGGACGCTCGTCGGCGGTGCCGAGGCGGATGGTGCCGAAGTTCGATGCCGCGATGACGATGACGAAGGCGACGAAGATGGTGCCGCCGAGGACGAAGGCCCAGCCGAGGTTGTCGATGACCCAGCCGAAGGCGGCATCCGCGAAGTTAGAGAAGTTGTCGGGGGCGGCAAGGCCCCAGCCGACGATCGCCGCGACAATCACTGCCAGAGGAATGACGGTGCCCCAGTTGATCGGGGCGTCTTCTGCGTCGGCTTCGCTAACGACGCTTTCCTCTGGGTCTGTGTAATCGGGTTGCGCGCCGTCGCGGTCTGCGCGCAGCAGTGCGGCGATCTCGCCGACTGCGGAAGATTTTTCAGTCTTGATGGGATCCGTACTCCGCGGCTCCACATCAGGATCGTGGGGATCCCTTTGGAGATCACGCTGAGACATATAGTTCTCCTCGCAAATTTTCAGGGTTTTTCTAGAACCCAAGCAGGCTAGCGCAGATCACACCATTGTGCTAGCCAGCGCGCGAGGAACTTTTGCCTATCGACGTCAGCTTCGCGCATCCAACGCGGCATCGTAGAGGTCTCCGACCTTCACTCCGTGCTGCTTCGCCACCTGTTTCGCCGCATCTTTCATGCGCTGGCCGCCGTCGACCAGCTCCAGCACCAGACCGACCAAGTCCTCGGGTTCGGCCTGCTGCCCGGTGCCGCCTTCGATCACCAGCGTGATCTCCCCTCGCACGCCGCCGGCCGCCCACTCGGCGAGCTCCCCCAGCGTGCCACGTTTAACCTCCTCGTAGGTTTTGGTCAGCTCGCGGCACACGGCGGCGCGGCGTTCGGTGCCGAGGACGTCCGCGGCGTCGGCAAGCAACTGCTCGATGCGGTGCGGCGACTCGAAACAGCACACGGCGCGGCGCTCGTGCACGAGCGCTTCCAACCACGCGCGGCGCGCGCCGGTCTTCCGCGGCGCGAAGCCGTCGAAAATGAAGTGGCCCACGTTGAGCCCCGACAGTGCCAGGGCCGTGGTGACCGCGGAGGGGCCCGGGATGCAGGTGACGGGGATGCCGGCGTCGTGGGCCGCAGCGACGATGGAGTGGCCGGGGTCCGACACCAGCGGCATGCCGGCGTCGGTGACAACGACGACGGTGCCGGCGCGTGCGGCGTCGAGAAGCTCCCGCACCCTCGATTCTTCGTTGTGGTCGAAGTTGGACACCACACGCCCAACGATTTCCACGCCGAGCGCCGCGGCGAGCGCGCGCGTGCGGCGTGTGTCTTCTGCGGCGATCACGTCCGCGGCCGCGAGCGCTTGCGCCAGCCGCGGCGACGCATCTGCCGCGTTACCAAGCGGGGTGGCCGCGAGCACAACTCCGGCCGGGAGGTTCTGTGTCAGGTTGTCTTGCTCGGCGGACATACCACGGGAGCTTACGCTCAAGGCGCTAATATCTTGCGTCGTGACCACTATCGCGAGCACCCCGAACCCCGCCGGGCCGCCGTCTGACGCCGACGCGGCGGCACCAGTAACGACGCGTTCCCTGCGGCCCGCCCAGCCTGCGCCCGAGGCACCCGTGACTGTGCCGTGGACTCGCCGCGACACCATCGCCGCCTCCGTGATCGGTGTGCTGGCGCTGCTCACCCGCTTTATCGGGCTGGTGCAGCCGACCAGCTCCGGCACCCCCGTATTCGACGAGAAGCACTACGTGCCGCAGGCCTGGGACATGGTGGAAAGCTGGTTCAACCCGGTCTTGGGCGGCATCGAGTCCAACCCCGGCTACGGGCTGGTTGTGCACCCGCCGCTGGGCAAACAGCTGCTCGCGCTGGGCGAGATCCTCTTCGGCTACTCCCCGCTCGGCTGGCGCCTCATGACCGGCCTGTTCGGCACCGCCGTGATCGTGTTCGTGTTCCTGCTCGCGCGGCGCGTGAGCCAGTCCACCAACATTGCGATCATCGCGGGCATCATCGCGCTTTTCGACGGCGTCCTGCTGGTCTCCGCCAAATTCGGCATGCTCGACGTCTTCCAGGTGCTGTTCGTGGTGATGGCGGCGTGGACCCTGGCCGGCGACATGCGCGAGGTGCACCACCGCTGGCACGACGCGTGGCTGGCCGGCAAGCTCGAGGACGCGGGCCCGTTCGGCCCGCGCATGGGCTTTCGCTGGTGGCGCTTCGCCACCGGCGTGCTGCTCGGTCTCACGCTATCGGTGAAGTGGTCCGGCCTGTACTACATCATGTTCTTCGGCCTTCTCTCGTCGTTCTGGGACTTGTTCCTGCGCCGCCGCTACGGCGTGGAGAAGCCGATTTCGGGCACCCTGCTTCGCGACGTCCCGTCGGCACTCGCCTCCATCGTGCTCATCCCCGCCGTGCTGTACCTATGGTCCTGGCGCGCCTGGTTCGCCTCTGAGACCTCCGTGTACCGCCACTCGCTTACCGACGGCACCATCGCCGGCTCCGACTGGCCCTGGCTGGCCAACCTGCCCGAGCCGATCGCCGGCTGGTTCTACTACCACTTCTCTGTGCTGAACTTCCACGCCTCGCTGACGTCGTCCTCCGGCCACTCCCACCCCTGGGATTCCAAGCCGTGGGCCTGGCTGGTCTCGGCGCGACCGATCCTCTACTACTCCGCCACCGATCTGGAGTGCTCCATTGCGCCCGGCGACGGCAAGTGCCGCGAAATGATCTACATGTTCGGCACCCCCGCCATCTGGTGGCTGACCGTGCCGGTGCTGCTGTGGGCGTGCTGGGTGTGGCTGACCCGCAAGGACTTCCGCGTCATAGTGCCGGTGATCGCGTTCGCCGCAGGCTTCCTGCCGTGGCTGGCCGCCTTCGACCGCCAGATGTACTTCTTCTACGCCGCCGCAATGGTGCCGTTTACCGCGGTGCTGCTGGCCTTGGCGTTGGGCAACCTGGCCAAGAAGGGCGGAGCTGTGACGTGGCCCTGGGTGAACAAGGTTGCAGGCTTTGAGATGCGCTGGGGCCAGCTCGCCACCGTGGTCTACATCGCTCTGGTGGTGGCCAGCTTCATCTACTGGTCGCCCATCCTCTACGGCCTTAAGATCCCGGACGCCTGGTACGAATCCATCATGTGGCTGCCCAGCTGGAAGTAGTTAGTACGGCCGGGCGTCGAGCATCTGCCACGCCCGGCGCCACGCCCCACCCCGGTCGGCCACCCAGGTCCATACCAGCGCCACCAAACTCAGCAGCGGGATGAGCACCCCGGCGAGCTCGAACGCGCCGGTACCCAGCACGAAATCGCGCACCGCGAATCCGACGGTGAAGGTGAACATCGTGCCCACAATCAGCACCACGCCCGGGATCTGCTGCGGGCGCCAAGCGGTAAAGCCCAACGCCAGCGCCACGCCGAAGCGCACGGACGCCGCGGATGCCACGATCGGTTCCTCGCCGCCGGAGAGGATCAGGCGCACGGCCCACAACACCCACACCACGGCCATAACGCCGAGCATCACACGCCCCACGCCCATGCCGAGTTCGCGGCGGCGGGCGAAGCGGCGCCACTCGTTATCCACGCCCGCGAGAATCGCGGCAGACAAGTCCTGCGGCGGAGCCATTGCGCTGTCCCCACCGAGTGACTGGGACAGGGCCAGACTACGGTCCAAAAACGCCCGGCACTCCGCGCAGCCGGACACGTGGGCGTCGACGATGGCGTCGTCGAGTTCAGCTTTCTCGCCGTCGATGCGCGCGGACAGCGCCGCTTGGACCTCCTCGTGGCTAACCACGCGTGAGCACCCCGTCCAGGCTGGCACGACCGGTGCCGAAGACGGTGATGATAAACAGCGCGGCGGCGAGCACGAGCGTGTACTCCACTCCCCCGGCCTCGATGAAAAAGCCGTTGTCCAGGTGCACGAAGTACCCGGCGGCTAAAACGGTAAGGGCGAGGAGCGACGCGGTGATCGTCGTTAAGAGCCCCACTGCCAAAAACGCGCCGCCGATGAGCTCGACGGTGCCGGTGAGGTAGGCGGACAGCTGTGGCTGCGGCACCCCGAGTGCCGCGAACTGGCGGCCGGTTTCGGCCATGCCCATCTCGAACCAGTGGTTGTAGCCGTGCGCCACAAACACCGCGCCCAGCACGAGCCGGAGTACAAGCAGCGCGAAGTCGCGCACGGCGGGCCTATTCATGCCGATTAGCGTACCCGTGGAACCAAACGAGGTAGAACTGAGTCCAATACATATGACTGATTTTCACACCACCCCAGAGACCGATCCCGAATCCGGCTGGCCCGTCATCGGCGACGACGGGCTGGCGCGCCCACCGTGGGCGGCCACCGACCCGCTTTTGCGCGAGTACTACGACACCGAATGGGGCATGCCCGTCACCGACGAGCAGGGCATGTTCGAGCGCGTCTGCCTCGAGGGCTTCCAGGTGGGGTTGTCCTGGCGGCTGATCCTGCAGAAGCGCGAGGCGCTGCGCGCGGCGTTCCGCGGTTTCGACCCAGAGGAGGTCGCGGGGATGAGCATCGAGCATTTGCTTGACGACGCTTCCTTGATCCGCAACCGGCGCAAACTCGAAGCAGCAGTGAAAAACGCCCAGGCAACGCTCAACCTGCGGGAACAGGGCACGCACCTGGGCGAGTTCGTATGGTCCTACCAGCCGGAACACACGCCGGTGCCACGTACGATGGCGGAGGTGCCGACGCGCTCGGCAGAGTCCGAGCAACTGGCGAAGGACTTGAAGAAGCGCGGCTTCACCTTCGTGGGGCCGGTGACTATGTACGCGCTGATGGAATCCACCGGCATCGTCGACACCAACTTGGTGGGCACCTGGCGCCGCGGAGCGTCCGGAGTGTGGGCTTAAGGCGCGTCTAGGCGGCGTTTAGTCGTCGTCCATGTCCGCGAAAGCCTCCTCGACAGAGTCGTGCTCCTCGCGGGATGCCTCCCAGACTTCCTTGGCGGCGGAGAGGTTGATCGCGGCGATGATCGCGCCGACGACGATGTCGAACCAGGCGGTCTCCCCACACGAAAGTGAGCAGTCCGGCGGCGATGATGAGCAGGTTGGCCAACGCATCGTTGCGCGCGGCCAGCCAAGCGCCGGTGGCGAGCGATGAGCCTTCACCGCGCAGCTGCATCAGCAAGATCGCGCAAACCACGTTGACCACCAGGGCACCGACCGCGATGCCGGTCAGGCCCTCCGGCGACGGTGCGACCGGGTTCATGATCTTGGTGACGACGGTGACAATCGCAGCCACCGCCGGGATGAGGATCAGCGCTGCGAGCACGCTACCCGCGGTGCGACGGCGCGCGGCCGGCCACGCCACGGCGAAGAACACCAGCAGGTTGATCGCGGTGTCCTCGAGAAAGTCGGCGGAGTCCGCGAACAGGGACGCCGACCCAATGGCCACCGCACCGGCAAACTCCACGAAGAAGTAGGCCAGGTTCAACAGCGCCACAATCAGCACCGCGCGACGGATCTTCTGCGCGCCCAACGAATCTTCCACTTCAGCTGCTCCTTTATGCCTGAGTTTCAACGGGAGGCAGCTTTGCCGATCGGCAAAACGTAACGGGACCCGGCCGTATTCGACCGGGTCCCGCAATCAAGTGGAGCTAAGGGGGCTCCACGACGATAACCATTAACCCGCCGGTAGACGCACTATTTACAACCATTGAGCCCGCATCTGTTGCGTAACTGTTGCTTATCGCACCGAAAACCGACCCGAGGAGCACCCCATGCTTTCCCCAAAAACCACTACCAGCCCGGCGCGGCGGGCACCCGAGGAGCGCACCCCACTGCGCCACATCATCCACCACGAGGAGGCAGACGGCACCATCCACTACCTCTGCGGCATCCGGCGCGCACCAGACGCGGCAGTCAAGGGCACACACCCCGATAAGATGGTGCTGTTGCAACCACCCACTGTCTTGACTACCAAGGCCGTTGCCCGCAATGGATTATCAATTCACCGCAGATTAAATAGCAAATGTACAAAACGATGCCTCAATCGTGGGCCACGGAGCTCGCTGGGAAAGACATTTCCGGGAAAGATATGTCCAACTATGACCTGACGGATATCAATCTCGAAGGAAGCATATGCAAAGGATGCTCGTTTCGCGGCTCCATGGTGGCATGGGCTAACTTGAAATCGGCAGATTTCACCGACGCAGATTTTACGAACGCAATTCTTAGCGAGTCAGACCTTCGTGGAGCGACATTAACGCGCGCGAATTTTACGAACGCATATCTGGTACCTGTTACCGCCAGTCCAAGGCAATTCTCTGAATGTACAGGTTTGGATGCAAGTAATGCGATACTTTATAGCCCCTGATTGCGCCTACATGAATTCCGTTCAAGCCCTACGGTGTATCGGGCGTTGAAAAACGCATAGCTACCGCGATGGGGCGGGTGAATATACGCCCCACAGTACATGCCGTATGTTTAGGCATATGGCACGGCATACGCTTTAGGGTGCTATTGCAAAGTTGGGGCAGTAGAAAGACCGGCGTGAAATAATCACGGCCATGGGCATCTTCTCCGGTCGGCATTTCCCCCGTGAAATCATCCTGTGGGCGGTGCGGTGGTACTGCCGCTACGGCGTGAGCTACCGCGATCCCGAAGAGATGATGACCGAGCGGGGTGTGCCAGTCGATCACACCACGATCTACCGCTGGGTGCAGAAATACGCCCCTGAGTTGGATAAGCACACTCGGTGGTACCGGCAGGTACCCGACTGGCAGGCCCGGTCCTGGCGGGTGGATGAGACCTATATTCGGGTCGGCGGCACGTGGTGCTATCTCTACCGGGCTATTACCGCCGGTGGGCAGACCCTGGACTTTTATCTCTCTCCGAAGCGCAATGTCGCGGCGGCCAAGCGTTTCCTGGCCAAGACGCTGCGATCGAATACGACAGCCGGTTCCCCGCGGGTAATTAATACAGATAAGGCACCCTCCCTGGCCAAGGCGATCTCCGAGCTGAAGGCGGAGGGAATCTGCCCTCAGACGGTGGAGCACCGTCAGGTGAAATACCTGAACAACGTTCTCGAGGGAGATCATGGCCGGTTGAAACGAATCCTGGGACCGAAGGGGGCGTTCAAAAATCGGACGTCTGCCCACCGGACGTTGAAAGGGATGGAAGCGATGCATTCATTGCGGAAAGGTCAGGGCACGATGTTTGCTTATGGGCACCCCAATCCGGACGCGGTGATCGTCAACCGGGCCTTCGAGACGGCCTGAGAACGCCGGCACGCAGCGGCCATCAGGAAATGAGAAACTGGGTCGTCTCGGCTCTCCGCCCAACTTTGCAACAGCACCAGGAATAGTGCACCTACCAGGGCAGATACAACAAAACCCCTGGCCAAACATGACCAGGGGTTTTATCGAATTGTGGAGCTAAGGGTGTCTGAGGTCACGACATATTTGACGGGGTGTGCCTGCGGAAGGCGTTGTGATCCTTGACAGGTCAGTCGCGTCATTGTTGA
>NZ_JANRML010000072.1:0-828 GCF_026930265.1 Corynebacterium pilbarense
GGGTTCTGGAATCATCCTGAAATGAGTCATTGTGGCAGTTTCGCTATAAAAAAATTTATGTAATGTTTCAGACCCTGAACTCTGGAGGATATTTACAGAAATTAGTAAGGTATCTATGGTAAAAATTTCAGCTTCTGGGTCATCTTAAATTTGTAGATACACCCTGTGTAAGATAGGGTATCTGACTAGTCCTATTGGCTAGTCTCAAGAAGGTGTTCCAGGTAAAACAATCATAAATTCTTCCTAGAGTATCCAAATTGAGTGGGACTTGTTTCATTGGATCGTGGACAGTCTGTAGTATTATTGGTGCAAGTTTCAGAATTTTATATCAATTATTTTGTGCGGGGCACACTATACAAGTGAGATCTCCTGGAAAGGCCAAAAATCAGCAAGTTGTGGGGAAGTTACCGTAAATTCCACTTGGCACATCCAATTTTGATCAGACCTGTGGCATTGCAGAGAAGAAATATTAGAGAACTACATAAAATAAAGTTTCATACCCAGAAGGGCCAAAACTTGGGAGATACAACAGAAGAAATATTGTCTAGCAGAACCACCTCAAAATCAAGATTCAAAAGTGATACTTGGCCAACATGCCACCCAAAAAGGGACCTTCTACACCAAATAAGCCTCCAGAAAATCCTAATTGGACTCTTGATGAAGGTGAATAAATTCATAGGGACATAAATGAACTACAAAAGAAGATGGATTCAATGGAATCTAAGTTGGATACTAAGATGGATTCAATGGAAGCTAAGATCATGGAAGTAATGAAAAATTCCGTAATAGAGAAGACACCCAAAAGTGAAAATTCATCCCATGAAATTC
>NZ_JANRML010000073.1:0-812 GCF_026930265.1 Corynebacterium pilbarense
TCTTCCTGGGTGACTCCTTAGTATCCTGTCTTAGTAAAAAGCAGGGTTCCATATCTTTATCAACCACAAAGGCAGAGTACATTGTTGCTGCTACCTATTGCACACAGGTATTATGGATGATTCAGACACTTGCAGACTTAGAGGTAAAATATACTGCACCGATCCCAATTCATTGTGATAACACTAGTGCCATCAGTGTGTCCAAGAATCCTGTATTCCACTCCAAGACCAAGCATATTCCCATAAAATACCATTTTCTGAGAGAGTAGGTCACCAATCAGGTTGTTTATGTCCATTACATTCCAACTACAGAACAAATTGCAGACATCTTTACTAAACCCCTAGCCAAGACACCATTTGAATATCTCCGACAGAAGCTGGGTGTCATCCCGTATCACACCTAAGAGAGTCCATCCTGTTAGGGGGAGTATGTGTTGGTTGAATATCTGATACCTCCGAAAAATACTACAACAGCTCAGGGGGGAGAATGTTTTCTTTGACATTGATGTCAAAGGGGGAGAAAAGAATTTAGGTGCCTTTGTTGCCATCAATGCCAAAGGGGGAGATTGTTGGATCATGTTGTCATTGATGCCAATGGTTTGTCATTGATGACAACATGATCCAACAAATGTAATTGAATTTCAATCAATGAATTTGGATTTCTCAGCTCTTTCTTCGATGATGGAAACAATTATTTCCTTGGAGAATACTTTAATCAAAATGACTGCATTTCTTGTTTTCTTGTACCGTTTATTGATTCCAGATACAAAGTTGAGTTTACAGTTGGATCGATGATTTTTCTCTTTTCCAAC
>NZ_JANRML010000074.1:0-812 GCF_026930265.1 Corynebacterium pilbarense
GTGCGCATATTGGACCAGAAGAGAAAAAAACTTCGAATCGAGCTATAGAGCTTGTAAAGGTCCAGTGGACCTGGTACGGTCCTGAGGACACGACATTGAAGTATGCAGATGTTATGCGGGTAGAGTACCCGCATCTTTTTGAAAATTTTGAAGGACACGCAGAGGCAATGTAAGTTGCACTGAGGACAATGGAAAAATAAGGGGAGGGGGATTGTAGTGTCCCCAAGGCCGAGCCCCGTTACAGATCATGATATATGCAATGAATTGTAAATGTGTTCTATAGGCTAGTGAGCCAAGTTTTGTATAAGCTGGAAGGCTTATGTGTTTGTTAGGCCAGGGAGCCTAAGTGTTGAAGGCCAGGAGCCTGTTGATGTACTTGTATGTATGCAGATCAATTAATAAAATATAAACACCGCCAGTGCAGACCGACCACGATGAATGAGTGATGGGGGACTGAGCGTCCACAGAGTGGGCAAGGGATTAGGGGCTGGAAGGTGGGAAAGGGGCTGAGTGATGAGCCTAGGGGCTAAGCCTAGGGGGCTTAGGCCTGGAATAATATTTTAATATTATTTCTAAAAAAAAGAGACATGTGCATTTATTTTATCCTAAGTTCCTGGCAAGGGAGGGAACGTGCAAAGGGGATGCACGCTGTGGAACGCATGCAGTTCCCAGGGTGACAAGTGTCAACCCTGGTGCATGCAAATATAAGCACCGAGCTGAGCCGTGGGTGGGGGATCTTCCTCCATTCGAACCCAAACCCCTATGCGCGGAAGGTACGACCTCTGCCGGATTTCGGGATTCATCTCTGAAAC
>NZ_JANRML010000075.1:0-797 GCF_026930265.1 Corynebacterium pilbarense
CTCGAATAATATTGAGTTTACCAAACACAGATTCAATCATGTTCCAAGCTTCTTCGGTGTCATCAATTCCTTGAAGGTGGAACCTTAAATTGGGAGAGATGGACATTCCAATTAGTCCACATGCTTCGTCATTCCTATTAGCCCATTTGACTTTCTTATCAACATCAATGGGTGTTGTTTCCTTTCCCAAGGTAATCTGGTACAATCCTTTACTTCTTAATAAATCTTCCATATGGGATCTCCATTGGAAGTAGTTGTCGCTGGTAAGCATGACAGTACTTGTAGAAGCCATATTAAATATGTAGATAATGCAGATTTAAAACCTGAAACTAATGATCTGGATGGAAAGATCTTGAAAAGTTGTGCGGTTTTAAAAAAAACGGCACTGAAAATGGACTTCGGATGTGAAATTATGCCCTTTAAAAAAAAGGCATAAACGATAACCAAAGAGCCACATGGAAAGTAGAAGTTGGTCCACTTGGTGATACCCCTCATTGTAATAACCTCACTTTTACAAATAAGTTGCTCATGAAGTGACCCACTTTTATAAAGAGAAGTGGGGATCACTTTTACAATGAGGTTACCTTATAACAGAAAAATTGCATGCAAAATAACTCTAAAATATAAAGCTACTTATAGTGATTCACTTTTATACTTGAAGTGAAATGCACTTTACAATTTTTAGCATGAACTTTTTTTTTTCAAAAAAAAAGTAACAAAAGAGAGACTTGAACTCAAGACCTCTTACTTAATAAGGCAAGTTTTAACCAACTGATCTAGCAAAACATATTGTAATG
>NZ_JANRML010000076.1:0-797 GCF_026930265.1 Corynebacterium pilbarense
TGGTTTGAATTGATTACATTGAATGCTATTGTCCTTTATGCTTTATTGAGAAGTGATTATAGTCTTTGCTTATTTAGCCATCATTGACTTCGTCAATAATAGCATTAGTATTTTGCTCATATATTGAATCATAGATAGTCATTTATTTGATGAAGTACTAATCCACTGCAAGCATACATCCTAGTTGTCTTTGTTTTGTCTCGCAAACAGGTGCTTCAGCAGTGATCTTACCTTGTGACTATCTTGGGCATCAATCTGTGGAAGGGTTTCTCCTTGACATTTCCTTTAGCCTTCCTTTATCCAGATTGACTTAGGGACGTCTCCCTTGGACTTGCCCTCCTAAATAGAAAGAGCCCCCCATCGAGGTGACAGTGGGTGGGGAAGCTCCTGTTACGCCGGTTTCAAGCCTTGACTCAAGCTATTTAACCTATCCTACAAACCGTGCGATAACATTTTGGCGCCGTTGCCGGGGAACACTGAGTCTACCTTCCTCAACGACATATCTTTGGTAAGCCTTGCCTCAGAACTTTCTTGTAAGCTTACCTGGTGACTCCACTACCTTTCTCCCCCTATTCTTTGGTAGTTTCAGGGAAACTATCTGGCGACTCCACTAATGACGAATCCAACCATGACTTCACAATGGGATCCAGGAAGCTACAGACCTTTGGATATGAGCGAAATTCTGGGATATCCTAGAAAGTTTTCTCCTTTTATTGAGTTTCTCCTTCCTCGTTTTGCTGGCACCAATGGAAAATGTCCTGAGTCTCATATGATAAGATTTTGGAATGTCTTTCAAT
>NZ_JANRML010000077.1:0-797 GCF_026930265.1 Corynebacterium pilbarense
CAATATACGATGAGGACTTCTGTTCTGCACATATATTGTTGTCATTGTTGCTTCTCCCCATAAGAACATGGATAGACCTTGATCATTTAATAAGGCTTTTACAGTTTCTTCAATGGATCTATTCTTTCTTTCTGCTACACCATTTGGTTGAGGATTATGAGGAACAGTCAGCTCCCTTCTAATCCCTACAGTCTTGCAGAATGCAACGAACTCCTTCGAGGTGTATTCTCCTCCATTATCTGACTTGAGTATCTTAATCTTCCTTACAAAAAGGTTCTCTATCAAGGCTTTGAATTCCTTGAATTTACTAAATACTTCATCTTTAGATTTTAAGAAATATATCCAGGTCTTACGAGAATAATCATCAATAAATGATACATAGTATACATACCCGCTAATGGAGGATGATGGCATTGGGCCACATACATCTGAATGAATGAGTTCTAGGACTCCTTCTGCCTTGCTGTCCCTCTTCGGAAACGGGTTCTTGATGTTCTTCCCTTGTGCACATCCATTGCATACGCCTTCATGGTCACCTTTGAGTTCTGGTAAACCTGTGACCGCTTTGCATATGTATGGTAGCGCCTTGTAGTTAATGTGAGCTAATATTCTATGCCAAAGTTCACATGGATTCTCAATGGTGTGGGTCATGGAAGCTTCTGAGTGACCCACCTTCTTCTTTTCCACTAATGATTGCTTCATTTGTGATCTCTCCTTTAGCACGTTGCCTTCTGCAACCTTCGCTATAGCTTCCTCATGTGACCTGGAGCAAGGTCAACAAAACAACAAGCAAGAAT
>NZ_JANRML010000008.1:0-107677 GCF_026930265.1 Corynebacterium pilbarense
CAGAACAAAAACAACTGGGATGCCGGTCCGTCCAGCATGTCGCGACTCATGCGTCAAGCATGACGCGACTCATGACACTTGTGCGCCCGGAGGGATTCGAACCCCCAACCTTCTGATCCGTAGTCAGATGCTCTATCCGTTGAGCTACGGGCGCGGTGGCGGAGATGACAGGATTTGAACCTGCGGCCCCCGTCAAGGGGGCAACTCCTTAGCAGGGAGCCCCATTCGGCCACTCTGGCACATCTCCAGACCTCGCTCCACATTACTCTGTCGGCCCCGCGCGTCCAAATACACCCCGAAACGCCCTGGGCGAAATCCGTATACTCGGCCGCATGAAAATCCACACTTGGCTCACCTCCGGCCTCGCCGCCCGCGACACTTCAGATGACCCGTCTGATTACTTAGTTTGGTTCCCGGCCAACCTGGATTCGCTCACTGCTGGCCCGTTGGTCGGCGAGAGCGCGTCCGTGCCGTTCTATTTCACCCCGAAGACCTCCGCGCTGGCTAAGACCGCGGACGGCATTGTCCTCCTCGGCGTCCCCCTCGGCGATCTCGAGGGCTCGTGGCGCGCGGACAATCTGGGCAGCTCCACCGAGTCCGTCTCGGAGGTCGCCGGCCTGCTCGGCGAGAACTTCGCGTACCGCAACGACGGTTCCGCGGTCGTCCAGCTGCGCGGCGAGTTCCCGATTGAGAAGGTGCAGGTCGTCGCCGGCCAGAATCGCCCGGATACGAAGCGAGCAAAGGATTTGCTTATCGACGTCCCTTCGGACTTCCCGGGCACCCGCCAATTCCACACCATGCCAGAGCTTTTCCCAGACGAGCTCGCCTAACCAGCAGCAATAGAAAAACCGGCCAGGTGAGACACCTGGCCGGTTTTCGCTATTACTTAGCGGTTATGCCGCGTCCTTGCTGGAGGACTGGCGGCCTTCCGCACCGGACTCCTCGGCGGAGGAACCACCGATGGAGGTGAAAGCCTCGCCCTTCTCGTTGGAGCACCAGTCGTAGAGCACGCCGCCCGCGGCGATCAGGCCGATGATGCCAGCGGCGACGGTGCCGAAGCGCTGGACGTTCGGGTCCTGGCCGAGCTCCGCGATACGACGGTTCGCCGCATCGATCTGGCCACGCAGCTCAGCGAACTGGTCGTTGTCGCGACCGCCACGGCCGCCATGGCCCCAGTCCGGGCTGTTGCGGCGCATGGCCTCCTGGAACTGCGCGTTGATCTGGTTGACCTGCTCGTTGATCGCGCCCATGTACGGACGGGCAATCTCACCACCGAATGCACCCAGCAGCGCCACCGGCACCAAGTACAGCAGCGGAGAGCGCACCGCGTTGGCCACGCAGCGGTCGAGCGTCTCGCTCGACGAGCCCTTCTCCGGCTTCTCGGTCGGCGGGGTCGGCTCACCCGGCTTCGGCTTCTGCACGCCAAGGTCGAGGTCCAGGTAGTCCTTGCCCTCTTCCACAGTGACCTTCTGGATCACGCGCTTCGGGTCGGTCGGCTTCCAGTCGCGCGGGCGGTACTCAATCTCGTAGTCGCCCGGCTCGACGTCGACCTTCCAGTTACCGTCCTCATCCGTGACAGTGCGGGTGACCTCGTTGCCATCCTTGTCACGGACGATCACGGTCACGTCAGGCGCACCCTCAGTCTCGTTGGGGTCTTGCTTACCGTCGCCGTTGTGGTCGATCCACACGCGGTTCCCGATCGCGCCCGGTTTGACCGGCTCACAATCGCAATCCGGATCAATCTTCTTCAGACCAAGGTCGTAGCTGTCGTTGTATTCGTTCGGCTTCACCGTCACCTTGGAAACCAGACCAGACTCATCCGAACCCGGAACCTTACCGGTGACCTCCCAGCCCTCAGGCTTCACAAAGCGGATGTCGTACTCAGCGTTCGGGTTCAGCCCCTCAATCTTCCAATCACCGTTTGCATCGGTCACCGCAGAACGCGTCGGCTCACCCTCACGGGACACCAACACAACAACGTTTTCAAGGCCCTTCTCGTTCTCACCCTGCTTACCGTCGCCGTCCTCGTCGTTCCAGACACGGTCACCAACAGAACCAGACGGCAAAATACCAAGGTCAATGTCGTTTCGGTCCTCGCCCGGCTCAACAGTGATGGTGCGCTCGACCTGCTCCTTGTCGCTCGGAGTGCGGCCACCTGGAACGTATTCCACGGTGTACTCGCCCGGTTCCACGTCAACCTTCCAGTTACCGTCCTCATCCGAGACGGTACGGGTGACCTCGTTGCCATCCTTATCGACGATCACCACTGGCACATTCGGAATACCGGTCTTCTCATCCGGATCCTCCTTACCGTCGCCGTTAGTGTCCTCCCAGACCTTGTCGCCGATGGTGCTGCGCTTCGGAGCCTCAGCGGTGGTCGTGGTTTGGATCGTCGTCGGGATCTCCTTCGTCACGGTGGTCGGAACCGCCGGCTTCCCTGGGGTCGGAACCTTCGTCGTCGCTGTGGTCGTCACAGTGGTCGGAACGATTTCCTTCTCCGGAGGGGTTGGCTCCTTCGGCTGCACACCCAAGTCGAAGTCCAGATAGTCCTTACCTTCATCGCCCTCATCCACGGTGGCCGTCTGGGTCACCTTCTCCGGATCGGTCGGCTTCCAGTCGCGCGGACGGTACTCAATCTCGTAGTCGCCGGGCGGAACGTCGACCTTCCACTTACCCTCCTCGTCAGTGACGGTGCGGGTGACCTCGTTGCCTTCTCCGTCGCGGACAATCACCGTGACGTCAGGCGCACCCTCAGTCTCGTCCGGATCCTGTTTGCCGTTGCCGTTGGTATCCACCCACACGAGATCACCGAGACGGTTCGGCTTCTTCGACTCACACTCGCGACACGTATCAATCTTCTTCAAACCAAGGTCGTAGGTGTTGTTGTACTCGTTCGGCTCCACCGTCACCGTGGAATCCAGACCGGACTCATCCGAACCCGGAACCTTACCGGTGACCTCCCAGCCCTCCGGCTTCACAAAGCGAATGTCGTACTCCACATTCGGGTTCAGACCCTCAATCTTCCAATCACCGTTTGCATCGGTCACCGCAGAACGCGTCGGCTCACCCTCACGGGACACCAACACCACGACATTTTCAAGACCCTTCTCATTCTCGCCCTGCTCACCGTCGCCGTCCTCGTCATTCCACACACGGTCACCGACGGAACCAGACGGCAGGATGCCAAGGTCAACGTCGTCACGCTTCTCACCCGGCTTGATAGTCACAGTGCGCTGAACCTGATTAGGCTGCGACGGAACATTCTCACCCGGGACATAATCGACCACGTAGTCACCCGGTTCAACGTCAACCTTCCAGTTGCCGTTCTCATCCGTGACAGTACGGGTGACCTCGTTGCCATCCTTGTCCTTGATCACAACAACAACGTTCGGAACACCCGTCTTCTCATCCGGGTCCTCCTCGCCGTCACCGTTCTCATCAACCCAGACACGGTCACCAATGGTGCCCGGCTCCTCCGGCTCGCAGTCGCACGTCACGTCGGTCTTCTTCAGACCCAGGTCGTAAGAATTATCGACCCCGCCCGACTCCACTGCGACCTTCGATACCAAGCCAGACTCGTCAGAGCCCGGAACCTTGCCGGTGACCTCCCAGCCCTCAGGCTTGATAAAGCGAACCTCGTACTCAGCATCCGGTGTGAGGTCTTTGACCGCCCAATTGCCGTTCTCATCGGTGTAAGTCGTGCGGGTCGGCTCACCCTCGCGGGAAACTTCAACGATGACGTTCGGGATGCCCTTCTCGTCCTCGCCCTGCTTGCCGTCGCCGTCCTCGTCGTTCCAAACACGGTCGCCGACAGAACCAGACGGCAGGATGCCCAGGTCAACGTCGTCACGCTTCTCACCCGGCTTGATGGTCACGGTGCGCTCAACCTGCTCCGTCTTCGACGGAACATTGTTGCCCGGTTCGTACACAACCGTGTACTCGCCCGGCTTCACATTGATGTTCCAGTTGCCGTCTTCATCAGTGACGGTTCGCGCAATTTCCCTACCGGAAGCGTCCTGCAGCGTAACCCTCACGCCGGGGACACCCTGGGTCTCGTCCTCGTCCTGGGCGCCATTCTTATTTGTGTCCACCCAGACCTTGTCGCCAACCGAACCGAGCTCGCAATCGCAAGGCTCCTCACCTTCCGGCAGTGCGAAGGTCGTGTAGGCGCTATCGGACTCTACGATGGCCGGAGCCGCTGACGTCAGCATCGCACGGTGGTGGAGCTTGTCACCTCCCCATTTGTCGTCTGAGCAAGGTTTGGATTTGTCGTAGACGTTTTGTTCAAACTCGAAGACAGTTCCGGTGGGTAGCCAGAATGTGCCCGTTGCCGTTTTTCCATCAAAGGGCCAATCAAACTTCTGGCCCCAAACGGTGCCAGTGTTCGTCTCCTCGAATTTCTTTTTGTAGTCTTTGTGCAAAACTTCGGAGTTGACATCCCCCTGGGTCATGCCCGATTCTGCACCGCTGATCGGCGACCGGTTAGGCAGCGTGAACGTAACGCGCGGGGCACCCCTGAGCTCCAGGTTTCCGTTCAAGGAGCCAAGATACATTTCCGCCATCCACTGGCCGTAGCCTCCGCCTTGGAGGATGTGCTTACCGTAAACGATGCCTGCACACGTGTCCGTATTTTCTGGGTCCGAGTCGATCCACTGTTCTTCAACGTCCCAGAAGACCTGAGGGTTAATCTCCGACTCTACGTAGCTTGCGGCCGTTACCTGCGTTCCAGCGGGCACTTCCCCGTTCAGCTGCGCTTTAACGTCCGCTTTGAAGCTGTCTTCTGCCGCGTCGATTTCAAAATCAATCTTGTAGCCGTCGCCGCCGCCGATCTCGTTGCCGTCAGCGTCGGAAATGAGGCCGGGCTCTACTGCGACTTTTTCAATGTTCTTGAACGGCCGTGTTGTACCACTGGCCCACTTGAAGTCCTCCGGCGTCGGCTCCTGAAGAGTCGTGTTAGGAGTGGCAGCCCAGACCCACACCGTCATCGTGTTGATGTTGGACGCGCCGCGCTGTTCGTACACTGAGCCGTCTGGGCCCGGGAGCGGCTTCGGCGCCTTTGTAGATCCTTCAATTGTGTATGTGTAGCTGCCGTCCGGCTGCAGAGTTTCCGGATCGAAAGCCCAAAAGCGTGCCGTGGTTTCCTGGACCGGACCCTGATCAATCCCGAAACCGCCAGGAATATCCTGCTGCTCCCAAGCACTTGCCACCGGAGCCCCCGGCACCGCCGCACCGCCGATGCCCAGCGCCACCGTGCTCACTACCGCGGCGACGCTACGCCACCATCGTTTTTTCCTCTGCTTCTCGTTCATCCCTAGCCTCCACATCAGCGAGCATTTCAATGTTCCCCGCTCTAGTTACACCAATTGGTGTACAACTCAGAGTCGGACGCGCTAAAGAGATTACAGCATACACGATGGTCCTCCTAGGCAACCCCAATAAATTCACCGGGATTTAAGGAAGGGAGGGAAACCGGAAGGCGTCGTTAAGCAAAGGCCCCCGAAAAGTAGTTGGCGGAGACGGCGGGATTTGAACCCGCGGAGGGATAAACCTCGCCGGTTTTCAAGACCGGTGCATTCGGCCACTCTGCCACGTCTCCAACTCAGAGCAGTCTAACGTAGCCTGGCCGCATGAAAGCAATTAGAGAACAGCTCATGCTTTACGACGCCCAAAGGCCCACCCCGCAAGACGGCGAAGTCCTAGTCAAGGTGGTTGCCGCCGGCGTGAACCGCGGCGATTTGATGCAAGCCGCCGGGAAGTACCCGCCGCCGAAGGGCGAGTCCGAGATTATGGGGCTGGAATGCGCGGGAATCATCACAGACCCGGGCACGACTGGCCGCAAGGAAGGTGAGGAGGTCGGCTGCCTGCTCGCCGGCGGCGGCTACGCCGAGTATGTCGCAGTGCCGGAGGGTCAGCTCACACCCATCCCAAAGGGCCTGACGGTTGAGGAGACCGCCGGCGTGGTCGAGGTGGCGTGCACGGTGTGGTCCAATCTGGGCATGATCGCTGGCATCTCCAAAGGCGACCGCGTGCTCATCCACGGCGGCGCCGGCGGCATCGGCTCCTTTGCCGTCCAGATGTGCAAGGCGCTCGGCTGCGAGGTGGCCGTCACTGTCGGCAGCCAAGAAAAGCTCGAGTATTGCCGCGAGCTCGGTGCGGACATCCTGATCAACTACAAGGAACAGGACTTCGCCGAGGAGCTGCCCGGCTGGGCGGACGCGATCCTGGACGTGGTTGGCGGGCCGTACCTGGAGCAGAACATCAAGACGCTGAACACGGACGGGCACCTCATCGTCATCGCGGTGCAGGGCGGGCCGAAAGGCACGCTGTCG
This sequence comes from Corynebacterium pilbarense, assembly GCF_026930265.1. Taxonomy (NCBI): domain Bacteria; kingdom Bacillati; phylum Actinomycetota; class Actinomycetes; order Mycobacteriales; family Corynebacteriaceae; genus Corynebacterium; species Corynebacterium pilbarense. Next base: position 6,330 of record NZ_JANRML010000008.1, read on the forward strand.
CTGGGGCGGATGATGCCGCGTCGCCTCTCCGTCACCGCCACGACCCTGCGCGCACGGCCGCGCCCGATGAAGGCGGCAATTGTCGCCTCCACGGTGGAAAATGTGTGGCCGCTGATCGAGTCCGGCAAGATCGCCCCGAACATCTCCGCGCGCTTCCCGCTCGAAGACGCCAAGAAAGCCCACAAGCACCTGGATTCCGGCGACAACACCGGGAAGATCCTGCTGGTGGTTTAAGCCAGGGACGCCACCGTCCGCACCAGTTGCTCAATGTCGTTCTGGGTGTTAAACGGCGACATGGCGATGGTCACGGCGCCGCCCATGTCGGCCACGCCCATGTCGTCGAGAAGCGGTGTGGCGCACGTCTTCGTGGCCACGATGCCGTTGGCAAGCAGCCGCTGCAGCACGGTTTCGGACGGCACGCCGGTCACGCCGAACGCCAAGCGCGGGATGCGCTCCACGCGAGCGTCCGCGGCCGCCTCGCCGCTGACGCCAACGATGTGCACGGCGGGCAGGGTGCCCAAGAACGTGTGCAGGTCATCCCGCAGGCCGTTGAGATAAGCGGTGGTCGCGTCCAGGGAGTACTTCAAGCGGTTGCGGCGGGTCGCACGGCCAGAGAAACCCTCCACCAGCGAGGCGTAGTGGTCCACCACCGCCGGCACCGCGCCCGCCAAGCCCTGGGAGACCTCCAGGTCCAGCGCGTCCATGTCAAGGCGCTTGAACATGGCGGTGTCGCGGAAGATCAGCGCGGCGATGTCCGGCCCGCCCAGCTGAGCGATGTCCACTGCGGCCACGTCCGCACCCCATGCCTCGAGGTCAACGGGCCGGTAAGGGGCGTACGCGGTGGCGTCCACAAGCACCCACGCCCTCGACCTTTCGCGCACCGCCTCCACAATGTCGGCGACGCGCACCACATTGCCCAGCTCCGCGTGCGCCGCCGGCACAGATACCAGGCGGGTGGAGCCGTCCGCGATCTCGCTGTACTGCCACGCCGGCAGATCGCCGGTGGCCAGGTCCGCCTGCGCGCACACCTCATCCAGCCCGGCGCGCCGCAGACGCTTGGTCAAATGCGGCCGGTCCAGCGGGTTGAGCACGATAGAGGAATTGCGGCGCAGCATCGGCTTCATCGCGTTGACCAGCGCCGAGTACAGCGCAGACACGCTCGGTCCCAGCACCACCTGGTCCGTCGCCACACCGGTCAGGTCCGCGATGGCCACCCGCGCCATCTCCGGGTACTGCACGCCCTCCGGCTGGCCCAACGCCTCCTTCGAGTGCGATCCCAGCACCGGCTCCGGCGGCGGCACCAGCGCCGCGCCGCGGAAGCTTCGCGAGACCGCCGTCGCCACCTTCTCCGGCACCTGCGGCTGTGTGTGGGCGTTCAGGTACGTCCAGCCGCTACCGAGCGATGTGTAGAGTCCACGCACTCCCCACACGTCATACGCCACGGCCGACCTCCCTTCAGGCAAGAATGCCCCAATTATGCACGCCTGTCCGACACGGCGCACACCGCCAGCTCGGGTGCGCAAATGCAGTGCACTAGGGTGATCTGCGTGCACAACGAAGATCAGCTGCGCCAAGACGTCGCCCGCATGACCAGCCCTCCGGGCGAAGACACGCCGCCGTCGAAGTCCAAGACCTTCCGGCGCGCGTTCGACGACCTCATCCGCGGCTGGGGCCAGCACGAGCTCTGGCTGCAACTGGGATGGCAGGACATCAAGCAGCGGTATAAGAGGTCCACCCTCGGTCCACTCTGGATCACCATCGCCACCGGCGTGATGTCGCTGGCGCTGGGCCTTTTGTACTCCATGCTGTTCCAGATCGACATCGCGGAGTTCCTCCCCCACGTCACCGTCGGCTTCATCGTCTGGGGCTTCCTCTCCGGCTGCATCAAGGACGGCGCGAACGTCTTCATCGAAAACGAGGGGCTGATCAAACAGCTCCCGTCCGCGCTGTCGGTGCACGTCTACCGCCTGGTGTGGCGCCAACTGCTGTTTTTGGCGCACAACATGGTGATCTGGCTGCTGCTGGTGTTGATCTTCCGCATCCCGCTGACCCTGCACACGCTGCTGTTCATCCCCGGGCTGGCGCTGCTTGTGGTCAACGGCGTGTGGGTGGCCATGTTCTTCGGCATGGTGGCCACCCGCTTCCGCGACGTCGCCCCGCTTCTCGAGGCCCTGGTGCAGCTCCTCTTCTACGTCACCCCGATCGTCTGGACCACCCGCACCCTCAAAGACCAAGGCGGCGAGGTCGCGCAGCGCGCCATGCTCGCCGAGGTCAACCCCCTCTACCACTACCTCGAGATCGTGAGGGCCCCGCTTATCGACGAACCGTTGGCCGCCTACCACTGGGGCATCGTCCTCGCCTGCACCGTTGCCGGCATCCTGATCACCCTGCTGGCCATGAAGCGCTGGCGCTTCCGCGTGCCGTACTGGGTTTAGGAGGTTAGGAGTTTCACATGGTTTCCATCGACACCTACAACGCCTGCGTCGACTTCCCCATCTTCGACGCCAAATCCCGCTCCCTGAAGAAGGCCGTGATGTCCTCCGCGGGCGGCAAGATCGGCCAGAACGCCTCCAACACCGTGGTCGTGGAGGCGCTGCGCGACATCAACCTTCATTTGAGGGAAGGCGACCGCGTCGGCCTGGTCGGCCACAACGGCGCCGGCAAGTCCACCCTGCTGCGCCTGCTGTCCGGTATCTACGAGCCCACCCGCGGCGTCGCCGACGTGCGCGGCCGCGTCGCACCCGTCTTCGACCTGGGCGTGGGCATGGACCCGGAGATCTCCGGCTACGAAAACATCATCATCCGCGGGTTATTCCTGGGCCAGACGCGCAAGCAAATGAAGGCGAAGATGGACGAAATCGCCGAGTTTTCCGAGCTCGGCAACTACCTCAACATGCCGCTTCGCACCTACTCCACCGGCATGCGAGTCCGCCTGGCGCTGGGCGTGGTCACCTCCATCGAGCCGGAGATTTTGCTGTTGGACGAGGGCATCGGCGCCGTCGACGCCGCCTTCATGGCCAAAGCCCGCGTCCGGCTCGCCGAGATGGTGAAAAAGTCCGGCATCCTGGTCTTCGCCTCCCACTCCAACGACTTTTTGGCCCAGCTGTGCAACACCGCCCTGTGGGTGGACAAGGGCGAGATCCGCGAAGCCGGCCTGGTCGCCGACGTCGTGGGCGCCTACGAGGGCCCCGAGACCGGCGAGTACGTCGCGGAGCTTGTCGAGCGCTTCCACGGGGAATAGCCCCCTGCAGAAAAATTCACACGCCGATGAATCCGTCTACATCGGCGTGCGGAACAGTTCACTTTCCCCAGGCCGAAAAATGCGCGATGCGGAAAAGTTCACTCAGACGGGCTGACCGCGTGAACTTTTCTGCATGATGTCCTCGATGAGCCCGAGACACTCAAACATGGTCTCTGAGGCGCACCGCGCAGGCGTCCACCCTGCCGCGGTCATCTTGATGGTGATGGAAGAGTCCTTCTTACGCTGTTTCCATTCCAGGTGGTGGGCGCCGTCGTACATGATGGCGATCTTCAACTCCGGGATAGCCAAATCGAAAACCGTGACGATCCTCCCGTTAACAATAAATGGCACCTGCTCTTCCACGGTGTATCCGTAGCGAGCGGCCAATTCCTTGACCAACAGACGCATCTCGGATTCTTTCGGCGAATCGGCGCGGCTGCTGCTGCAGGCCAGCAGCCGTTTCAGCCACCGCGCATCCACTCTCCCCCGCGCACCGTCGTGGATGTCCCGCAATGAAATGCCGAGGAACCGACGAGCGCAGTCGATGAGCTGGAGAGCCATAAGCTCCTGCGGCGACCACCCAGCGACCCCCACAACGTCCCAACCGTGTTCGCCCTTTTTCACCTGTTGCAGCGCTTGGACCAATGCGTCGACCGGCGACGCAGCCCGGAAAGACACCCCTCGGTGAACCAGAACCCAAGCGCTGAACGAGGCACGAGAAGGCCGCCGCACCGTCGGCGAGAACTCCCCGCCCACCTGGTTTTTCGCGGTGGCGGAGAACAACACAGTATCCGCCCCTTCCACTAGAAACGGCATCCCGTACACCGCCAACGCCGAAAACCCGCCGAGCACGGACCCGGGCCGCTCAACCGCGTGCGCGACCGCTCGGGCGGCGGCCGGTCCCCAATAGTGCACCCGGCGCGGGTGGTGGCGAGAGGAAAGCTCCACCAACCACGCCTCCCGGCAGTGGTGCTCAGCCAGATACCGTCGCCCGCTTACCCGCCTGTAGTTGGTCCCGGCCACACGCTGGCTCTCGTGCGTGAGTACCGGCTCGAAGTCGACATTCATCCCGTCATACAAATTCGCCATGCCTACTTAGACGTGAAGAATGCGCGTTTGGATCCCTCGGGCACAATAAAGGCATGACTGCGTTGAATCCGAACGGCACGACCGCCGCCGTGATTGTCACCCACCGCCGCGTTGACCTGCTGAAACATTCGCTGGAGCAGGTGGTTAACCAGACGCACCCGGTGGATTGGGTGATTGTGGTGGACAACGGGGCGCAAGACGAGGTGCGGGAGCTTCTCGACGACCTCGCGGCCGACCGCGCCGTCTACCTGCCGTCCAAAACCAACCTGGGTGGCGCAGGCGGGTTCGCCTACGGCTTCCTCCACGCACTTGCCCTCGGCGCGGACGCGATCTGGTGCGCGGACGACGACGGCCGCCCGAAAGACCACACCGTCCTCGAAGAGCTCTACCGAACCGCCGAGAAGCACCAGCTGGCGGAGGTTTCCCCGGTGGTGGCCAACATCGACGACCCCGAAAAGCTGGCGTTCCCCCTAAGGCAGGGCACCACCTGGCACCGCCGCGTGGACCAATTAAAGGGCGACTTTTTACCCCAGTACGCCAGCCTGTTCAACGGCGCGTTGATTTCGGCGGAGGCGATGGAGCGCATCGGCGTGCCGGATTACCGCCTGTTCATCCGGGGCGACGAGGTGGAGTACCACCGCCGCCTGGCACAATCCGGCCTCCCCTACGGCACGGCACTGACCACGTTCTACCTGCACCCGGACGGCTCGGGCGAGTTCCACCCGATCATGGGCGGCCGCGCGCACGCGCAGTTCCCCGACAACCCCACCAAGCGGTATTTCACGTACCGGAACCGTGGCTACATCATCAACCAGCGCGGCATGAAGAAGATGCAGCTGCAGGAGGTTATCCGCTTCGGCTGGTTCTTCCTGCTGGAGAAGAAGGACCCGAAGGGCTTCTGGCAATGGCTGCAGCTGCTGCGCCGCGGGGCTAAAGAGGACTTTAGGCGGCCATAGTCTTCTTGGACTCGCGGAAGATCAGGTGCCGCTGCAGCTCAAAGTTGGTCACGGTGGCCACGCCCTGGGCGATAACAAAGGACACGACGTCCTTCCACGGGTTGACCAGGCCCAGCGAGGTCAGCGGCGAGTCCGTCACGCGCCACAGCACCATCTGCACGGCAAAGGTCACCGCGTAGAGCACGAACACCGCACCGGCTTTCTTCGCGTTGATCTTCGCTTTGAAGGAGAACCTGGAGTTGAGCACGTAGGCGGCGAGGGTGCCGAAGATCCAGCCCACGGCCTTGGAGAAGTCGCGCTGCACCCCCATGAACTCGTTGAGGCTGTAGGTGATGCCGAAGTCGATGAATGCGCAGCCCACACCGACCAAGAGGAAAGGCACGAGCTGCCGTTTCAGGGTAGAACTTGAAGCCACGGGCGAATACCCTACCCGCGCATGAGCTGACGGTAGACATCCAGCATCTCCGCCGGAGTACTTTCCCCGCCGATTGCATCCAGCTCAGCGAGCGAATCCGCGCACAGCGCCCGAATCTCCCCGATGCCCAAATCCCCGTGCCCCAGCGAGGCGAAGATGCTTTCGGCGATGTGCGCGGTCTCCCCTCCGGCGCAGCAGGTCAGCGCGAACACCAGGGACCAGAAGGCGTCTCTTTCCAACCGCCCGGCCTCCACCGGCAGCGCCGCAATCCGCTTCCCCGTCCCCACATCCAGCGCCTGCATCAACGGGGTGAAGTCGTGCCCGCGGGCACGCGCCATGAACTCGCGCACCTCGGCGCGCAGCCCCGGCACCTCGACTTCTCCCATCAAACGGGCGTTGACTGCCCGGATGTCGAAAGGCGCCGCGCCGAACGATCCGGAGCCCGCCACGCACACGGACGGCGGCGTGGACTCGTCGCGCGGGTACACGTTGGCCAACTGCATTTCAAAAGACCACAAGCCGTGGGAGAAGTGGGTGGATTCGCCGGGGGACTTTAGGACGTCGCAAAGCAAACGCCCCTGTGGCGCATCCGCACCCACATCCTCGACGCCGAAGACCTCCCCCACGATCTCGCAGCAATCCGCGACGGTCGCGTCCTCGTCGATGCCCACCCACCGGTACACAACCTCATCGGAGACCAGGCCGACGCGCACAAGCAGCGTCGCACCAGCCCGACGCTCGGTGAGGCGGATCACCGGCGCGAGGTGGTCTGAGCGGTAGAGGGTGCTGGACATGGCGCCCAATATAGGCTTTCTTTCCATGAGGAAGCATTACAAAGGCGACGACCCGCACGCGATCCACGAGGCAGCACAGCGTATCGACGCTCCGTTGTCCGACTTCATGGCCCGCCTCATGGCGGAGGAACTGCCCTTCGTGGACTCCAAAGGCCGCACCCGCATCTACGAGATCCTGCGCGAGCACAAGGCCGCCGGCAAACCTGTGATTTCCAGCCAAGAAGAGCTCCCCGCGGAGATTCGTAGCATCATGGATCTGTGATTCCGGCGTAGGGTGATGGGCATGGAACTGACAACCCAATCCCTCTACGGCTGGGGCCGTACCGCCCCCTCTACCGCACAGGTGTTGTCCACCGCCGACGTTGACACGATCGCCCAGGCGGTCAAGCAGGTGGCCGACGAAAACTCCGAGCTTCCAGAGCATAAGCGCCGCGGCGTCATCGCCCGCGGCATGGGCCGCTCCTACGGCGACCCCGCCCAAAACGGCGGCGGCCTCGTTGTGGACATGACGCCGCTGAACCGCATCCACTCCATCGACCCGGACACCGGCATCGTCGACGTGGACGGCGGCGTGACCCTGGACCAGCTGATGAAGGCCGCGCTGCCCTACGGCCTGTGGGTCCCGGTGCTGCCCGGAACCCGCCAGGTCACCATCGGCGGCGCCATCGGCCCGGACATCCACGGCAAGAACCACCACTCCGCAGGCTCTTTCGGCGACCACGTGCTCTCCATGGAGCTGTTGGTCGCGGACGGGCGCGTGCTGCACCTCGAGCCGACGGGCGAAACTGCCGAGCTGTTCTGGGCCACCGTCGGCGGCATGGGCCTGACCGGCATCATCCTGCGCGCCCGCATCCAGATGACGTTCACGGAAACCGCCTACTTCATCGCGGACACCGACCGCACCGACACCCTGGATGAGACGATCGCGCTGCATTCCGACGGCTCCGAGGTGAACTACACCTACTCCTCGGCCTGGTTCGACGCCATCTCCGCGCCGCCGAAGACCGGCCGCTCCACCATCTCCCGCGGCTCCTTGGCCACCCTGGACCAGCTCAAGGAGCTCGCCCCGAAGCTGGCGAAGGACCCGCTGAAGTTCAACGCCCCGCAGCTGATGACGGTGCCGGACATCTTCCCGTCCTGGACCATGAACAAGCTGTCGCTGATGGCCATCGGCGAGGCGTACTACTTCATGGGCAAGCCCGCCCGTAACCAGGTGCAAAACCTCACGCAGTTCTACCAGCCGCTGGATCTGATCGGCGAGTGGAACCGCGGCTACGGCAAGGCCGGCTTCCTGCAGTACCAGTTCGTCGTGCCCACCGACGCCGTGGAGCCGTTCAAGGACATCATCTACGACATCCAGGCTTCCGGCCACTACACCGCCCTGAACGTGTTCAAGCTGTTCGGCGAGGGCAACCAGGCGCCGCTGTCCTACCCGATGAAGGGCTGGAACGTGTGCGTGGACTTTCCCATCCGCCCGGGTCTCAACGAATTCCTCGACCGCCTGGACGACCAGGTCATGCAGTTCGGCGGCCGCCTCTACCTGGCTAAGGAGTCCCGCACCTCCGCCGAGAAGTTCCACGCCATGTACCCGGGGCTGCCCGGCTGGCTGAAGACCCGCCGCGAAATCGACCCGACCGGCGTGTTCGCGTCCGACATGTCCCGCCGACTCGAGCTGAACTAAGGAGAACCGACCATGTTGAATGCAGTAGGCCAAGCCCAGCACATCCTGCTCCTCGGCGGCACCAGCGAGATCGGCCTCGCCATCGTCGCCGAGCTCGCCTCCCGCGGCGGCAACCCCACCGTCACCCTGTGTGCGCGCAAGGACTCCCCGCGTATCGACGGCGCGATCTCGGCCGTCCAACAAGCCGGCGCGGGCCACGTGCGCCTCGTGGACTTTGACGCGCTCGATTTCGCCTCCCACCCGGCCGTTATCGACGCGGCGTTTGAGGACGGCGAGGTCGACGTTGCCGTGGTCGCCTTTGGCACCCTCGGCGACCAGGAGCAGCTCTGGCAGGACCAGGCGGCGGCAGTCGCGTCCGCGCAGACCAACTTCACCGCCCCGATGTCCGTCGGCGTCCTGCTGGGCCAGCACATGAAGCGCCAGGGCAACGGCAAGATCATCGCCCTGTCCTCCGTGGCGGGCCAGCGCGTGCGCCGCTCCAACTTCGTCTACGGCGCCTCCAAGGCCGGCATCGACGGGTTCTACTTGCAGCTCGGCGAGGCCCTGAAGGACGACGGCGTGACCGTCACCGTGGTCCGCCCGGGTCAGGTGCGCACCAAGATGACCGACGGCCTCGACGAGGCCCCGCTCACCGTGAACAAGGAAGATGTCGCCGAGGCCGCCGTCGAGGCCGCCTTGGCCGGAAAGCCCTCCGTGTTCGTGCACAAGCTCTTCGGCCCCATCTCCCTGGTGCTGAAGGCCATCCCGGCGCCGATCATGAGCAAGCTGGACTTCTAGTTCTGCGCGCATAATTCAGCCGCGATCCGCCCCCGCTGACGCATCGCGGCTGACTTTTTCTGCCTGAAAGTGTCAGGACCACCTAGTCCTTCGCCCGGCCCATCCCGCGCAGCACCTGCTCGCGCAACCGGCCGGTCCCCAGCACCGCCAGGACGCAACCGATCAGCGCCACCACGACGAGTACCCCGAACAGCGCCAACTTGTCCAGCACATTGACGTGGGCCAAGACCATGGCGGTGCCCATCAGGCTGCCCATCCCGAACCCGAGCAGCGCCACCACCAGCATTGGCATACCGACCTCGCGCACGGCCACCTTGGTGTGGAAGGTTGCGGGCGCACCGATGAAGTAGAACGACTTGGTCAGTTGTTTTTGCTCCACCACACTCAGCGCTTGGGTGAGCAGCGTGGACGACACCATCAGCACCGTCGCGAAGACCACGGTGATAGCCACACCGGAGGGGATATCAGCCGCGATCATCTTCAGGGCAGGGGCTTCGTCAAATTCAGGTACCGCTGAGAACCAGCCGCCAATACCGCCGATAAATGCCACGAAATAGAGCGCGGTCACGCGTTTCCATGTGGTCTTCGCACCCCGGCCCACCCGGCGCGTGGCCACGTAGTTGGCGGCCCCGGGCACCCGGTAGCTCAGCCGCGCGAGCAGCTGGATCACACCGACCGCGATCAGTGCGTTGACGGTGAGGATGCTGCCAGCCACGAACAGCATCACCACGAATTCCAACGCGTCTGCCTCCGGCGCGATGGTCAGCGAACTCAGGTAGCGGTACAGCACCACCGCGCCAACCACGGACAGCACCAGCGTGATCACGCTTTGGCCCTTCGGCGGGATTTTTTTGGTCACGCCGAGTGGGGTAACTGCGACTCGTCGCAACGCGAGCCACACGGAGCACGCGGCCAGGATCAACACCACGATCCACGCGGCGGGGATGACCCACCAGGTGAGCATCTCCCATGCGCCGACTCGCTTTTCCTGGAACGTCAGCAACGACCATGCCGGGCACGTGACCACGTACAGCACCGACCCCAACACCAATCCGACAAGCGCTTGGCGTAGCGATTCCAAGATCATCATCCCGCGCACCTCGCCGGCCGTCGCACCGATGAGTCGAAGCACGGCTAGGTGTTCCTCGCGCCCGCCGAGATTCGCCCTGGCGGCCTGGGTGAGCAGCCCCAACAGGCTCGGCACGAGCAGCACGCTGGCGAACAAGGCGAGGAACACGTACGCCAGTGAGATCGGATCGACCTCCACGAGCGCCTCGTGCGGGTGCATGTTGCGCCCCACGAACATCCAGGTGCCGCCCATAAGGGTGCACAGCATCCAGGTCGCCACCGTCACCGCAACCAGCGACAGCGCACGCACCCAGCGCTCGCCGATCTGCCGCTGCGAGCGCCCTTCGCTTGTCTGCGACACCGCCGACCGCATCAACGTCACCGCACTCATAGCGCCACCTCCGAGTGGATCAGGCCGTCGCGGATCTCGACGCGGCGGCTGCACCAGTCGGCGATCTTCGGGTCGTGCGTGACCACCACGAGTGTCACTCCAAACTTCTGGCACACGGCCACGATTTGCTGCATAACTTCGTGGCCGGTGGCCTGGTCCAGCGCCGCCGTCGGCTCGTCGGCGAACACCACAGACGGCGGCCCGGCCAAGGCACGCGCGATGGCTACGCGCTGCCCCTGGCCGCCGGAGAGCTGCCCCGGGTACCGGTCCACATAGGCACCCAGGCCCAGGCGCGTGAGCATGTCAATGGCTTCGTCGTGTGCTTGCGGCCGCGGCACCCCGCGCATGATCTGCGGCAGGGCGACGTTTTCGGTGGCGGTCAGCTCCGGCAGCAACTGGCCGTCTTGGAAGATGAAGCCGAAGTGCTCCAGGCGCAGACGCGAGCGTTCGGCGTCGCTCATTGCGGCAACATCCTGGCCGTCGAAAAGCACCTCGCCCTGATCGGGTACGAGCACGCCGGACATGCAGTGCAGCAGCGTCGACTTGCCGGAGCCCGACGGCCCCATGATGGCCACGGATTCGCCGTCGCCCACCGTCAGGCTGATGCCTTCGAGGACCCGCTGCTGGGTGAATGACTTTGTGATGTCTCTGAGTTCAAGCATGGTTTCCATTTCACAGGTGGTCGTGGCTAAGCACTATGGCCCTGGCTCCCGAATATGGGTAGTGCTAGCGCTACCCCGCTACGCTTTCGGACATGCGGCGAAGAATAAACCACGAGCAGCGGGCAGCGACAAAAATTCACCAGCTCACCGCCTCTCGGAGAAAGATTGCGGAGGCGTACGAGGTAGAGCGCCTACGCATCGAGCGCGACCTGCACGACGGCGCGCAGCAGCACTTCGTGGCCGCGGCGATGAAGCTGGGCGAGGCCAGGCTCGATATCGATTCGCCGCTTCTCGACGACGCCGCGCGCGACCTCCACAACGGCCTCGACGCACTCAGAAGAACCGTGCGCGGCATCCACCCTCGCGAGCTATCGGACCACGGGCTCATCGCCGCGATCGAGACGGCCGCCGCGCAGTACGGCCCGCACGTCACGGTCCGCGCGCCGCACGCGCTGCCGCGTATCGACGACTCCGTCACCGCCGCCGCCTATTTCTTCGCCGCCGAAGCACTCACCAACGCCGCGAAGCATGCACCACAGCAACCGGTCAGCGTGCTGGTGACCTGCGACCACACCTTGAACATCTCGGTCACCGACCAGGGCGGCGGCAACGCGCGCATCACCCCCGGCGGCGGGCTCGACGGGATGCAGGAGCGCGCCGCGGCGTTCGGCGGCGAGCTGGAACTTCACTCGCCTGACGGCGGGCCAACCACCGTCACCGCGCGTATTCCTTTGCTGTTGTTCCGGGGAGAAAGTGGGATTATGCCGTGAGGATTGCCATCGCGGACGACTCCGCACTGCTGCGGGAAGGTGTTGCCGGCCTGCTCACCCGGCGCGGCCACGAGGTTGTGGCGCAGGTGGGCAGCGCGGATCAGGTGCAGGGGGTCGTCGATACGCATGCGCCCGACCTGGTGATCACGGACGTGCGGATGCCGCCGAACATGCGTGACGATGGCCTCCAAGCTGCGCTGGCGCTACGCAAGCAGGGCCCGGTCAACGTGCTGGTGCTCTCGCAGTACGTCGCGCCCGCCTACGCGCGGGAACTGTTCTCCGGCGGCGACGGCGGCACCGGCTACCTACTCAAGGACCGTGTCGCCGAGGTGAAAGACTTCATCCAGGCGTGCGAAACCGTGGCGTCCGGCGGTGTGGTTATCGACCCAGACGTCGCCAGCGCACTCATGGCCGCGAGCTCGCGTTGGCTGACCACGCTCACCCCGCGCGAGATGGAGGTACTCGAGCACATGGCGGAGGGCCTGTCCAACGCGCAGATCGCCGGAAAGCTTTACCTCTCTGGCGCAGCGGTGGCGAAACACGTTTCCAGTATCTTCTCCAAGCTGGGTCTCACCCCGGACGAGGACAACCGTCGAGTACGGGCAATCCTGATGTACCTGGCAGAACGTGGAGTTGGGTAGCGTATGCGAAACTGTTACGCATGACTACCGCTTACCACCCTGACGAGCTGTCGGTCGGGCAAACCGCTGCCCGGACTGTCGCGGCCGGGCTCGCTGGCGGCGTGATTGCCCTGGCCGCCTGGTTCGTGCTGCACAAGATCTCGCTGCCGGCGTTTAATACGTCGATGGTGACCAGATCGCTGGCCACCGCCGCCTCCTTCGTGTGCATCGGCATCGGCGTCGTTTTGGCCGTGCTGTGGACCAAAGGCAAGAAACCCTGGGTCTCCTCCGCCGTGATGTCGCTGGTGCCGGCGGGGCTGGTGGTGTCCTCCATCGGTATCCCGCTGGGCGCGACCCGGTTGTACCTGGACGGCATCCAGGTGGACCAGGGTTTCCGCACCCAGTTCCTGTCGCGCATGACGGAAAACTTGGGTCATGCGGACATGGCGTACAAGGACCTGCCCACCTTCTACCCCATGGGCTGGTTCTGGCTGGGAGGGCGCACCGCCAACGTGCTGGGCATGGAGGGCTGGGAGGTGTACCAGCCGTTCGCGATCGCGACGCTGGCGGCGGCCGCGGCGATGCTCACGCCGGTGTGGCGCAAGCTCACCGGCTCGCTGCCCACCGCCCTCGCCATCGCCACCGTGACCACGGCTGTCGTGCTCACGGAGGTGCCGGAGGAGCCGTACGCGGCGGTGGTGGCCATGTTCGTGCCGGCCGCGGCCGTGTTGTCGTACCGGGCGGTCAACGGCTCGTGGGCGTCCACCATTGCGCTGGCCGTCTACCTGGGTATTTCCGCCAGCTTCTACACGCTGTTCACCGCGATTGCGGCGCTGACCATGGTGGTGCTGGCCGTCATCCACACTTTTACCAAGCACTCGGTCAAGCCGCTGGTGCACCTGCTGGTCACGGGCCTGGGCTCGCTGGCCATCGCCGCGATCTCCTGGGGCCCGTACGTCTGGCGCGTGCTCACCGGCGACGAGCAGCTGGAGTCCACCGCGAACCACTTCCTGCCCATTGAGGGCACGTACTTCCCGCTGCCGTTTTTGTCGTTCTCGCTGATCGGGCTTCTGTCCATGATCGGGTTGATCTACCTGATTTACAGGATCAAGGAGCCTGAGTTGGCGGCCCTTGGGGCGTCGATAGGCGTGTGCTACTTGTGGGCGCTCGCGTCGATGGCGGTCACTCTGCTGGGCACCTCCCTGCTGGGCTTCCGCCTTGAGGTGCTGATTGTGGCGCTGTTTGCCACCCTCGGCGTCATCGCCATCGCCGAGTTCGGACTGAACAAGTACACCACCGCCGTCGCCGCGGTCCTGGCGGTGGGCGCGCTGCAGATGGTGCAGAACATCCCGGTGGAAAACGAGGACTACATCGACCAGGCCTACGCCGACACCGACGGCAACGGCGAGCGCGCGGACCGTTTCCCGCCGGACGCGGGCCGCTACTACCAGGAGATGGCGGACTTCATCGAGGCCCACGGCCACATGAAGAACGACGCGGTGATCTACACCGACGAGATCAACTTCATGGCGTTCCATCCCTTCTACGCGTTTAACGCTTACACCAGCCACTACGCCAACCCAGTGGGCGAGTTCGAGCACCGCAACGACGAGCTGAAGCAGTGGGCGGAGATCTCCTACGCCGACCCGGAGAAGTTCACTGAGGCGGTAGACAACTCGAAGTGGGAGCCGCCGGTGGCGTTCGTGTTCCGCGACAACGGCAAAGACGGTCTGAAGACGCACATCGCGCACGACATCTACCCGAGCCAGCCGAACGTGCGCTACGAGGGCCTGTTCTTCAACCCAGACGCATTTGAGCAGGACTGGGACGTCGAGCAGTTCGGCCCGTTTGCTGTGGCGGTAAGGAAGTAAGGTGTCCGCTGTGAAAAGAGTCCAGACCACCGCGACAGTCGCGGGTTTGATCGCGTTTGTCCTGCTGTTGCTCGTGCCGTTCCTGCCGGTCAAGCAGACGGAATCCTCGGTGTCGTGGCCGCAGAACGGCTCGGTGGCGTCCGTCAACGCCCCGCTGATTTCGCTGGCGCCGCAACAGCTCGATGTCACCGTTCCACTGAAAGCTATCGACGAGCTCCGCGACGGCCAGTCGCTGCTTCTGGGCACCCTGCCCGAGGGCTCCCCGAAGGCCAGCGACCGCGGCTTCTTTGTCACCTCGCCCGACGGCGGCCTGGTGGTCAGCTCCCTCAATGAGGTGCTGCTGCAGCTGACCCCGGCGCAGGTGAACAAGCTGCCGGACGATGCACAGCTCAAGGCCACCCTCACCCACGACTCCACCACCGTGGAGGTCCCGGGAACCGAATACTCCGAGGATGAGGATTACCGCCCGCAGCTCACCGGCATCTACACCGAGCTCGAAGATGAGCAGCAGCTTATCGACGCAGGCCTGTCCGCCAACGTGGACATCAACTCCCGCTTCACCTCCCAGCCGACGCTGGTGAAGACGCTGGCGATGGTGCTCGGCCTGATCAGCGCCCTGATCTCCCTGGCCGCGCTACGGAAGATGGACCGCCCCGCGCCGCGTTTGCGCCGCCAGGGGCTCAAGCCTCTCGACGGCCTCGTGGCCGCCGTCCTCGGCTTCTGGCACGTCTTCGGCGCCAACACCTCCGACGACGGCTACCTGCTCACCATGGCCCGCGTGGCCGCCAACACGGACTACATGGCCAACTACTACCGCTGGTACGGCGTGCCGGAGGCCCCGTTTGGCTCCCCGTTCTACGATCTGCTCGCGCTGCTGTCGCAGGTGAGCACGGCGTCGATGTGGATGCGCCTGCCGGCGCTGCTGGCGGGCCTGGGCACGTGGTGGCTGCTCTCCCGCGAGATCCTGCCGAAGCTCGGCCCCGCTATCGCGCAAAGAAGGGTCGCCCACTGGACGGCGGCGCTGGTGTTCCTGGCGTTCTGGCTGCCGTACAACAACGGCACCCGCCCGGAGCCGATCATCGCATTCGGCCTGATGGCCACGTGGGCGCTGTTCGAGCGCGCCATGGAAACCGACCGCCTGGTCCCCGCCGCGTGGGGCACCGTCGTGGCGGCGCTGACTCTGGCATGCGGCCCGACCGGTTTGGCCGCAGTCGGCGTGTTCCTGATTTCTTTGCCCTGGGTGTTGGGGACCATTGGGCGTCGAAAGGCAACGCTCGCTTCCGTCGCGCCGTTTTTGGGCGCGGGCATGGCTGTCATGGCGCCGGTGTTCAAGGACCAGACGCTGGCCACCGTGTTGGAGGCGACCGCGGTGCGCTCCGAGGTGGGCCCCGCAATGAGCTGGTTTGAGGAGTGGAGCCGCTACTCCGTGCTGTTCGAGCAGACGGTGGACGGCTCGCTCGCGCGCCGCTTCCCCATGTTTGTGCTCTTGATGTGCATCGGCCTGACCCTGTGGTGGCTCGCCCGCGGCGGCGAAAGGACCAAGACCGCACAGCGGATGATGCTGATCATCGGCTTTTCCACCTTCTTCCTCATGTTCACGCCGACGAAGTGGACGCACCACTTCGGCATCTACGCCGGTCTTGGCGCCGCGATCGCGGCCTACGGCTCGGTGGTGCTCTCGCGGATCGCATTGCAGTCCAAGCGCAACCGCTCCTTTGCCACGGCCGCGGTGCTGTTCCTGCTGGCCCTGACGCTGGCGGGCTGGAACGGCTGGTGGTACGTGTCCTCCTACGCGGTGCCGTGGTGGGACCGCACCCCGCAGCTGAAGGCCGTGGAGTTCAACACCATTGTGTTGGCCATCGCGCTTGTGGTGTTCGTGGTGGGCGTGGTGCAGTCCATGCGCCCGCCGAAGCCTGTGGATGCCTCCCGCTGGGCCGGTGTGATGTCCGCTCCCATCGCCGTTGCGGCGGCGCTGATTGTGGCGCTGTCCTGCCTGACGTTTGTGAAGTCCTTCGTCTCCCAGGCGCCGGACTACTCCGTGGGCATGGGCAACGTGCGCACCTTCGCGGGCGAGCACTGCGCCCAGGGCGCGGATGTGCTGTTGGAGGAGGACACCAACGACGCATTCCTTTCGCCTATCGACGGCGTCCCGCTCGGCCGCTCCTTAGATTCCGGCGACAACTACGGGTTCCACCCCGACGGAGTTCCTGCCTTCATCGCGTCTGAAAACGCCGACACCTCTGATTCGAGCAACCAGCAGGTGCAGGACGACGACACCGCCGACGTGGACCCGGGCTCCGACGAGGCGCAGTCCACCTCGCGCGTGAACACGCAGGGCAACCGCCCGCGTTCCATGCGCGGTGTGAACGGCTCGACGGTGCGCCTACCGTTCGGCCTGGACTACACCCGCGTGCCGGTGCTGGGCACCTTCGAGGACGAGCCGACGCAGTCTGCCGAGCTGGAGACCTCCTGGTTCGACCTGCCGTCCGCCTCCGAGGAGCGCCCGCTGCTGGTGGCGTCCGTGGCCGGCCGCATCGAGCACCACGACATCAACGGCATCGAGCAAGAGGGCAGCGAGGTGGAGCTGCAGTACGGCCGGAAAACAGATGGCGGCGTGCAGAAACTCGGCGCGGTGGAGATGCTGGACCAGGGCCCGACCCCGCAGTGGCGCAACCTGCGCTACCCAATCGCAGACTTGCCCGAGGACGCCAACGTGGTGCGCCTGGTAGCCAAGGACTCCTCCCTGGCGGAGAAGGACTGGGTGGCGGTGACCCCGCTGCGCAACCCGAAGCTGGTGGAGCTGAACACCATGTTCGACTCGGAGACCCCGGGCCTGCTGGACTGGACCGTGGCGTTCCAATACCCCTGCCAGCGCCCCTTCTACCACCACGCGGGCGTAGACGAGATCCCGGAGTACCGCATCATGCCGGACGCCCCGGGCAAGGCAAAGCTGTCCGGCTTCATGGACTTCCTCGGCGGCGGCTCGCTCGCCCCGGTGGAGGCCGTGAACACCTCCTACGAGGTACCGGGCTACCTCAAGGGCGACTGGCAGCGCGACTGGGGCTCTGTGGCCAAGTACACACGCCGCACCAACTCCGCCGGCGACGTGCCTGCGCTGGCGCAGGTGGACATTGCTGAAACCACCCGGTGGGGCCTGTACACTCCTGGTCCGATGAAGGTGCGCGACCCGGAGGAATAACGCCATGAAACTGCCCAAAGTCACCGCCGCAGCTGCCCTGCTGTTTTCCCTGGTGGCCTCACCCGTTCAGGCTCAGGCCCAGCAGAGCTGCGCCGCGCACTACTTGATCGCGGTGCCGGGCGGTGGCAACACGGCAGAGGGCATCCCGGACTACGTTCCGCACGGCGGCAACGTGTTCATGACCGGCATGCTCACCCGCCTCGGCACCGGCGGGGAGATCCAGCCGCTGTGGGTGTCCTACACCTCCACCCCGTTTGCCACTTCGGAGTACGAGAAGTCCAAGGCGGGCGGGCTCAAGCGCGCACGAACCACCGTGAGGAAACTGGCCAACGCCTGCCCGGACGCGAAGTTCAGCTTCACCGGTTACTCGCTGGGCGCGGACATCGCTGCCACCATCACCAGCGACATCGCCGCGGGCCGCGGGCCGATCGAACCGGAGCGCGTTTCCGGCGTGGCGTTGTTTGCCAACCCGCACCAGGGCGGCAACGGCGCGGTGCTCTCCGCTGGCACGTCGCCGCATTCGCGCGGTTCGCTGGGCTCGCTCCCGGACGGCTACGGCGTGCTCGGCCCCCGCGTGCTGGAGATCTGCCGCGACGACGACCTGGTGTGCTCCATGCAGGAGTCGCACCGCGGCCTGGTGGCCCCCGCTATGCGCACCAACCTGGCCGCGGGCCGGATACCGCTCGCCGAGTTCAATGTGTTGTTCCGCGCGCTCGGCTTGAAGTCGCTGGGCATCTTCTTCGACATCGGCTCCCACGGCGGCTACACGCTGGCGCAACAGCAAGAGGCCAGCAACTGGATCATCGAACAGTCCCAAGCCCCCATCCAAATTCCCGTAGAGTTGGGGCATGAATGACCTCTTTGAGCTTGTAAACGGCGCGTGGGTCAACGCCCACGAAATCCCCGCTGACCGCGGCATCGACGGCGCGTTCTACGTCCTGCGCGACAAATCGGAAGAAGACGTCCACGCCATCCTGGAGGACGGCACCGGTCTCGGCGGCACTCTGTTCAAGTCCTTCATGGACAGCCCCGGCGACATCAGCTCCCTTGACCCCGACCTAGCCAAGATCGAGGTCGCAAACGTCGACGAATTCGTCAGCGGCCTTGGAGAGCTGGAGCGCGTCGGCATCGGCGGGCCGGTGAGCTACTGGGTGGAGAAGGACTCGCAGGGCGAGGAGTCCGTGGCCTACATTTTCCAGTCCGGCCTGGGACTTCCGGACGAGGCCTACTACCGCGACGAGGACCACGCCGAAACCCTCGCCGCGTACAAGGCTCACGTGGAGAAGATGCTCGGTTTCCTCGAACCGAAGTACCTGCAGGGCCTGACCCCGCAGATCGCCGCCGAGCGCATAGTCAACCTGGAG
Source organism: Corynebacterium pilbarense (assembly GCF_026930265.1). Taxonomy (NCBI): domain Bacteria; kingdom Bacillati; phylum Actinomycetota; class Actinomycetes; order Mycobacteriales; family Corynebacteriaceae; genus Corynebacterium; species Corynebacterium pilbarense. Next base: position 25,228 of record NZ_JANRML010000008.1, read on the forward strand.
TCTCAGCTGGCCGCGAGCCACTGGGACGTGGTCAAGGCGCGCGACGCGGTGGCCACCTACAACCCCACCGACCTCGAGGAGATGCCGCCTTTGGTGCGCGTGCTTCTCGACGCCTCCGGTCTTTCCGGCAAAGTCGTCAACATGATGCCGTCGTTTACCTCTGACCTGGACGGCATGTTGCGCCGCGAGACCCTGGCGGACTGGCAGCTGTGGGCCGCGTGGAACATCCTGCGCTCCCGCGCCGGCGTGCTCTCCGAGGAGATCGGCGAGGCCAACTTCGAGTTCTATGGAAAGAAGTTGAGCGGCGCCACCGAGCAGCGCGACCGTTGGAAGCGTGGGGTGGGGCTCGCGGAGAGCTTGGTTGGCGAGGATATCGGGCGCAGCTACGTGGATAAGCATTTCCCGCCCTCATCAAAGGAGAAGATGCTGGAGCTTGTCGAGTACTTGATCGCCGCCTACCGTTCCCGCATCCAGCAGTTGGAGTGGATGAGCGAGCCGACGAAGCAGCGCGCACTGGAGAAGCTCGCACAGTTCAACGCCAAGATCGGCTACCCGGAGAAGTGGCGCAGCTACGACGGCTTGGAGTTCAGCGAGGACCTGGTGGACAACGTGCGCCGCGGCGCCGCGTTCGAGCACGACTACCAGCTGTCCAAGATTGGCAAAGCCTCTGACCGGCAGGAATGGGTTTCCTCCCCGCAGACGGTCAACGCGTTTTACAACCCGGTGGTCAACGACATCACCTTCCCCGCCGCGATCCTGCAGCCGCCGTTCTTCGACCCGGACGCTGACGCCGCGGAAAACTTCGGCGCGATCGGCGCGGTGATCGGCCACGAGATCGGCCACGGCTTCGACGACCAGGGCTCGCGTTACGACGGGTTGGGCAACCTCAACTCCTGGTGGACCGACGAGGACCGAGCCAACTTTGAGCAGCTGACCGCCAAGCTGGTCGGCCAGTTCAACGGCCTGGTGCCGTCCGTGCTGGAGGGCACGAAAACGAAGGGCGTCAACGGCGAGTTCACCCTCGGCGAGAACATTGGCGACCTCGGCGGCCTGGGCATCGCCGTGGTGGCGTACAAGAAGTACCTGGAGGACAACGGCCTCGAGGATGTGGAGCGGCAGAAGTTCGGCGACCTTGAGGGCGAGTACACCGGCTTCCAGCGCCTGTTTTTGGCCTGGGCGCGGGTGTGGCGCTCCAAGGCGCGCCCAGAGATGGCCGCACAGCTGCTGGCCATCGACCCGCACGCGCCGAACGAGTTCCGCTGCAACGTGATTGCCGCGAACATCGCCGAATTCTACGAGGCGTTCGAGGTGGAAAAGGGGTCCAAGATGTGGATCGACCCCGAGGACAGGGTGACGATTTGGTAGAGCACATCAACGAGCAAGGCGACCCGGACTTCAACGTCGGCGGCGTAAAAAGGGACATGCCGCCGGAGCTGCAGCTGGAGCAGCTGGCGTCCTACATTCACGCCACCTACGAGGACGGGCCGAACTACCTGGCCCTGCTTCCGGACCGCATCACCCACGCCGCGATGCTCATGCTCGGCACCGCCGTCGACCATGCGCTGCCCGCCACGAAGTGGGCCGGCGGAGTCACGGTGGAGCCCCACGAGCTGGGCGCGGTGTTCCGCCCGTCGGAGCCGAACGGCCGGTGGACAGTCTCGCTTTGGGACGGCCCCGCCAACGCCAAAGAAATGCTCTGGCGCCCGGACGTCGCCGCCGCCGCGGAACTGTCAGGTACCACAATCCTAGATGTGGACTCGGTGGACAGTGCCGCGGAAGCAGTGGACTTGGTCGGCGCCGAGGTGGTGTGGGCGTTGGGGGATGTTGAGCTCCCTCCAGCCCCCCGCTACATCGTCACCTTCCCCACCGCGCAACCAACCAAACCTGCGTTCGTTCAGGTGCGGAAGGGATCGGGCCTCGAGGGCACCGAGTATTACGCCGACGGGTTCATCTCTACGCCAGCGGAGATCCGCCGCCGGGTCAAAGACGCCGCTGAGGCTCTCTAGCCCAGGACGGACTCGGCTTCGTCGACCTCGTCGAAGGTGGGCTCGTCCACCTCGGAGAGAAAGAACTGGGCACCGTTGGCGTCGTGCACGCCTGCGGTGCCATTTTCAGGGCCGAACTCCACCCCGCCGCCGAGGTTTTCCACCTGCCGGCAGGCCGCGTCCACGTCGCGCACGCCGAAGTAGCTGAACCACTGGGCGTGCTCGCCGACGTACATGCCCAAAAACGGCGCGCCGTCCTCCACCGCGATGAAGTAGCCGTCTTCCTCTCGGATCCCCCAGTCGAACAGTTCGCCGTAGAAGTCGATGGCGTCCATGCTCGGAGCCGAATACTCGTACCACACCGGAACGCCCGGCTCACCTGCGGCGAAGAAGCGCTCCTCCGGGTCCTTCAACCCGAACAGGCCGCCAGCGGGGTCCTGGCACAGCACCACAGAATCGTCCGAGCTGAGCACCTTGCCGCCCAGCTTCTCCACGTTGTCCGGGTTGCCGATAAAGGAGGTGACCCACATGTCCATCTGCGCCGGCACGATGCCGGCCACCGGCAGGCCCTCTTTGCGGGCGGTACCGTCCACGATCTCCCAGCCCAGCAGCTCGGAGTAGAAGTGGGTGGACTTGAGCTGGTTCTGGGTCACCAGGTCCTGCCAAAACGGCATGCCTTCTTTGCCTTCGAATGCGGGCATTACAGGTTCCTCCACTTCTCGGGGTCGAAATCGTCGTTGGCGGTGCGTTCGTCGAAGTAGTCGCCGTCGTCTCCGTCAACTACTACCGTGGCCGAATCTTCTCCGAGGCCGACGGTATCGCCGTCGATAAGCGAATGCCCCCTGGAGGTGACCACCTCGTTGTTGACGGTGACCTCGTCGGCGCTGATGGCCTCCTTGGCGTGGCCGCCGGATTCGACGAGGTTAGCCAGTTTGAGAAATTGGCCCAGTTTGATCGTCTCGCCTGAAATGGTCACGTCGATATGCATGACGGCCAGTCTAGCGTTCCGCCTGGTCCACCGGCATAATGCTCATCGTGTCGATGTTCACGTGCGCCGGGAGGCTGGCCACCCAGCGCACCGCCTCGGCGATGTCGTCCGCGGTGAGGTTTTGTTTGCCCTCGTAGACCTTGTTTGCGCGCTCCTCGTCGCCGCCGAAGCGGTTCAGCGCGAAGTCCGTTTTCACCCGGCCCGGGTCAATCTCGCATACGCGGATATTGTTCTCCGCCTCCTCGCGCCGAAACGCCCTGGTCACGCCGCGAAGTCCGTGCTTTGCGGCGTTGTAGCCGGAGCCGCCCTTGTACGCGTCCGTGCCAGCCACCGACCCGATGTTGACCACCAGGCCATTGGAGGCATTGAGCTGCGGGTACAGCGCGCGGGTCACCCGCATCGTGCCCATCACGTTGGTCTGGAACATCCACTCCCAGTCCGCGTCGTCTGCGTCGCGTAGGTAATCCAGTTCCTTCGCGCCGCCGGCGTTGTTGACCAGCAGGTCCACGCGTTCAAGCTGCGCAAGCTTTTCGACGCTCCCCCGGTCCACCACGTCCAACTCCATCGCCACCCCGCCGATCTCGTCTGCTATTTGCTGGCACTTCTCCAGGCGCCGCGCCGCCACGACGACCTTCCAGCCGTCCTTGGCCAGCGCCCTGCAGGTGGCCTCCCCGATGCCTGCCGATCCGCCCGTGACTACTGCTACCTTCTGCTCGCTCATGAGCCCTCCATCTGTCTCATCGTGATGTTCAACCGGCCGTCAAGCAGGTCGGACGTCCCTTTTCTGGCGCCGAGCACGCCGTGTTTCGCCCTTCTGGCGGGCCCGCCAAAGACGACGACGTCGCCCGATAGGAGCAGCGTATCGCGCCCTGCGATGCGGAAGATCGTGTCTTGGCCGAACGACAGGCTGACCACCGCGTTGTCCGACTTCTCCTCCGCGTCCACGTGCTGCCCCATCCCCTTGCCCGGTGGGTAAAAGTTCACTAGCGCAGTTTCGATTTTTGGGGTCGGACCGACGAGCGGATCTATTTCCCGCGCCGTCGCCATAACGTTGTCCGCGATGGCCTGGAAGTTCTCCGGGATCGGCGGCACCGGGTGGCCGTCGACCTCCCTGACCATGCGGTACGGGTTCGTCGCCCAGAACCAGCCCAGCGAGAGCAACCAGGCATCCATTTGGCCGTGGCCGACCTTTGGACGTCGCATAGCAACTGGCGTCCCCGCCGCCTTCCTCGCCAGCTCGCGCGCCTGATTGACCAGTTCCTCCTGCTCAGTGGGCGTGAAAAAGGCAGGCAAATGGACCGCACCAGGAATGATGCGGGCGGGTGGCCGCGGAATGACGAGCACGGGATTAATGTAGCGCATCCGCACTTCACCGTCGAATGTGTGAGTGGTTAATTGACTCTCTTTCCTGGCATATACGTTGACAATCGTTTGTGTGTTCTATATTGTGAAGGGTGCCACGACGAGAGGGGCGACCGTGACAACCGCGACCACAGCACCGAAAAAATTCCGTAACCAGCGAGAACACGACCCGGATAGCGAGTGTGCCCAGGCCATCCGGGACACGTATTGGACGATGTTTGGGCACTACGCGTACCCCGGTTTCGACGTCGAAGATTTCGACGCCACAGTGACCCAGCTACAGCTCGCCACCGGCTGGCACAAGGGGTTTGTCAAAAACGCGATCCTGGGGCACGCCGCGCTGCAGGACCTCCCGCGCCTGCGCGAACTGCAGCAGGAAACGCGCCTGATGGACGTGGGGCACCTGACCGCGGTCTACACCGCGATCGAGGAGCTCGGCCCGGATGCGGACGAGGAAGCACTCATGCTTATCGACGGCATCCTGTTCGACACCTTCACCCCCACCCGCCACGACCAGGCCGTTCCCCAGCGCAAGACAGTTACGGACCGCATCCGGGCCGCGATCAAGCGCACGGATAGAAGCCGCGCCTACGACAAGCGCAAGCGCGAAAACCGCGAACAGGACAACTCGGAGAAGTTCGGCGTCCACGAGTACCGCGACCGCGCGATCGTGCAGCTGGACACGAATTCTCTGGACGGTCGGAGGATCCAGGCCAATGTCGCAGAGGTGGCGCGTAAGCTCGGCATCAGCGCGGCCGACGCGGCCATCAAACTGCTCAGCGGAGAAGCCCTCGGCATTGAGGTCTCGCCGGTACTGAACGTGTACAGCCCAAAGAGCCGCGGCAACGGCGACCCGGTATTCGTTCCCGGCCGCGGGTGGACAGAACCGGAAGCCGCCACCGCTTTCGAGCGCTGGATCGCCGACACGTTCCTAGACGAACGTGACCTCGACGCCGAGCTGAAAAAGACGCTGCGGGGCTACGTCCCTAGCGAGGGCATGCGCCACGCCGTGTACGCCCGCAACCGCACCTGCATCTACCCGGAGTGCAACCGCCCCGCCGAGCAGTGCCAGCTGGACCACCGCATCCCGTACGACGAGGGCGGGCCAACAGAGGCGGACAACCTGTTCCCCCTGTGCCAACACCACCACAACATGAAGACCGACCGGACGGCGTTCTACATCCCGGACCCGTACACCGGGGACATCATCTGGCTGTTCGCCGACGGTTCCTACGTGGTCACCGTGGAAGATGGCCTCCTCCGCGACCAGTTCACGCCTCACGGCCCCAGGTGGCAGTCCAGCATGTCCGCTGTGCGCAAGAACCGTGCCCGGGCCGCGGAGTTTTTCGCCAAAGGCCACAAAATCCTGGACACCTTCGACCAAGACCTCGACCTCGAGCAGGCCACCGCCGCGATCCAGGACCTGGAGCAGGAGTACGGCATGAAGTTCGGGTTCACCCCCAAGATGCCGTACGTGGAACCCTTGCCCGAAGAACCGGTAGAGGCCCCGTTCCCCGACCCGGAAGAGGAGCACTAACGCAGGTAGAACCTATCCACCACCTCGTACTTCGGGCCACCGCTTCGGCCCTTGCCCAGATGTGACTCCAACAGCAGCACTTCATCGGCGGCGAATTCGGGGCCGGTGTAGATGGCGAGGGCGTGGGCGTGGTCGTCGAGAAGCCAAGGATCCCTGGTTCTTGTTCCGGTCCGCGCGACGGTCAGGTGTGCGCGCTGGCGGCGCCGCATGTCCGGGTCGAGCTGACAGTCCGCCATGAGGTCTTTCAGCGGCGCCTTGTCGCCGCCGACCCCGATCCACATGGTGCGCCGATCAAAACACCCGGCTCCTCGGAGGTGCAACCTCAAGGGCCGGGTGAAGGCGGTGGCTTGGGCCAGGTGGTCGGTGACCGCGGCGGCGTCGTTGGGCTGTGACCCGTAGAAGGCGACCGTGATGTGCCAGTTGTCGGGGTCGGCCCACCGTACTTCTGTGCCCGAGAAGTCGCGGATGGGCCGCAGCGCGGTGATGAGGTGTTCGCGAACATCGGCCGGAGGGACGATCGCTGCGAAGAGGCGTCTCATGGCCCACACGCTACCCTTAATTGCCATGTTTGACCTCGCGAAAATCGGACGGGATTTGCCCGTGTCGCGCGTCATCGACCAGTTGCCAGACAAAGGCCCGCTGGTGGTGGAGGCGCCGCCCGGCACAGGCAAGACCACGCTGGTGCCGCCGGCGATCGCGAACAAGGTGGGAAAAACGCTGGTCACGGCGCCCAGGAGGGTGGCGGTGCGGTCGGCGGCGCACAGGCTTGCGCAGCTCAGCGACAGCGACAAGGTCGGCTACAGCATCCGCGGCGAGCACAAGGACGGCTCGTTAGTCCAATTTGTCACGCCGGGTGTGCTGCTGAACCGCCTGCTCAAGGACCCGGGCCTCGAGGGTGTCAACGCGGTGGTGATCGATGAGGTGCACGAGCGCCAACTGGACACTGACCTGGTGTTGGCGATGTGCATGGAGGTCGCGCTCCTGCGCGATGACCTGTACCTGGCCGCCATGTCGGCAACCCTGGACGCTCAAAAGTTCGCGGACCACATGGGCGCGCAGATCCTGTCCACGGAGGCGGTGACGCACCCGCTGGACATCCAGTACGCGCCGCATGCAGAAAGGATCCAGGGGACAAAGGAGTTTTATCGTCACGTCGCCATCCACGCACAGAGCGAGCACCGAACGCTCGTGTTTGTGCCGGGCGTGCGAGAGGTGGACTTGGTGTGCGGGTTCCTCGACGACGCAAAGCCCCTCCACGGCCGCCAGACCAGCAAGGAGCAGGACGACGCGCTGCGCGGCGCCAACCGGGTGGTGGTGGCGACGTCGGTGGCGGAGTCGTCGATAACTGTGCCGGGGGTGCGCAAGGTGGTGGACTCCGGGCTGTCCAGGGTGCCCAAGCGCGACGCCAGGGGCATGACGGGCCTGGTCACGGTGTCGGAGGCGAAAACCAGCGCTGACCAGCGGGCGGGCCGCGCGGGGCGTAAGGGACCCGGCGAGGTGGTGCGCATCTTCACCCGCGACGAGTACGCAAAGATGCAGCCGGACATCACCCCGGAAATCCTCACCGCGGACCTCACCGGCGCGCTTTTGACCATGAAGGCTTGGGGGTCGCCGGACTTACCGCTTATCGACGCACCAAAGGACCTCTCCGAAGCCGCATCCAACCTCGAACAGCTCGGGGCGACACATAACGGCAAGATCACCGCCTTTGGTAAGAAGCTCGCGAGTATGCCCGTGGACCCGAGACTCGGCGCGGCGCTGCTGGAGTGGGGCGCGCAGGCGGCGCCGACGGTGGCGAGACTTGCAGGCGAGGCGGACCCGAAGCGGCTGCGCAGGCTGGTGGAAGACAAGGGCCCGGTGGACCCGGGCGAGGTCATTGCGTCTGCCTTCCCGCAGTGGATAGCCAAGAAGATGGGCGACGGGTACCAGCTGGCGTCCGGAACAAGGGCGAAGTTCAACTCCAATGCAGAGTGGATCGCCGCCGCGGAGGTGCAACGGACTCACAACGGTGCGGTCATCCGGGAGGCAGAGCCGATCGCGTTTCCGGAGCACCGCGTGGTGGAAGAAAAGGTGGCCTACCTGGAAGACGGCAAGGTCCGGGGCCGGAAGGTGGCCAGGATCGGCGCGATTGAACTCAGCTCCACGCCGGTGAAGCTCACGCCGGATGAGGCGGCGGAGGCGCTCACCGGGCTGGATTTCGCCAGCTTCCCGCTCACCAAGGAGGAGCAGCACTTGAAGGAGCGGCTGGACTTCCTGCACGAGACGCTGGGCTGGCCGGATGTCAGCCAGGGCGACTATTCGGTCGAGGTACGCGGGGTGGCCGAAGGTGCGTCGATAGGCAGCTGCGACATGCGGCAGGCGATGTTGCGCCAACTGGATTGGCGGCAGGTGGCGGAGCTGGATGCGGCGGCGCCACAGGAATTCCAGTACGGCAGCGGCAGGCCGGTGAAGCGCGTGAAGCTGCAGCACATGTTTGGCCAGAAGGGGCAGACGGTGTCGGGTGTGAAAGTGCTGTACCACTTGCTCTCCCCCGCCGGGCGCCCGCTCGCGGTGACGGACGACCTAGACAGCTTCTGGGAGGGGCCGTACCAGCAGGTGCGCAAGGAGATGCGGGGCCGCTACCCCAAACACGCGTGGCCCGAGGACCCTACTGGCACTGGGAAATGATGGCGCCAGCGCCGGCGAGGCCTGCGGCGGCGAGGATGGCGGCGATGCCCATGTCCACGTCCCTGGAGTTGAGATCGCGAAGCTTCACGTCCAACTGGAACGGTAGGTCGTCCACCTGCAGCTGCAGGTGATCCTGGCGCGCCACGAACGGGATGCTCAGCTGGGACGCGAACCCGAGGGGCAGCAACACGAGCAGCGGCAGGCCGACGCCGAGGGCTGTGGCGGCGCAGCGGTGCGAGACCTCCGGGGCGTACTGGACAAACGCGTCGATGACGGCGCCTTCCTGGGACGCCTCATCCTCAGTCTCGTCGCCCACAGTGACGCGGACCGGGAAGTCCTGGGTGGTGTCGTCAGCGAACGTCGCGGTCACGGTCCACGCGTACACGCCGGGGGTGATGTCCTCCCCCGGTTCGAGGCGGATGGTGCCGTCTGGAGTGATCGTCGCCCAGCTAGGCATGTCGCTCGCTTCGTACCATGCTGCACCGAGTGGCAGCGGGGGCTCTACGGTGGCTGTAAGGCCCGGAACCACGTTGGTGGGATCGTAGCCATCTTCGGCATGAGCTGGGGAAACGGGCGCGCAGACGAGCGCGATGGCGCTCGTGAAGGCGATAAGTTTGGTGCGCATTTCTAAGGTTTCCTCAGTTGTAAATGTTTATACGGCTTTGAATATGGAATGATTGTAGTAGACAAGTCCTGATGTAGTCTTACTCGCCATGTCAAAGCGCACTGTTTCCGTGTGGACCTTGGTCTCACTCATTATCGGATCCACCATCGGGTCCGGCATTTTCGCGCTGCCCCAAAACATTGGTTCAGTAGCCAGCCCGGGCGCCATGCTCACCGGCTGGGCTATCGCGGGCGTGGGAATGCTTTCCATCGCCTTCGTCTTCCAAATCCTCGCGGTGAGGAAGCCGCACCTGGACTCCGGCGTCTATTCCTACGTGCGGGCGGGGTTGGGCGATTTCATCGGGTTTACCTCCGGCATGGGCTACTGGCTCGGCTCCGTGATGGCCCAGGTGGGTTACGCCACACTGTTCTTTAACACTCTCGGTTACTACTTCCCGGCCTTCTCCAACCGCTGGGTGCTGGCCCTCTCAGTGAGTGCAATGAGCTGGCTGATCTTCTACGGCCTGACGCGCGGCTTGAAGCAGGCGGCGGTGATGAATGCGGTGACGACCGTGGCCAAACTGCTGCCCATCCTCGCCTTCATTGTGCTGGTGGCGTTCCTCGGCTTCTCCTGGGACCGCTTCACCATGGATTTCTGGGGTTCACACATTCCCTTTACGGACCAGCTCAAGGGGATCATGCTCTACACCGTCTGGGTCTTCATCGGCATCGAGGGCGCCTCGGTGTACTCGAAGCAGGCGCGTGTGCGTAGCGACGTGGGCAAGGCCACCATCATCGGCTTCCTGTCCGTTTTGGGCCTCCTGGTGGCGGTGTCCACCCTCTCCTACGGCGTGCTCAGCCAGGAAGAGCTGGCGGCGCTGCCGGACAATTCCATGGGTGCGGTGCTCGAGCAGGTGGTGGGCCCGTGGGGCGGCGCCCTGATCTCCATCGGTCTGTGCCTTTCTGTTTTGGGCGCGTATGTGTCGTGGCAGATGCTGTGCGCCGAGCCGATCGTGCTCATGGCTCTCGACGGCCTTTTGCCCCGCTCCATGGGCAGCCACAATTCCAACGGCTCTCCAGTACGCGCGCAGCTGCTGTCCACGCTGGCGATCCAGTTCTTCGTGGTGGTGTTCTTCCTCTCCTCGGCGTCCTACAACGCCATGGTGCAGCTGGCCACCATCGTGTACCTGCTGCCGTACATCTTCTCCTCCATCTACCTGGTGCTCTTAACCATCAGAGGCAAGGGGCTGACCCACCCGCACGCCGGCACGCGTTTCGACGACTCCGGGCCAGAAGTGTCCCGCCGCGACAACCGCAGGCACCTTATCGTGGGCCTGATCGGCTCCGTGTACTCACTCTGGCTGATCTACGCCGCGGACCCGGTGTACGTGCTGCTCGGCGCGCTCGCCGTGGTGCCGGGCCTGGTCCCCTACATCTGGACGCGCCGCAAGCACGGCGACACACTCTTCAACGCCTTCGAAAAGGTCGTTGTCGCGGTGGTGCTGGTCGCGGCAGTGATCGCAGTGGTCGGACTGGTGAACGGGTCACTGGTGCTGGAGTAGGTCCCAGCCCAACTTCGCACATAGCGTGACGACGAGCCCAAGGAGCGCCACGCGCACCAGCGCCGACCCGCCCTTGAGCACCGTGCGCGCCCCCAGCTGCGCGCCCGCCACGTTAGCCGCGGCAAGGGCGAGGGCGAGCTTCCAGTTGATGAAGCCGCCGAGCCCGAACACCAACAACGCGCCCAGGTTCGTTGCGGTGTTGACCACCTTCGCCATCGCCGCCGAACGCACAAAGCCCTGGGTGAACACGGCAGTAAACGCCATGATGAGGAACATGCCGGTGCCGGGGCCGAACACGCCGTCGTAGCCACCGATCAGCGCCACAGCGAGCGCGGCGAGCCCGAGACGTTTGCCGGAAAAGATGCCGGCGCCCTCCTGCCCGAACTTCGGGTTCAGCGCCACAAAGACGCCCACTCCGATAAGCAGGACGAGGATGATTGGGGTGGCCACGGAGTCGTCGATAAGCGAAACCGCCCTGGCGCCGAGCGCAGCCATCACACCCGCGATAAACGCGTAGACCCAGGTCACCCTGGGGACCCCGACCCGGCGCACGAGGGTGGCGGCGGCGGACGCGGTGCCCGAGATTGCCGCGACCTTGTTCGTGGCCAGCACAGACGCCGCCGGCATGGACGTGGCCGACATCAGCACCGGGATGAGCACGAGACCGCCGCCGCCGATCACGGCGTCGATCCAACCGGCGAACGCGGACGCGGCGAGGAGGAAAACGATCACGGGACTACTATGCCCCACATGAACCGTTGGCTTGTGGCTGCTCCGTTGTCGGCGGCGCTCGGGCTGCTGTTTGGGTTTTTGGGGGTCCCAGCAGCGTGGATCCTCGCCGGGATTCTGGGGGCCGGATCGGTGGCGCTGGTGACGCAGGACGACCTGCCCGTCAACGAGCACCTGTTCACCTTCGCCCGCGGCACCGTCGGTGTGTTTGCGGCGCTGCCGCTGGTGGGGATGAACCCGCTGCCCTACCTGCTGCCGGGCGTGGTTGCGGGCGCGGTGGTGATTGCCATGGGCTTTGCCGGTGGTTTGGTTTTGGCCAACCACGGCGTTTCACGGGAAACGGGTGTGCTTTCACTTTTGCCCGGCGGGGCGTCGCTGATGCCGGCGATCGCGCGCGACGTGGGCGCGGACATCCGCTACGTCAGCCTCAGCCAGTACCTGCGCCTGCTCATCGTGTCCGTGTCGCTGCCGCTGGTCGCCTCGCAGTTTTCTCCCGCCACCCAGACCGAACTCGAGCCCTACTGGTGGATGTGGCTGCTGGTCCCGGCGCTGATCGTCTGCGGGTTGTTCGCGGGCAAGCTGCTGCGGTTTCCCAACCCCTCAGTCTTCGGCCCGATGGCGCTAACGGTGCTGGTGGGCGCGCTTATAGACGTGACCATCGTGCCGCCCCAGCTGCTTTCCATCGTGGGCTTTTTGGCCATCGGCTGGATGTGCGGTGGCGGGCTGTCCGTGCCCGCACTGCGCCGGTTCTCCCGCCTGCTGCCCGCCACGCTGGCCTACATCGCCGGGCTGATGCTCGCGTGCGCCGGCATGGGGTGGCTGATGTCCAAGTGGCTGGGCCTGAGTTTCTACGAGGGCTACCTGGCCACCAGCCCCGGCGCGCTGGAGACGGTGCTGGTGCTGGCCACCAGCCCGGCCGTGGTGGCGCTGCAGGTGATCCGGCTGATCATGGTGATCCTCATCGCCGGGTGGCTGCCCAAGATCCTTAGTGGTGGAGCACCTCGTTCGTGAGCATGTCCATGGGCATGGAGCCGAGCTTCAGCGCCTTGACGTGGAACTCGTGCTCCGTCATCCCCTGGGCCATTGCCTGGCGGCGCAGATCCACCCAGTCCTTGTAGCCCAGCGCGTACGACGGCGCCTGGCCTGGCCAGCCCATGTAGCGGTCCAGCTCGAAGGCCAGGTTCGCCTCCGGCATCGCGGTGTTGTCGCGCAGGAATGCCTTCGCGTATTGGGCGTCCCAGGTGCCGGTGCCCTCCGGGGTGCACTTGCCCAGGTGGACGCCGATGTCCACCATCACGCGGGCGAGGCGCAGGCGCCTGGAGTCAAGCAGGCCCATGCGGTAGCCGGGGTCCTCGAAGAAGCCGTGGTCCTCCATGAGGTGCTCGGCGTAGAGCGCCCAGCCCTCGCCGTGGGCGGAGTTCCAGCACACGGAGCGGCGCCACAGATTCAGTTCGCTGCGGTTGAGCAAGGCGTAGCCGTGCTGCAGGTGGTGGCCCGGCACGCCCTCGTGGAAGACGGTGGACATCTCCTGCCAGGTGTGGAACGTCTCCTGGCCTTCCGGCACAGACCACCACATGGTGCCGGGGCGGATCATGTCGTCGCTGGGCGGGGTGTAGAAGATGCCGCCGGAGCCGGCGCGGTCGATGCCGCACTCCACCGTGTGCAAGCCCTCGGGCACGTGGAAGGCGTCGGCGGCTTTGTCGTTGAGCTCGGACATCCACTCAATCAGCGCGTCCGTGCCGCGGAGGATATAGCGCTCGTCCTGGTTCAGGTTGCGGTAAGCGCCTGCCACGGAGACGTCGCCGTAGAGCTCGTGCGCGATGGCGCGCTGCTCCTCCACGGTCTTCGCCAGTTCTTCCTGCGCCCAGTCGTAGCTGGTGTCCAAGTCCACCTCGCGGCCGTGGAAAAACTCGGCAAACAGCTGGTACCGCTCGCGGCCCACGCCATCGTTGTGGGATGCCTGCGGCGACAGCTCTGTGGACAGCCAGTCCGCCATCTCAAGGAATGCCTCCTTGGCGTGCCCCACCACATGCGAATCGGGCGACAGGCCCAGGTGGTCCAGCTGGGATTCGGTGTCGCCCAAAAGCTCGCACTGGTTGATCACTGCGTCGATCTGGCGGTGGGAAGCAACATCGCCTGTCGACGCCGCTTCGCTCAGAGACTCGCGGTAGCCCGCCAACGCACTCGGAATCCGCGACATGCGCGAGGCGATGTTGTCGAAGTCCTCCTCTGTCACCTTCGGCATCAGGGCGAAGGAGTCGCGGATGGTCTGCACCGGCGAGTCGATGTTGTTCAGCCGGCACAACAGCTCGCCGCGGTGGTGGAACTCCAGCTCCGCGCTCATTCGGTCGCGCAGGATCGCGGCGGTGAGGTTGTCCACGTCGTCGAAGTCGTCCTCGTCGTCGGAGGCGTCCGTGGAGTCGTTGAGCGCGTCCACGTCCGCGACAAGGTCGCGCATCCTGTCGGCCAGGCGCCCCCAGTAGTCCGGGGAAAAGTCCTGCAGCTCCCCGTCGTGGCCGTCGATGCCGATCTGGGTGGCAAGGGTGGGGCTGATCTCGGCGAGGTCGTAGACGAAGTCCTCACAAGTGGCGTCCAATAAGGACGGCTCGCGCCAGCTTTCGTTGGTCATGCCGAGCGATTGTATCGGAGCTGGCCAAATGGACAATTACGTCAGGGGCCAGGTAAATATATTCATATGCCCTTCTCACGCCCGCGAACGCCAGCAGCTAAGTGTCTGCACCTTATTCGGCTGCACGAGACGACGTCGAGAAGCGATCTTGTGAAAGCAACCGGCCTGTCGCAGCCAACCGTCACACGCGCGATCTCCGCGCTGGTGGACGCAGGTTACGTCACCGAGCGCAACGACCTGACCCAGTCCAAGGGGCGCGGCCGCCCCACCATCCCGCTGGAGCTGGCGGACACCCCCGGCGTGCACGCGGGCGTGTCGGTGGGCACCGAATCCACCTACGTGGCCCTGTTCGACCTGAAGGGCCGCACGCTGCTGTGCCGCGACATGGACATCACGGTGAAAAACGTCAGCGAGGACGACTTCATCCAGTCCATGATGGCGGAGCTGAACCAGATGACCACCAAGCTGGAGCGCCCCATCCGCACCGTGGGCGTGACCACCTCCGGCACGGTGCGCAAAGGCGGCAAGGTCTTCGCGCCGAACCTGGGCTGGGACGGCGTGGACATCGGCGACCAGCTGCGCGAGCAGTTCTCGGTGCCGGTGGAGGTTTCCTCCATCTCCAGCGCGATTGTCGGCTCGGAGATGCAGTCCACCGCCTCGCTGAACATCCCGTCGGTGATGGCGCTGTTCGCTGACGACTCCATCGCCTGCGCCATCTCCCACCCGGACGGCGTGGAGCCGATCGAGGTGGAGCAGGGCGAGCTGACCACCCGGGGCCTGATCGACGCCATCGGCGAGGAGGATATCCGCACGCTCAAAGACGCGGTGACCGACTCGCGCGAGGACACCCGCTACGCGCTGGACCGCCGCGCGCGGGGCCTAGGTTCGCTGGTGGCGGGGCTGTGCAGTACATACTCCCCCGCGACGGTGGTGGTGGCGGGCAGCGCGTTTATCGACGACCCGCTGGCTGCCGCCCCGTTCGCCCGCACCGTTCGCTCGGAGGCGAACTGCCGCCCGGAGCTGCGCCTGATCCCCACCCACCGCGAGGTCGTGCGCGACATCGCCCGCGCCGTGGCGCTGGACTACGTGCTGCGCGAGCCACTGAAGGTGGCGGGGGCGTAGATGAAGCGCGCCGCTTGGGCTTGCGTGCTGCTCCTGGCCGGTTGTGCCGCCCAGGAGGCCGAGCCGTTGCACACTGAGGTGACCACCCAACCCGCGCCGGATCCCTTCGAGGGCCTGGACAAGAAGGTGGCCGCAATTGAGAAGGAGACGGGCACTGAGGTGGGCGTCGCGCTTTTCGACGGCTCCGAGATGACGCAAACAGGATCCCTCTACGCACTACCGGCCTGGTCCACCATCAAGATCCCCATCGCCCGCGCCGCGGTGGAGCACTGCGACTACGGCGAAGAGTACGTCGAGGAACTCACCGAAGCCTCGATCAAGTGGTCCGACAACGACTCCGCGCGCACCCTATGGGACTGCATGGGCAGCGACAAAGAAGCCGGGGAGAAGGTCCGCGACGAGATTGCCAAGTCCGGCTCCAAGGTGCAGGTGGAAGGCGCCTTCGGCACCACCAGCTGGTCGTTTCCCGGGCAGGCGCGCTACGCGTTCTACCTCAGCCAGCAGGACGAGGACGACCCGGTGATCATGGAGATGCACCACATCGCCGAAGACCAGTCCTACGGGCTGGGCACGCTAGAGACCGTGCCGTTCAAGGGAGGCTGGTCCGACGACGAGACCGACGGGTCCTGGCACACCCGCCAGTTCGGCTGGTTCGACGGCTACGGGGTAGCCATCGGCGCGCGCAGCGAGGACGGCAGCTACGACGACACTACGGCCGCGCTAGACAAGGTGGCGGAACTGTTGCAGCTGCGGCTCGACGAACTTGAAGAGGGCCTGCAGCACTGACAGCACCGTCAGCACAGCGGCGATGATGCTGATGATCTCCCTGGGCGACGAGGATGAGCCGGCACCGCCGAAGACGAGCTTCTTCGGGGTGGTGCTGGGCTTTTCCCTGCCGTTGGCCGGACGGTGCAGGACGGTGTTCTGCTCGCCCTCGATGCCCTCGTTACCTGCGCCGATACTACAGGTGGAGGTCACGGAAGCCTCGCCTTCTGCGGTGACCACGCTGGCGAAGCCGTAGGAGCGCATCCTCGGGTCCAGCAGGTTGTGCAGGTGGCCGTTGCCGTTGTTGAAGTGGCCGTTCGCGCGGATGAGGTCGTCTACCTCGCCGTAGCTCCAGTCCTGCATCGCCTTGTCCATGCTGGCGGTGGAGTGCAGGTTCTCCCCCGGCGCTGCTTTGCCCTTGTAGGTGGCGGTGTCGTTGTCGCCGCAGTTGCCGTAGCAGGTGGAGTTGAACGGGCGCTCGTGGCGGAAGAACTTTGCCGCCTCAGCGCCGCGCTGCAGCGCGATGCGGGACAGGCCGGCGTTGTACTGGGCCGCGTTGACGTAGGCGCCGCGGGTGGTCAGGCCGTGCTCGGCGGCGGCCTGGTGCAACGTGGTGCCGTTGAAAGGCACGTTGCGGTCCCACATGTCCCCGCGCAGCTTGCGAAGCTCGCGCATGGCGATCTCCTGGTCGGAGGTGAGGTTGAACTTCGCCTCCACGGCGATGACCTGGTCGGCGGGCTGGTTCAGCTCCACCCCGGTGACGGGCGCCGGGTCAGCGGCGGCGAACGGGGCGAGCGTCAGGGCGGTGGCGGCCGCGGTTGTCGCGGCGAATAAACGGGTGCGCATAGCCTGAGAGTAACGTGTACCAGAGCATAAAGCCGACTGGGGCAAGCGTGAACAGCAGCTGCGGGGCGTGGAGCACGTTCACCGACGCAAACGGCACCATAAACAGCGCGAGCACGATCGCGCCCCAGCGGTTGTAAACGTATGCCAGCATCGGCAGGATCCACACCCAGTGGTGGTACCAGGAAAACGGGCTGACCAGGCAGGCCGTCATGCCGATGAAGGAGACGGCGAGGGGGGCGGGAGCTCGTCGAGAAGCAAAAAGCCCAAGGGCTGTGACCAGCGCGCTAAGGACAAGCCAGAGCCACAGCTCGTCGTGGCCGGCGCGGGCGAGGACCTGGCGGATGGACTGCGCGCCCGGATTGTCGTCGGCGCCGATGCGGGTGGTGCGGAAAATAGCGTCGGTCCAGAAGGTCTTCGCGTCTGTAACCTCGGAAAATCCGGTGGCCACGGTACACAGGAACGTGAAGGCGGCAATGAACACCGCGCCCCACCGGCGCTGCTGAATGAGCAGGAGGATGAAAAACGCCGGCGTGAGCTTCAGCCCCGCGGCGAGCCCGACACCGATGCCGGGAAGCCTGTAACGGGGAAGGAAATCCAGGCACACCAAGCCCATGAGCAGCAGGTTGACCTGGCCGAAAAACAGGGTGCCCTGCACCGGGGAGAGACACAGCACGAACACCGCGCTAAGCAAGAGGGCATGTTTGCTTGTGGACGCCCGCACCACGAGCAGAACCACCAGCACGGATAATGCTTTCCACGCGATACCAAGCGCGGTGCTTTCCGTCAGCCACGAAAACACCACGCCCGCGAACGGCGGGTAGGTAAACGGCAGGCCGGGAAGCAGGTCGGTTGCGTAGAGCGGCTGGTGTCCGGTGACCTTCTCGCCGCCCAAAAGGTAGACCTTGAGGTCGCTGGGGAAGGCGGTGGTGAACGCGTGGGGCAAGCAGGTGTCGATGTAGCGCCAGATTGAAAACGCCAGCAGGAGGAGAAGACCGATCACAGGTCGAGCCCGTCCAGGATGTCGTCGAGCGCGTCGGCGATGTTAACTCTCCACAGCGTGTCCACTTTCGCGTCGGCACGGCCCGGCCCGCCGTTGATCACGGCGGTGGGTTTGCCCTGCTTGCGCGCGTCGAGGATGAACTTGTAGCCGCTCATCACCGCCAACGAGGTACCGATCGCGATCACACTCTCTGATTCCTTCAGCCAGGCATCCGCAGCCTGTCGGCGCTCCCTCGGCACGCCCTCCCCGAAGTACACCACATGCGGCTTGAGCCTGTGGCTGCCGCAGGTCGGGCAGGCGATCATGCGGAAGCGCTCAACGTCGGATTGCTTGAGCTCCACATCGCCGTCCGGGTTCAGCATGGAGCCTTCGACTTCGACCGAGTCGAAGTAGGTGGGGTTGGCGGCGGTGAGCAGGGCGTCGATAAGCGAACGCTCGTGCAGCGTTGTGCAGTCGAGGCAGACGACGTGCTCCATGTCCCCGTGCAGCGCGATGACGTTGTCGGAGCCGGCCTGAGTATGCAGCCCGTCGACGTTTTGGGTGATGATGCCGCGGATCAACCCCGCCTTCTCCAGCTCAACCAGCGCGAAGTGCGCGCGGTTGGGGCGGGCCTGGCGCATGTAGCGCATGCCCACGAACGCGCGGGCCCAGTAGCGGTGCACCTGAGTCGGCGAGTGCGCGAACTCCTGGAACGTCATCGGGCGGGACTTGGTCAGGCGCCCGTTTTTGCTGCGGTAATCGGGAATCCCCGAATCGGTGGAGATGCCAGCGCCGGTAATGATGAGGGTTTTTGGGCTTCCTAGCTGGTCGAGGATTTTGGCTTTTGCGTTTTGCGTTGGCGCGGTGGTTTCGGTGACGACCCGCTCGATGGAGCGCACGGCGGAGCGGTGCGCCATGGCGATTGCGGGGTCGTCGAAGTGGGGTTCCATCGTCTGGGGAGTCTATCCTCTGGGCCTGCAACAGACCGTGTTGTCTATTTTGCCGGTTTGCATTTTTAGACTAAAGGAGTAGTTTATCCACGTCTTTATCGCACAAATGAACAATTCTGTCTAGAAGGAGCCGCTCGTGCCTAAGTGGGCAACTAGCTTCGGCGCGCAAGTTATCTACGGCCTGATCATCGGCCTCATCCTCGGCTTCATCGCCGTGGACGTCCAGCCGCTGGCCGACACCCTGGACTGGGTCGGATCAACTTACGTCCAGCTACTGAAACTGCTGATCCCGCCGCTGGTGTTCACCGCGGTGGTCACCTCCATTGCCAACCTGCGCCAGGTCACCAACGCCGCGCGCCTGGCCGTGCAGACCCTGGTGTGGTTCGCCATCACCGCGTTCTTTTCCGTGGTCATCGGCATCCTCGTCGGCCTGGTGATCAAGCCCGGCGCGAACACCTCGGTGGATGCGGGCACGGCGGCCGAGCCGACGTCGACAGGCTCGTGGATGGGCTTTTTGAACTCCGTGGTGCCCTCCAACATCCTCGGCCTGGGTGTGTCCGGCGAGTCCGTGAAGTTCAACGTCCTGCAGATCCTGGTGGTCTCGCTGCTACTCGGCATCGCCGCGGTGCGCGTGGGCAAGGCCGCCGAGCCGTTCATCGAGTTCTCCGGCTCCCTGCTCAAGGTGGTCCAGGAGGTGCTGTGGTGGATTATCCGCCTCGCCCCGATCGGTACCGCCGCCCTGATCGGTAACGCGGTGGCGTCCTACGGCTGGGACGCGCTCGGCTCGCTGGGCAAATTCGTGCTGGCCATCTACATCGGCCTGGCGCTGGTGATCTTCGCGCTCTACCCCGTTGTTTTGGCCGCGCACCGCATCCCGGTGCTGGAATTCTTCCGCCGCGTATGGCCCGTGACCACGCTGGGATTTGCCACGCGTTCTTCTATGGGCGTCATGCCGGTGACCCAGCGCACCACCGAGGAAGCTATGGGCGTGCCAAGCGAGTACGCCTCCTTTGCCATCCCGCTCGGCGCAACCACCAAAATGGACGGCTGCGCCTCCATCTACCCCGCCATCGCCGCCCTGTTCGTGGCGCAGTTCTACGGCATCGACCTGTCCATCTCGGACTACGTGCTCATCGTGATCGTGTCCGTGCTGGGGTCCGCGGCCACCGCCGGCACCACCGGCGCAACCGTCATGCTCACCCTGACCCTGTCCACCCTGGGCCTGCCGCTCGCCGGTGTGGGCCTGCTGCTGGCGGTGGACCCGATCGTGGACATGGGCCGCACCGCCGTCAACGTCACCGGCCAGTCCGTGGTGGCGACGGTGGTGGCGAAGCGCGAGAAGATCCTCGACGAATCTCGCTGGTAGGGGTTGACACACCCCCGCCGGTTTGCGAGTATTGCGCCCATGGGGGATTGGAAAACGGATATTCGCAGCCGGTTGGTGGACGTTCGGGGAGCGGACCCGTCGCAACGCTTAGCGCTCCTCAACAATGAGCTCATTCGCCTATCGACGAGCCACGCCCTGAGCCGCGCCACATACACAGAGCTACAACGAAACCAACAGCACTGGGCACGGGCCTACTGCGTGGGGTTGTCCGTGCGACAGGCGGTGATCACCGGACGCGCGTCGGCGTACTTGAACGACATGTGGGTGGCCAACACGCCGCTAGATCGGGTCGCGCTGGTTGCCCGGCATGTCCCGCCGCGCTCACAGTGGCCGGATGGGGTGCAGTACGTCAAGGGGAGGCTCGCGGAGCGCGACTTGGTGCGGGGGACGGCGATGTCCACGACTTCCCCGCTACGCACATTCTTCGACGTCGCGCGTTTCGACGGCTTCGCCCACGCCCTAGTTGTCGCCGACTGGCTGGTCAAACACGGCGGGTGCACACCGGACCGGTTGCGAACTCTGGTGGAAATCCAGCCGACCTTCCCCGGGAAGGTTGCTGCCCGCTTCGCCGCACAGCACGTGTCGACTCGGCCGGATTCCGCGCCCGAGTCGTACGCGCGCGGGCTGCTGCTCGCCGCTGGCATTACCGACGTGCAGGTCAACGTGTGGGTACTGGCCGGGAAGTACCGGGTGGACTTGCTTATCAACGGGTGGCTGGTCATCGAGATCGACGGCTGGGTCAAATACGACGGTGAAACGTACGGCAAGACCGACGAGCAGCTCATGAAGGAGAAGCAGCGCCAAAACGAGATCGAAAACGACCAGTTCAAGGTACTCCGCTTCTCGCCCCGCTACCTCGAAGAGCACCCGGATAAGTTCATTGCCACCGTGAGGAAATGGCTGGCAAAAGGGTACTAACGGGGTCGATATGCCCACGTCGATACCTCTATGTCGATAGTTCCTGGTCACAGCGTCGGACCCAATTTCGCAGTCATGTGTACCATAAATCGCTGACCTGCAACTATCGACATAGGCCTATCGACTTCGAGGTATCGACCCAGAAACCCGCAGGTCAGTTCACTCTCGAGGAACCTATCGCCCCCTACCTAAACGGCACCTCGCCGATCGCGCGGCGCAGTTTGCGCGTGCGCAGCCGCTCCGGATGCCGCGCGAGCTTCTCCACGGCCCGGACGGCGCACATAACGTGGGCTTCCTTCGAGTTGGAGTAGAACGCCTGGGCGCCGGCGGGCAGCTTCGGCACGGCGTGCAGCGGCAGGTCGGACACCGCCAGCAGGGCGCCGTAGGGCACGCGGTAGCGGTACCCGTTCGCGGCGATGGTGCACGACTCCATGTCCACGGCCGCCGCGGTGGAGCCGCGCAGCCACTCCCACAGGTCGCGCGGGTCCTTCCACTCCCAGTTCCGGTCGCCCGTTGACAGCACGGTGCCGGTGCGCATGAGCGACGCGTCCGATCCGTAGACCTTGGACACCGCCTTTTCCAGCGTGCGCTGGATCTCCGGCACGGCGGGAATAGGCAGTTCGCGGCGCAGGTAGTCGTCGAGCACGTGGTCGTGCCGCTCGTACGCGTTGCCCAGGATCAGGTCGCCGATGCGCATGCGGGCGTCCAGGCCGGCGCAGTGGCCGATCATGATCCACGCCTCAGGCCGCAGCACCGCAAGCGAGTCGGTGATGGTCTTCGCGTTCGAAGGCCCGACACCGATGTTGATCATGGTGATGCCGTCGCCGTTTTCGGTGACCAGGTCGTAGCGCGGCATCTGGAACTTCGAACCCAGCTCCAGATCCTCCAGCGCCACGGTGTCGGACACGGTCTCCCCGCTCGGCAGCACCAGGCGCGTGTAGCGGGAGTCTGGGTCCGACAGCTCGCGCAGCCCGAACTTCACAAACTCGGTCACGTGCATGGCG
The DNA here is from genome assembly GCF_026930265.1 of Corynebacterium pilbarense. Taxonomy (NCBI): domain Bacteria; kingdom Bacillati; phylum Actinomycetota; class Actinomycetes; order Mycobacteriales; family Corynebacteriaceae; genus Corynebacterium; species Corynebacterium pilbarense. Next base: position 47,261 of record NZ_JANRML010000008.1, read on the forward strand.
TAGTTCGTGAACAGGATGAAGCGCTGCAGCGAGTCGGCTTCGATGCCGGTGTAGTGCTCTAACCTTGCCAGCGCGAGGTCGAAGCGCTGCGGCCCGAAGTGGAACAGCGGTTTCTCGGCTCCGTTGAAGGCGTCCCAGTGGCCGTCGACAATCGCGTCGTGCACCTCATCCAGGGTGGGGCGCGGCAGGTTCGCGGTTTCGTCGATAGGCGGCATGCCCTTGATGTAGGCGGGCGGGATCGCCACATCGGAGTACCCGACATCCACCGAACATGGATAGTTAGAGGTCAGCGCCTCGAGCTGGGCCGTCAGGTACGGCTCCATGAGGTCCGGGCGCGAGATGACGGCGGAGTAGGTGCCAGCCTCGTCGACGTAGCCGAAGGGCTCAGAGCGGTCGATTGGCCGCCACCGCTCCACCTCCACCGTGAGTTTGGGGTACCGCACCTCCCCGTAGCGGTCGAACTCCCCCGAGCGCGCGATTTCGCACGACTTTTCGTAGAGGGCTTTTAGCTTTGCGACGACCACCGGTACCTCACACATGCAGCCAGGCTACTCACGAATGAGCACACGGCGCACGGCTTCGGCGCGGCGGCCGATCTCCTCCGCGGTGCAGCCCTCGCGGACGCACTGCTCAATGAGGCGTTGCATGCCGGCGACGTAGACGCGGGACATGTCGTCCACAAGCTGCGCATCCGCATCCCCCCACTCCTTCGAGCGCGGCAGCAGCTGCTCGCGCATCGTGTCCCGCATGACCCGCTGCACCTCGTTGTCGAATACGGAGTGCACCGGGGAATCGATCAGGCGCACGGCGGCTTCGTACTTTCCGTCGACGACGCTGGCCAGCTCGACGACGGACGCCTCGAAGTTCTGGTCGATGCTAAAACGTTCTGCAAAGTGCTCGTAGGCGTCCAGCACCCAGTCCATGGCGGCGGCGAGGATAAGCGCGTCGCGGTCCGCGAAGTGCTGGTAGAACACCTGGCGGCTCACGCCGGCTTCTTTCACAATTTGCGAAACATTGAGGTCGGCCACCTCATAGTCGCTGAGGAGGCGAAGCACTGCCTGGACAAGTGCATTGCGAGTACGAAGGGCGCGCGGGTCCGTGCTGTCAGACCGGCGACCAGGCAGGTCGTAATTCATCCTGGGATCTCCAAAAACTTGGACGTTAGGCTTTTCTGCTATGAGCCTATCTGATGACACCTTAAAACTCTTGCAAAGCCTCATCCGGAATGGATGCGTCAACTATTTTTCGGCAGATTCCGGACAAGAGGTAAGAAACGCCGACACGTTGGAGGCTTTCTTCGCAGGTACCGACGTAAGTGTGGAACGCTACGAGCCGCACCCTGGACGCGTGTCCATCAGCTTCACAGTGGAGGGCACCGACCCCGACGCCGAGCCGCTGACGCTCCTCGGCCACACCGACGTCGTGCCGGTGGACGAAGACAAGTGGACCACCGCCCCATTCGGGGGCGAGATCATCGACGGGCGCGTTTTTGGTAGGGGTGCCACCGACATGCTCTACATCACCGCGGCGATGGCGGCGTGTGTGCGCGACGTGGCTCGCGGGGAGAGGCCGCGCGGCACCCTGACCTTCGTGGGCTGCGCCGACGAGGAGGCCCGCGGCGGGCTCGGCGCGAAATGGCTTGCCGAACACGGGAAGTTCTCCTGGAAGAACTGCTTGTCCGAGGACGGCGGCTCACACATTCCTGCTACCGACGGCTCCGACGCGCTGGCAGTCGTCGTCGGCGAGAAGGGCGCCGGCCAGCGGCGCTTGACCGTCCACGGCGACGCCGGCCACGGCTCTGCGCCCTATGGCCGAGATCTCGCGGTGGCGAAGATCGCCGAGGTGGCCCGGCGCGTCGCCGCCATCGAACCCGAGGTGCGTGCCGACGAGATCTGGGAAGGCTACGTCCGCGCCTGGAAGTTCGACCCCGCGACCGAGGCGGCCCTGATGCGTGGAGAAGGCTACGAGGCGTTCGGCCAGCTGGAGAGCTACTCCCACGCCATGAGCCACCTGACCATCTCCCCGACCGTGCTGCGCGCGGGCAACGGCATCAACGTCCTGCCGTCCGAGGCGTGGCTGGAGCTGGACATCCGCCCCCTGCCCGGTCAGACGCAGGAGGAGATCGACTCGTTGCTGCGTTCTGCCTTGGGCGAGCTCGCCGACGAGGTGGAGATCACCCACCTCATCACGGAAGACGGGACGGTGTCGCCCACCTCCGGGCCACTTTACGACGCCATCTGCCAGACGTTCGACGAATTCTTCCCCGGCGTGCCAGTCGTGCCCACGATCGCGGCCGGCGGCTCCGACCTGCGCTTTGCCCGTCGTAAAGAAGGCGTCGGATACGGGTTCGCCCTGCACGCCCGCGAGGAGACGCTGGGTTCCGTGCTGGGCCAGCTGCACAGCCACGACGAATCCGTCTCCGTGGAGGACGTGGACCTGACCGTGCGGGCGTACCGCTCCCTGATCCGCCGCTTCGTCGGGGCCTAGAACCCGGCAGGGAGGTGAACCTGCCTACCCGGCCCCTGCGGGTACCACTGCCACGCGGGCTCGGACACCGGCACACGTTGCTGGGCGCGGCCCCAACATTCCCGCAAACGCTGAATCACCGTCAGCTCGTTGCGTCGGATCTGGCTGGGATACACCCGCAGCACCTCGTAGCCCTGCTCGCGCAGCCAGTCTTCCCGGATGCGCTGGCGCCGCCCCGCCTCAACCGGGTCTTCCTCGAACTTCTCGTCCCCGTCCACCTCGACCACCACGTTTTCCCCGACGAGAAAATCCACCCTGTACCGGCCGATTTGCGCCTGCTGGTGGAACGGAACGCCATAGCGCTCAAAGATTGTGCGGAGCAGCGACTCGTACGGAGACTCAGAGAACCTGTTGGCGCGGGCGAGGGCTTTGCGCGCTTTGGCGATGCCCCGGGTTCCGGCCATGCGCGCGATGGTTCGGCTGAATTCGTCGACAATCGCCTGTGCAGTGCGCTCGTCGTGCCCGGACAGGACGCTATCTATGGCGACGATGCCCTCTTCGACGCCATGCTCGCGCGCGATATCGATGGCGGTGCGCACCGCGTTGGTGAACCGTTGCGTGCCTTCTCGCACGATGTCGCTTTCAGGCACCGTCATGTAGCGGTATTCGTACCCGGTCCATTTGCCTTTTCGCGAGGTTGGCCGCCCATCCGGGTCGGCGAGTGTCACGGGCTCGTTCTTGCGTTGAATCGTCCATACGCCGCACAGGCGCGCTGCCGACTTGCCCACCAACACCGCCTTTACACTTTGCGACGACGCCGCGTAACACCGCAAATAGTCCTGCTCATGACGCTTCAGACCGTCCCAGGTGTGCCGGTCGACGTAGAGCGACTTGGTCAGGCGGTGCAGGCCACCGTTAATCATCTTCGTGCGGGTGTCGGTGTCGTGCGCGGGTATGCGGCGCATGTCCACAAGCTGGCCGATAAGTTCGCTCCGACGAGCACTGTCCATGATTTCCCCCTTTGTTTGTCCCCGCCTGGCAGCGTACCTCACCCGTCAGATCGGCGCCCCTTGCACAGACCCTGGGATCCAAACCCTGGGCTCGTCCGATTTTGTCGCGATCCCAGGGTTTGGCGGACAGGGTCTGTCTCCAGGGGTCGTAACACCTGCCACATCCGTCCCATCCGTGACATACTGGCCTGCATGAAGATCCGCACCCTTGCAATGACCGCCACCCTCGCCGGCACCGTCGCACTCGCCCCGACCGCCGGCGCCGACGCCATCGACGACGCCCTGGCCAAGATGCCGTCCGGCCCGATCTCCTGCGACCAGGCCTCCCGCTACTGGACCAACGACGCCGACTACCAGCAGAAAGTCCGCCAGGCCCGCGCGATCGCCGCGTTCGACCGTCGCGGACCGCAGATCCTCGACGCCCTCTCGCGTGTCGACGAAGCCGCGAACCGCTGCGGCCTCAAGGGCGGCGCAAAGCCGGCCCAGCCGAAGCAGAACAACCAGAGCAACCAGCAGCAGCCCCAACCGAAGCAGCCTCAGCAAACCCAACCGAAGCAGCAGCCGCAGAACCCCCAGAACCTGAACGTCAGCCCGCAGCTGATCAACCTCGCGCCGGCGGGCGTGCCCACCGTTGAGGTTCCGGTGGCGAATGTGGTCACGCTGCAGCTGCCGGACATCATCAAGATCATTCAGCAGGCGCTGGCGCAGATCCTGGCTTACTTCAACATCCAGGTGTAGAGCTCGTCGCCGCCTGAGTGCACCCGCACGCCGGGGGTGGGCGTGAGCCACAGGTCCGTCTGCAGGGAACGGTCGCCGTCGAAGGCCCGGAACGAGATGGTCTCGTTGGTCTTGTCCAGCACCTCCACCAACGCGCGGGTGAGCCATGCGTTACGTCGGCGCACCCCGATCAGCCGCTGGTACTCGGTGAACAACCAGCCGCCGAGCGGGGACAAATCTGTAGGTGATGCGGGCAGAGTGGGGCGCACTGCGTCGTCGGCGGACCAGCTTTCACCGCGTACGCCGGTAAAGCCCTGCTCGTCGCCGTAGTAAATGGACGGCATGCCGGGCACCGTCATCAGCACCGCCGCGGCCAGCACCGCCTTGTCCTCTCCCACCTTGGAGGCGATGCGGTCCACGTCGTGGTTGCCTACAAACGTGTTGGGCAAGATGTCAGTTGGATGGCGCTCGAGTGCGTGGGCGAGCTCCCAGAAGTTCGCGTCCACCAGCGAGGACCAGGTCGCCTTCCACAGCTCGTACTGGGTCACGGCGTCCAGGGAGCCAGCCTTGCCTATCGACGAGTAATCCCCGTGGATGACCTCCCCCAAAAACATCGCGTCGGGGAACTCTTTACGTACCCGGGCGAGCACGTCAGCCCAGAAGTCGGCGGGCACGGCGTACGCGACGTCGAGGCGCCAGCCTGCGATGCCGCGGCGCAGCCAGTGCAGCATGATCTCCACCACGGCGTCGCGCACAGCATCTTCACCATGGTGCAGGGTGGCCAGCTCGCCGTGGCCCTCCCAGTCCGTGTCGCCGGCAAGGCCCTGCTCAACCCACGGGTGCGTGCGGGCGACGTGGTTGAATACCCCATCCAACATGATGTGGATGCCGCGGGCACGGCATTCGTCGATAAGCCAGGCGAAGTCCTCCTCACCACCGAGGCGGGGGTCGATGCGGAAGTGGTCGAGGGTGTCGTAGCCGTGGGTGGCGGAGGCGAAGATGGGGCCGAGCAAAAGGCCGTTGCAGCCGAGTTCCACCAGGTAGTCCAGCCACGGCTCGAGGGCGCGGAGGCGCGGGGCGGTGTCGTGCTCCTCGCGGATCGGTGCGCCGAGGGCGGCCAGCGGGTAGACGTGCCACCAGATTGTGCGGTCCAGCATGGGCTCGAGCCTACGCACCGAGCAACGCCAAGGGGCGCCCTACACTACGAATTTTCCTCCCGGTTGATCAAAGGCTGCAGGCCCTTGGCAATGCGGTCCTTCCAGGTCTTGGCAATTTCGTCGTACCCGCGGTCGTGCGGGCGGATACCGCGGTGGGTGAAATTGACCTTGGTCTTGCCCTCGTCTTCTTCGATGTCGAAGATGAGCGAGGTGTCGTCCCACTCGCCTTCGGTGGGTTCGACGTTCCAGACCACGCGTTTGCCGTCGTCGGCTTCTTGCACGGAGAAGTCGCCTTCCTCGGCGTGGAACTCGCCGCCTTGCACGCCGGCCTCGCCCTCGACCTTCTGGTCCCACCAGCTGTTGGGTTTGGTGATCGCGCGGTAGACCTCCTCGCGGGTGGCGGGCACGGAGAAGGAGGCGGTGAAGTCGCGGATGGCTTGGGCGGTGGTGCCGTCGGCGAAGGTCCAGTCGGACAGGGTGTGGTCTGGGTCGTAGATGGCCACCTCGAAACCGTCGTCCTTGTACTTCATCAGCCCGTCTTTGATCAGGTCGCGGCCGGCTTTGTTGAAGCCGGTGACGTTGGAGACGTCGAAGATCAGCTTCTCGCCGTGGAGGCGGCGCTGCGCCAGCCCGCGCAGGATCTTCTCGGCGGCGGTGAAGTTGATCATGCCTTGCAGTTCCACGATGTCGGCGCCCTCGCGGCGCTCCACGGACTTGATGCCCGGCGCGAGGTAGAAGTTGGAGGACAGCAGGTTCAGCCCCATGGAGTTGGACAGTTCGCGGAAGATTTTCACGCCGCGCACGGAGTTGCCCTGCTTGTTCAGCCGCGGGCTGAGCGACGCGATCCCGAGCTGCCCGGGCAGCGTACCGATCAAGCCGCCGGCCACCCCGGACTTAGCGGGGATGCCCACGTTGACCATCCACTGGCCGGAGGCGTCGTACATGCCGGAGGAGACCATCACAGCCTGGGCGATGCGGGCGGCCTCCGCGGAGAGCACCTTTTCGCCGGTGACGGGTTGGGTGCCGCCGTTGGCGAGGGTGGCGGCCATGGTGGCGAGGTCGCCGACGGTGACTAGCACTGCGCACTGGGCGATGTAGCTGGCCACGGCGTCGTGGGCGTCGTCGGTGATCATGCCGCCGTCGCGAAGCATGTGGGCGAACGCCTTGTTGCGCTCGGCGGTTTCCAGCTCGGAGTCGAGCACGCGCTGGTCGATGGTCAGCTCGCGGCCGGCCAAGCTTGAGAAGTAGGCGCGCAGTTTCTCGCTGCGCTGCTCCACCGGGATGTCGGGGCCGCCGATGAGTTGGTTGACGGTGATGGCGCCGGCGTTGATGAGGGGGTTGGCGGGGCGGCCGTCGTCGTCAAGCGAAAGTGCGTTGAACGCCTCGCCGGAAGGCTCCACGCCCACATGCTTGTCCACCTCGTCGGCGCCGTACATGTCCAGAGCGAGCGCGTAGACGAAGGGTTTGGAGATGGACTGGATGGAAAACTCGTAGTCCGCATCGCCGATGGCGTACAGGTGGCCGTCCGTGGTGCACATGGCCAGGGCGAGCTTGTCCGGATCGGCGTTTTTGAGCACGTCGATGTAGTCGGCAAGTTCGCCGCTGTCTTGGTCGCGGACGTTGTCCACAATGGCCTGGAGGTGGTCGTTGACTGACGAGAGCATAGGGCAAGTGTAGAGGCCCACCCTGCGAAGCCATTTAGAACGGATATAATCGGGTTTATGTACATCGACACACTCCCAGATTCAACGCACGCACACCTCTCCCAGGAGCACGCCGACACCGTCAAGGCGACGCTCCAATCGGTGGGCGAAAACATCCAGACCATCGCAAACACCTTCTACTCCAAGATGTTCGCGGCCCACCCCGAGCTCATCTCCGACCTGTTCAACCGCGGCAACCAGAAGCAGCAGGCGCAGCAGAAGGCGCTCGCGGCGTCGGTGGTGAAGTTCGCGTCGCACCTTGTGGACGACTCCGCGCCGGACCCGGTGGTCATGCTCAACCGCATCGCGCACAAGCACGTCTCCCTCGGCGTGACCGAGTCGCAGTACCAGATCGTGTACGAGAACCTGATGGCCGCGATCGCAGAGGTGCTCGGCGACGCCGTCACGCCCGAGGTGGCGGAGGCGTGGAGCGCGGTGTACTGGCTCATGGCAGACGTACTGATCAAGGCCGAGAAGGACCTCTACGCCTCCGACGGGATCGCCGATGGCGACGTGTTCCGCCGCGGCACGGTGGTGGAGAAGACCGAACTTTCGAGCGCGGTGACCGCTTTCACCGTGGAGGGCGACTTTACGCAGCCGAAGCCGGGCCAGTACACGTCTATAGGCGTCAAGCTTGACGACGGCGCACGTCAGCTGCGCCAATACTCCATCATCGAAGGCAGCCCGGCGCGCTACCGCATCGCGGTGCAGAAAGACGGCGAGGTCTCCACGTTTTTGATGGAGCGTGTCAACGTCGGCGATGCCGTGGACGTAACTCTGGCCGCCGGCGACCTGGTGCTGCAGCCGGGCGAGCGCCCAGTCGTGCTGATCTCCTCCGGCATCGGCTCCACTCCGTTGACCGGCATCCTCCGCCACCTGGCGCAAAGCGACGACCCGCGCCGGGTGACCTACGTGCATTCCGACGACTCCGAGGAATCCTGGGCGCAGGCGCAGGAAACCCGCGAGCTGGTGGATGAGCTGAAGGATGGGTCGCTGCAGACCTTCTTCCGCGGCGACGCTGAGCGCGTCGACGTGGGCGCGCTCGACCTTGCGGGCGCGGACGTGTACCTCTGCGGCGGCACCGGCTTCCTCCAGTCGCTGCGCGAGGACCTGAAGCAGCTGCCCGCCGAAAAGGCCCCCGCCAACGTGTACTACGAGCTGTTCAGCCCGAACGACTGGCTGGTGGCCTAAACCTCCCGTTTGGTCAGGCGGGTGCCGCACTGGCCGGGGCGGTCGTGCGGGATAAGCTGCACCTCCACGTCGCCGGCGCCCCGGTCCAAAAAGCCCTCGTGCAACGCGCAGACCACCGGGGCGGGGCGGGTACCCTCTTCGGCAATGAAGGGGCAGGCGTTGAGGCCGATCTCGCGCACCTTGGCACTGGCAGCGTCTGGGCGCGGCGCCGGGTCGAAGCCCATCTCGCGCAGGGTCTGGCAGGTGTGGCGCTCCGCGGTGTCCAGGTCCACCCGCAGGTTTTCGTGGCGGCGGGTGTTCACTCGGTCGGCCCACTGGCGGCCGAGACGCTTCGCACTGTCGGTGTCCTGGTCGGCCAGGGTGCTTGCCAGCACCTCTACCAGGGCGATCATGGAGTGGGAGGCCAGGTTCGTGCGCGCCACGCGGGCGGTGTAGACGTGCGAGGGGCGGCCGCGGCCGGTGCCGGGAGCGACGCGGCGAGAGACCACTCCCGCGGACAGGAGCTCCTCCAAGTGGCCGCGCACGGTGTTCGGGTGCATGCCCAGGGCTTTGCCTATTTCGGCGACCTGGATGCCGTCCGGGTTTTCCTGGATCACGTGAAACACCTCGAGCTGCTTTACGCTGAGGTGGCCGACCGCGTTGAGCAAATCACCGGCGGGACGGGGCGCGTGAGGGTGTTCCATACGCGTTCTCCTGGAAGTGGCTTGTTAGTAATTTCATTATATTTCAACCTAAGATGTTGGACAACTTGGTTTTGGGAGGAGCTGACCCGATGTCACGTGCGGTAGATGCTGCAGCGTGGACGGTTGTCGCCGCGGGTGTCGCGGCCGTTGCCGCTACGGCGGTGATCACACAGTCCCAAGAGGGCGAGCTGCCCACCGGCGATGACGTCGTCACCGCCGATGTACGCATCGAGCGCATGCGCTACATCCCCGACCGGATCGAGGTCCCGCGCGGCTCCAAGCTGGTGGTCAACCTGGTCAACGACGGCGAGAAGGAGCACGACCTGAAAATCGGGGAGGCCAACTCCGGCCGGCTCTCCCCCGGCGAGGCCAGCACGACCTACTTCGGCGAGTTCAACAAGGGCACCCGCGGGTGGTGCACCATCGCCGGGCACAAGACGATGGGGATGACGTTTAAGGTCGACGTGATCTAATCACGGCCACCTGCGCCTTCACCGCACGCGCCATGAGCGGCAGAAACGCCACCAGCACACCGAAAGCGACAAATGACAACACGATACGGGCATAGGAATTGCCCACCACGAGCCAGGCCAGAAGCGACGCGTTGAACAGGCCGGCGCGCAGGTGGGCGCCCCGGTTGAGCTCCCGCAGACCCGCCTTCACCGCCGCTGGCCCGCCGCCCATGGTGGTGGGCATGAGGTAGCTCATGGTGCCAATCAGTAGCTGGCCGGCGAACCCGAGCAGCAGCGGCAGGGTGGGGATCTCGCCCGCCCCGCCGAACAGGCGCACCGCGTACCAGGTCAGCCCGCCGATAAGCCAGGTCACCGCGAACAGCGCGGACAGCGCCGGGTAGGTCACACGGTCGCGCGGATCCTTGAGCACCTCCAAAGCGCTGGCCACGAACCCCTGGTAGAGCCACACCCAGCCCGCCAGGATCACCACGGTGCCCGCGCCCACCACCACGTCCGCGCGCAGCAGCGAGCCCGCCACCGCCACGGCAACACCAATGCCGGCAAGCGCGAGTGCCACGCCGACGCGGTCCCGGCCGCGGGTGCGCCACATCGCCGGGAACAGGACGCTCAGCGCGCCCATCGCCGCGAACCCCACGAAGCCGCCTACGTTGGTGAACATGTGCGCCTGGCGTACCGCGGAATGCCACTGCCCCGGCAGCCCCGCGGATAGCGCGGCGCCGAACATGGCACCTACCGGCAAGCAGCACGCGGAGGCGAGAAAGCCCAGCACGCCGGCGTGCTGGCGCGGTGCCGTGCGCACCTGGCGCACCAGCACCGCCGCGTGCCAGGCCAACACGACTGCCACCACCACAGCACCAACCCACACCAGCCAGTACCACCGGGCAAGCTGCCCCACCAGCACGGCGATGGTGGCGGCGTTGAAGAGGTAGGTGCGGGTGAGTTGGGCGGGCCGTGAGGCGTCGCCAAGCTTCTGCCCCAAAAAGCGTTCGGTGAGGTTTTGCGACCACAGCAGGATCGAGTTGGTCAAAATCCCCAGCGTGAAAATGTGGATGAGCAGCCACGACCCGTCCGGGATGAACGGGTGCGCAAGGCCGACGAGGATGAACACCGCCATCCAGATGCTCACCGGGCGCGAGGCTTTGCGGTGCCACGCGCGGGGGTTCATGTCAGGCATCGACTCCTCCAGACTTCGGGTTGTCGCGGAAACACCACCAGGTGGCCACAGCAAAACACGCGGCGCCCGCAGCCAGCACGCCGATCACCCCGTTGTAGGCGTCCGTGTATTCCACGCCGCGGTCCAGCGCCGCCTGCAGCAGCGACCCCGTCAGCGCCACGGTAATCAGCGTACCCAGCTCGTAGGACACCTCCTCCACACCCGCGGCCATTCCGGAGCGGTGCATCGGGGCGGACCCGATGATCGCGATCGAGGAGACACTCATCACCGAACCCGCGGACAGCCCCAAAAGCACCATGCCTATCGACGTCCATCCGGTCGCCAACGCCACCGCCCCCACTACCGCTCCGAAGAATCCGCCCGCGATCAACGGCAGGAAGCCGATTTTGTGCAGATATGCCCCGCCGAGGATGGAGGCCGGGATGGCGGATAAGGCCATCACGGCGACGGTGGCGCCGGCGGTGAGCGGCGTGAGGGCGTCGACAAGCTGCAGCTTCTGCGTGGTCATCAGTTCGGCGCCGGCGAGGACGAACATGCCGCCTGCCGCCGCGAGGACGCCGCCGGTAAACAGGCGGGAGCGGAAGATGTCGAAGGTAAGCAGCGGGTCCGTGAGGCGGTGCTGGCGGCGCACGAACAACCATGCACCGACGGCGGCAGCGGCCAGAGCGGCGAGAGTGATGGCGGGGTTTTGGGCGGCCTGCTTTATGGCCATGGTCAGGCCCGACAGCGCGACCAGGGCGTAGAACGAAGAGACCACGTCCCACTGCTTGTCCAGGTTGGGCAGGTTTTCCGGCGCGAGCACAACGGTGAGCACCAGCGCGATCACCACGATGGGCACGTTGATAAGGAACACAGACCCGACCCAGAAATGCTGGATCAGCGCGCCGCCGACCACCGGGCCGAGCGCGCCGCCCGCCACCGCCACCGAACCCCAGATGCCGATGGCGGTGTTGCGCTCCCGCTCGTCCGGGAACGTCAGGCGGATCAGCGCGAGCGTGGCCGGCATCATCACCGCCGCGCCCATGCCGAGCATCCCGCGCGCGACAATCAGCTCCAACGGACCGGGCGCGAACGCCGCACCCAGCGAAGCCAAGCCGAAAATGGCCAGGCCCACGATGAACATCAGGCGGTGGCCCACCCTGTCGCCCAGCGCGCCCGTGCCCAGCAGCAGGCCGGAGAGCACCAATGGGTAGGCGTTGATGATCCACAGGCCCTGCTCCGGGCCCGCGCCAAGCGCCTGCTCCAGCGCCGGCAGCGCCGTATAGAGGATGGAGTTATCCAGGCCGATCATGAGTAGCCCGAGCGAAACCACCGCGAAAAATCCCCAGCGCTGCGCCTTAGTCATGGGCAGATGGTACCGCGCACAAAAAAGTGCGCCCCGATTGCGGGACGCACTCTGTGTGTTTGTGGCTCTTAGCGCATTGCGAAGAATGCTGCGCCGATGCCGAGGGCTGCCAGGGCTGCGATGACGCCGCCGATGATGGCTGCGATGTTGACCTGGTTGTTGGCCTGTTTCGGGGCCTCGGCCTTGGCGGGCTTGACCTCTTCGACCTGGGGTTGGGCCTTGGCCTCGTCCTTAGCCGACTTAGCGGGGACTACACCCGGCTGGGACTCGGCTTCAGCAGCAGGCTCGTCGTTGATCTCTTCGGCCGGAACCAGCTCGACCATGTCGTGTTCTTCGGCGACCTCGACAGGTGCAGGCTGGGTGGTCTCGACGATTTCCTCGGGCTGCTCGACCTCCTCAACCTCAGCGACGTCGGCGATGTCGGCGCGGGCGCCGATGGATTCGGCGTAGACACCGATACGCGGGCTGGCCATTTCCAGGCTGTCCCAGTCAGCCGGGATAAGCACCCTTCCCTGCGGGGTGTTGGCGAAGTAGGGCTGCTCGGAGTAGTTGAAGTAGTTGAACTGGTGGTTGTAGTTCATCACCGAGTGGTAGCCGTCTTGCATCGGCGAGCCCTCAGCGAAGTCCTCGACGTACTTGGCTGCACCCCAGTGGCGCAGGCCTAAGGTGTGGCCGAACTCGTGCAGGATGGTGTTGCGCACCTGCTCCTCGTTGGCGCGGCCGCCAGGGTTGGCGATGTAGAAGGCGTTATCGCCCACCAGCGACAGGCCCGTGGCGTTGGAGCCGGCACGCATCCGGTCACCCAACACGCCGGAGCGGAAGATGTTGGCGCGCTCGCCGAGGGCGTTGATGTTGTCGATGAGCTGGAATGCCTCATGCCGGCTCGGATCGAAGTAGACGTCGCGGTAGTCGAGGCTCTCGCCGCCGTGAGCGTCGGTGTAGTTGGCGATGTTGGTGTAGTGCCCACCGGCGTCGATGTGCAGGGCAATGCCGTGGTCGGCGAACAGGTCCACGAGATCATCCAGACTCTGCTTCGACGGGGCATACGAGGTGCGGTTGGCTTCGGCGCACTCGCGGGCGGCAGAGGTGTTGCAGCCCAGGGTGTCGTATTCGGAGGCCATCCAGTTCAGCTGGAGGAACAGATCCGGGCGGTTAGGGTCAGCTCCCCAGTCCGGCAGGGGGATTTCCGTGCCGTCTGCTAACACGACGCCTTGTTCTTCCCAGATGTCCGGTAGGCCGTCGTTGTCGGAGTCCACGAGGGTTGCGGTGTTGGTGCGCACTGGTGCCAGCTGAATCTCGTCAGCGGCGTGTGCGACGTTCGCGCCGGACACCGCGATGGCGGCGGCAACTGCTGCGGCGATGGTGTTTCGGAATGCTGCTCGCATCTCGGTGACTCCTTGTGCGTGTTTTTCTCTTTGTTACATCCATGAGTTTATGCACCGAATATGCGCTGGTAAAACGCTTCCGCCGAGGCTGAAGAAACGGTTAAATCGTTGAACATTCTTCTCGGATTGTTCAACGTTTCCACCCGTTGTGGCCTGCGGATTGTTCAGCAATCCGGGTAGTGATTCTGCGGTTTCGTCAGCTTTGTTGAACGATCAAACCGCGCGCGGTGCCGGATGGTTGAACAATCCACCACAAATGCATTTTATGCAACTTAAGGTGTTTTCTTACATAATACTGGCCGACCACGGCTCTACCAGCGATTTCTGGTTGGATATACAACTCACCGGCTCTCAGGCAGCACGGTTTTTCCCGTGGGATACCGGCGTGTACCCCGGATTGTTCAAAGATCGGCGGATTGTTCAGCAATCCCGTTTTACCCCCTACCCCCGTTTTTTACCCCCGTTGCGGCGGCAAGGAGCCGTCGCAAAGCAAAAAGCCCCCTCTAACCCGAGTTTCTGCGCATCTTGGCGCGGCGCATATCGATGGCCAACGCGATGCCAATCACCGCCGCGTGCTGGCGTTCGTCCAGGTCGGGCTCGATGCGCACGCGGTAGCTGGACTTGCCCATCAGCATCCGCCCCATGCCGGAATACTCCGCGTCCACGGTCGCGAGCGGACGGCCCTGGCTGGTCAGCGTGTAATTCAGCTGGAACGCCTGGCCCTGGATCTGCACGTCCGGGAAACCCGCAACCTCCACGTCGAACTTCGCGCCGATCCAAGCGAAGCGCTGCGTCAACCGCGCGAGTTCCAGCGGCGGGTTGACCTGGTGCACGACGTACCTGTCGCGGATGAAGTTCACCGGATCCTCAATGCTCAGCACATGCGCGCCATCCGCATCGAAGACCTCCACCCCGCGCGACGCCTTGACCAGGTCGCTCATCTTCAGCGTCTGCCTGGCCGTGCCCAGCAGCTCCCCTCCCGGGCCCTCGATCGCGAACGTGTCGCGGCCAAGAGCTTTTGTTTGCTTTACGACGATCTCACGTTGCTTAAACACGCCCCCCACCCTAACGACGCGTGGCTGGTTGTGGGGTGGGTGGTTTGGGCGGCTGGTTTTGCCTGCCCTGCCCCCATCTCCACAAACCCCTAGTAAACCCTCCCTAGTATGGCCAATTTTGGGCCTTAATAGGGGTTTGTTACGCGGGGTATGTCCCGACGCCCGCCAGTCGAGTCTTCAAAAGGTGAGACGCTCCCGCACGATGCTTCAGCCCTAGGGCTGGTATTCGCGACGACAGCGTCTCGGCAACGGGGCGAACTTCGGAAAGAAGGTCACCCGCTCGTCGGCGATGCAAACTCAGCGTGGGGGCGGATTCAATCAAAGGAACAAATTCCGATAAGCAACGGATCATGGCGCTGGGATACGCACGGATGCGCACGTATCTCCTGGAAGTGGATTTCCATGCCAAACGTGCACTCCACCTCTACCGCTGGAACCAAAATCTGTCGGCTGCGTTCTGGCCACTAATTTCCCTTACAGAAGTGGCCCTGCGAAATGCGATGGATCGGCAACTTGGATCTTGGTGCGAGGAAAATGGTGGACTCCGTGCGTGGCTACTCAGTCCGGAAGAACTGCCTGAACCGATCAAAACCGAGTTTGCTGGCTTGCTCAAGACCTTCATAGAAAAAGCAAACGACGCCAGAAATCTACGCGGCTCGGGAATGGGACTCCGCAGGTCTCCCCATCCCCGAGAGGGGAATCCGCTCACCACTGACGATGTCCTCGCGCAAATCACATTGGGGCAGTGGTCTCATTTTGTGCCCGGGACGTCGGGTTTCCCCGACCCGACCACCAATGCCCGCCGGGTTGAGCTCTGGCAAATAGTGGCACCAGCATTCCCCTCGGTTTCCGATTCCGCCGACCTATATCTCCCGATGCGCCGAGCACAGCTTTTCCGCAACCGGGTTGCGCATCATGAGCCGATATTCGACATGGACTTACAGCGCCAACGAAACGATCTGCTCGCGATCTTAGGGCAGACCAGTCACTCGTTGCGTGAATGGTATCTCGGAAGTGATCCACTCCCTGCCACTCTTGCAGCGGATCCCCGAGCCTGATAAGGCAGCGGAAAACACCTGGAAACACTACCTCGCGGGCTCTTAGCTGCTCAGCGGGCCTCGAGAACGAGAGTCGCCATCTCCAGTGGCCAACTGGGCTCCTCGCCGGCGACAAAATCACGTGTAGACCGCTCTTCCGGGGCTAATGTGCCCCCACGACACGCCGATCCAGACACACATTTTGACCCTTAACCCCAGACCCCACCGAAAAAGAAAAATCTCGAGACACCGTAGGAACGATGTCTCGAGACTTCACATTGTGCCCGGGGGGGGACTTGAACCCCCACGTTCTTGCGAACACTGGCACCTGAAGCCAGCGCGTCTGCCAATTCCGCCACCCGGGCGGGCGACTTGATTAATATAGAACGCACCTCACAAAAACTACAAATCGCCAGCGCACACCGCCTTTTACCCCGCGTAGACAACGGGGCCGACACGCTGCGCGGATAGGTCGTGTCGGGTGCGGCACCTATACTGTCCGGGTTACTTAAATTCTGATGTGAAGAAAGGAGGTGCGCAGGAAGTGGCAGTGATGGACAGGCTGGCAAAGCTGGATAGTTCCCTGCAGCGCGGCTTGGATAATTCCATGGCGGCGCTCTTCGGCGGCAAGGTTGTGCCTGAAGAGATTGAGGAGCTGGTCAAGCAAGAAGCCCAGGACTCGCTGGTGGTCACAGACAGGGACGAGTATGTCGCCCCGAACGTGTACGCGGTGGGTGTGTCTTCGAAGGACTTGGAGAACCTGTCGCAAAACCGCGATCTTCCTGTGGACCTCGCCGATCAACTCATGCGCTACGTGCGTAACAAGCAATGGTTCCTCGACGGCCCTGTTGTTGTGCGTATCGCGGAGGAGTCGGGTCTGCGCACTGGTCAGCTCCGGGTGTCCTCATATATAGACACCATGCCGGATGTGGTCAGCGGCTTCGACGCCATTGTGGCGGAGCCGAAGAAGCGCAAGGCCTCGCGCTCGCAATTGAAGGAGGATGCAATGTCCGAACCTAACTCCAACCAACCGCAGGCCGCTGCCAACACCGATGCGGCCACGGTGAGCCTGCTGCTTCAAGACGGCTCGTCGCGCACCTACCTGGTCCACGAGGGCTCCAACATTCTGGGCCGCTCCAACGACTCGGATTTCCGCCTGCCGGACACCGGGGTGTCGCGCCAGCACGCGGAGATCACCTGGGACGGCCAGGTGGCGGTGCTGGTGGATCTGCAGTCCACCAACGGCACGACAGTCAACGACGAGCCGGTGGAAAACTGGATGCTCGCGGACGGCGACGTGATCACGCTGGGCCATTCCAGCATTGAGGTCCGCATCATCGGCGGCGAGGACCAGCCGCAGGCCAGCGCCAGCCAGCCGGAGTTCACCGACTCGGTGGCGCATCCCAGCACCGAATACTTCCGCCCGTAGAAGGGTTTCACATGGATTCGACCATGATCCTCAGCGCCCGCTTCGGCCTTTTGGCCTTGCTCTGGGTGTTCATTTTCCTGGTGATGTGGACGCAGAGGAAGGATGTGGTGTCGGCGGGCGGAACGATGCGTCGTAAGGCAAGTGCGTCTGCCCCTGCCCCCAGGGAGAAAGCGCGCACCCTTGCGGTAGTTGAGGGGCCGCTGAAAGGCTCCCACATGGAAATTGCCAGCTTGGAAGACTTGACTGTCGGTAGAGCCGGAGACAACGATTTCCAGCTGGGCGACGATTTCGCCTCCTCGCGCCACGCGCGCCTGTTCCGCAGGGGCAGCGACTGGTTCGTGGAGGACCTGGACTCGCGCAACGGCACCTTCGTCAACGGGGTGCGCATTGATCAGCCTGAGCGGGTGACCGTGGGCACGGACATGAAGATGGGACGCACGATTGTGAGGCTGATGCCGTGAAGCTCGCGCTAGATTTCGTGGCCGTGTCCGACCGCGGCCTGGTCCGCGCCAACAACGAGGACTCCGCGTACGCGGGCCCGCACCTGCTGGTGCTTGCGGACGGCATGGGCGGTCACGCCGCCGGCGAAGTGGCCAGCCAGCTCATGGTCGAGCACCTCGAGCACCTGGACCGCGACCCCGAGGACGCGGACATGCTCGCGCTTCTGGGCGCGGCGGCGGAGGACGGCAACGCCGCGATCGAGGCGTCTGTGGCCGAGCACCCCGAGCAGGCCGGCATGGGCACCACGCTCACCGCGACGATGTTCAACGGCCGCGAGCTCGGCCTGATCCACGTGGGCGACTCCAGGGGCTATTTGCTTCGCGACGGCGAACTGCGGCAGCTCACCGTCGACGACACCTTCGTCCAGTCGCTGGTGGACGGCGGCAAGCTCGCACCCGAGGACGTCTCCTCGCACCCGCAGAAGTCCCTGATCCTGAAGGCCTACACCGGCCGGGCCGTGGAGCCGCACCTGGAGCTCATCGAGGTCAAGCCGGGCGACCGCGTGCTGTTGTGCTCCGACGGGTTGAGCGACCCGGTCACACAGCAGACCATTCAGCTCGCGCTCGGCGACGGCACCCCGGAGATGGCGGCGAACCGCCTGATCGAGCTGGCGCTGCGCTCCGGCGGGCCGGACAACGTCACCGTGGTGGTGGCGGAGGTCGTGGAGGCCACCGAGGGCGATGCCGCGGCAGAGACCCGCGCTGTGGTCAAAGCCGGCGCGCTGGACCCGGGCTACGAGTCATCGCACCCGGACTCCGCCGCCTCCCGCGCCGCAGCACTGCTGCGCAAGTCAGAGACCATCACCCCGGACCACAACCGGGCCAAGCTCCAGGACGCGAACGCTTCCGACGACGAGGAGGGCCACACTAGCGGCGCTGGGAAGAAGCAGCCGTCGTCGGTGTGGCCTTGGGTCGTCGCAACGCTAGTGCTTCTGCTGGTGCTTGCGGTGGCGGGAGTGATGTGGTCGCAGTCCCGCGCCACGGACGCCTACGTGCTGAAGGTGCAGGACTCCGGCGAGTTTGTGGTGCAGCACACCACCCGCGACAACCTGTTCGCGGACGCGAAAACCGAGGACATCCAGCGCGCCTGCCTGAACACCAAGGGCGACCTGCGCGTGATTTCCAAGGACAGCAAGCCGGGCGATTGCAGCATCTTCGCCACCTCTGACCTGCCCAAGGACAAGCGCGAGGTCGAAGACGTCACCGGCTCCTACGACGACGTATTAGCCAAGCTGAATGAGTTGGCGGATCAGGCGCTGCCGGCGTGCACGGACAAGAAGAGCGCCGAGGAAGACACCTGCCGGGAGGTGCGATGAGCCGCCTAGTATCCCGCAGCCGCGAGCTGCTCCTCCTGTTGTTCGCCACAGGGCTTCTTGCGCTCATGCTCTTCGGCTTAGAGACGAGCCAAGGGCGCACCCTGTCCACCGAAATGCTCTACATCATCGGCGGATTCATGGGCGTCTACGCCATCGCGCACGTGGCCATCGCTTTTTTGGCGCCGTACGCGGACCAGGTGATGCTGCCCGTGGTGGCGCTGCTCAATGCCGTGGGCCTGGTGGTGATCTACCGCCTTGACCTGGCGGAACGCCCCGGCTACGGGCCGCTGGCAGAGCGCCAGATGCTGTGGTCCTTAGTTGGCGTGGGGCTGATGGTGCTGACCCTGGTGGTCATCCGCGACCACAAATCCCTGTCGCGCTACTCCTACCTGTTGGGCCTGGTGGGCCTGATCCTGCTGGCCCTGCCGCTGGTGTGGCCGCAGCCGCCGGGCTACGAGGAAGCGCGCATCTGGCTGTGGCTGGGCCCATTTTCCATCCAGCCGGGCGAGTTCTCCAAGATCCTGCTGCTGATCTTCTTCGCCCAGCTTTTGGCCCAGAAGCGCGCCCTGTTCACCGTGGCCGGCAAGCGCTTTTTGGGCATGACCTTCCCGCGCGTCCGCGACCTCGCGCCGATCCTCATGGTGTGGGCGATCGCGATTTTGATCATGGGCATCTCCAACGACTTCGGCCCGGCGCTTCTGCTGTTCGCCACCGTGCTGGGCATGGTCTACTTCGCCACCGGCCGCGCGTCCTGGCTATTCATCGGCGTCGGATTGGTGGCCGTGGGCGGCTACGCCGTCTACCAGGTCAGCTCCAAGATCCAGGAGCGCGTGTCCAACTTCATCGACCCGTTCGCGGACTTCGACGGCATTGGCAACCAGCCCGCCAACGCCCTGATCAGCCTGAGCTGGGGCGGCATCACCGGCACCGGTCTGGGCTACGGCCACCCGGAGCTGGTGCCCGTGGCGCACTCCGACTACATCCTGGCCGCCCTCGGCGAGGAGCTGGGCTTTGTGGGCATCGCCGCAGTGCTGAGCCTGTTCGCTGTGTTTATCACCCGCGGGTTCCGCACCGCCATGCAGGCGCGCGACTCCTACGGCAAGCTGCTCGCGTCCGGGTTGGCGCTGACCATTGTCATCCAGATCTTCGTGGTCGCCGGCGGCGTGTCCGCCATGCTGCCCATGACGGGCCTGACCACGCCGTTCATGTCAGCCGGCGGCTCGTCTGTGATGGCCAACTACATCCTGTTGGGCCTGTTGCTGCGCATCTCCAACAGCGCCAACCGCCCCGCGGACTACGACGCTGTGGCCGCCGGCACCGCGCGTCCTGAGGCGGTGGGTGCACGATGAACAAGTCCATCCGCTACGGCGCCGTGGTCGCGCTGCTAATGATCGCGGCGCTGCTGGTCAATTTCACCGTGGTCCAGGGCCTGCGCGAAGACGAGTACGCGCAGAACCAGCACAACTCCCGCATCCTCATGGACCTCAAGCGCACCAACCGCGGCGACATCGTCGCGGGCGAGACCGTGCTGGCCCAAAGCCACCGCGACGAGGAAACCGGCTTCTACCAGCGCGCCTACCCCAACATGCCGTTCTCGTTCGCGCCCATCGTCGGTTTTGTCTCCGACCAGTTCGGCACCTCCCAGCTGGAGGCCACCCACAACGGCGATCTCACCGGCGACTCCGGCACCGCCTCGCGTTTCTTGCGCACCGGGCTCGAGGACGGCAAGAAGGGCGACACCGTCGACCTGACCCTGGACCCGAACCTGCAGGCCTTCTCCTACGACCAGCTGGCCAAGCCGGGCTTTGATGGTGCCGTGGTGGCCGTGAGGGCGTCGACAGGCGAAGTGCTCTCCATGGCCTCGACCCCCAGCTTTGACCCCAACGGCATTGCCAACCCGGCGACCGCCGAGGGTGCCTGGGCCGAAGCCACCGGCAACCCCGCGAACCCGCTGCTGAACCATGCGGCGCAGGAGCAGCTGCCGCCGGGCTCGATTTTCAAGATCATCACCACCGCCGCAGGCCTGCGAAACGGCTTCACGCCGGAGTCGCCGCTGACCGGCGAGGCGCAGACGATCCTGCCGGGCACGGACAACATCCCGCTGACCAACTACGGCGGCCAGGCCTGCGCCGGTGGCGGACAGGTGCCGCTGCGCACCGCGTTCGCGCTGTCGTGCAACACCGCGTTCGTGCAGATGGGCCTTGCCATGGGCCCGGATGCGCTGCGCGACGCCGCCGCCCGCTTCGGCGTCGGCGAGCGCTACAACCTGGGCCTGCCCAACGCCGCCGGCTCCCTGGGCGAGCTGCCCGGCGGGGCCGAGGTGGCGCAGTCCGCCATCGGCCAGCGCGACGTGACCATGACTGCGCTGCAGGCGGCGATGATGTCTGCGACCATTGCGAATAAGGGCAAGCGCATGGAACCGCACGTGGTGCGGCAGGTGCGCAACGCCGACGGCAAAGTCCTGCACGAAACCGAGCCGGTGGAGCTGAACGAGGCCGTAACGGAACAAGAAGCCGCGACGATCACGGACTTGATGTTCGCATCCGAGCGGTGGACCTTCGGCTACGACGGCAACGGCTTCGCCTCCAAGACCGGCACGGCCGAGCACGCCGAAGGCGCCGCCCCGCACGTGTGGTACGTCGCGTTCGACCCGGCCAAGGACGTCGCCGTTGCCGTGGTGGTGAAAAACGGCGGCAACATCGGCGAGGCCGCCACCGGCGGCCAAGTCGCCGGGCCGATCGGACGCGCCGTGTTGCGCGCAGCACCCGCCGCCCCCGCACCCGTGGAAGGAGCAGAGTAGATGAACACCGAAAACCGCGATGACCTGCAACAGCTCGTCGGCGACGGCTACAAGCTGCAGTGGATCATCGGCCACGGCGGCATGTCCACCGTGTGGCTGGCAGACGACCTCGCCAACGAGCGCGAGGTGGCCATCAAGGTGCTGCGCCCTGAGTACAGCTCCAACGCGGAGTTCCTCGCCCGCTTCCGCAACGAGGCGCTGTCCGCCCAGGGCATCAACTCCGACAACGTGGTGGCCACCTACGACTACCGCGAGGCAGACACCGACGCGGGCTCCACCGTCTGCTACATCATCATGGAGTACATCCGCGGCGAGTCGCTCGCGGACCTCATCGCCCGCGAAGGCCAGCTGGATGAGGCACTGGCGCTCGACGTGCTCGAGCAGGCCGCCCACGGCCTAGCCGTGATCCACCGCATGGGGCTGGTGCACCGCGACATCAAGCCAGGCAACCTCATGCTCACCCAGCACGGACAGGTCAAGATCACGGACTTCGGCATCGCCAAGGCCGCCGCGGCCGTGCCCCTGACCCGCACCGGCATGGTGGTGGGCACCGCCCAGTACGTCTCCCCCGAGCAGGCCCAGGGCATGAAGGTCACCGCGGCGTCCGACGTGTACTCGCTGGGCGTGGTGGGCTACGAGCTGCTCTCCGGCAAGCGCCCCTTCAACGGCGATTCCTCCGTGTCCGTGGCGCTCGCGCACGTTTCCGCCGAGCCGCCCGCGCTGCCCATTTCGGTCTCCGCCCCGGCGCGCGAGCTCATCGAGATCGCGCTGCGCAAAGACCCCGGCCAGCGGTTCCGCGACGGCAACGAGTTCCAGCTGGCCATCTCCCAGGTCCGCCAGGGCCTGCGTCCCGCCCAGCCGGGCGGTCACACCCAGGTGGTGGCTACCGAGCCGTCCGCGACCGCGTCCACCCAGATGCTGGCCAGCGTCGCTGAGGAGCGCACCTCCCGCCCGGAGGGCGCCTACCCGCCGTCCGCAGCAAGAGCCGTTGCTTCTCGACGTCCTCCGGCTCCCCCCGCCCCTTCTCGCGTCGCGACACCAGCGCCGCGCGAACACGCGCCGGAGAAGAAGTCCTCGGCGGCAGGGCCGGTGATCTCGGCGATCCTGCTGCTCGCGCTGCTTGCCGGCGGCGCCGCCTGGGCATACACCGAGGGCGTGTTCGACCGCTTCACCGGCGGCGGCACCCCCACCACCCCGCGGCCCACCATGAGCGCAACCACGCCGACGCCGGAAGAAGAGGTAGAAGAGGTAGAAGAGCCGGTCACCGAAACCACCACGGAGCGCGAGCGCACCACGGTCACGGAGCCGCGCAACCCGGGCACCCTGCGCTTCGAGGAGTCCGAGGCCGACAACGCCCCGGCTCCTGCGGAGCCGTCCGCCGAACCCTCTACTCCGGCCGCCGACGCCTCCGAACCGTCCGCCCCGTCCGCGGCGACTCCTACGCAGCAGGCTGGAACACCGGAAGGCGAGACGTCGATAGGCAATCAGCCCGAGGTCACGAACTCACCGGCCCCTGCGGTAGAATTGCCCAACCTTGATAGCTTGCTCGGAGGTGGCAGGTAAATGCTGATCGCGGACCGGTACGAACTCGGCGACATCATCGGCACCGGCGGCATGTCGGACGTGTATGCCGCCACCGACGTGTCCCTCGGGCGCGAAGTTGCCGTGAAGATGTTGAAGATCGACATGGCGCGCGATGAAAACTTCCGCGAACGCTTCCGCCGCGAAGCACAAAACTCCGCGCGCCTGAACCACCCCAACATCGTCTCGGTATACGACACCGGCTCCGTGGAAACCTCCGGCGTGGACGTGCCCTACATCGTGATGGAGCTCGTCCACGGCATGAACCTGCGCGACATCGTGCGCAACGAAGGGCCGCTCTCCCCCGAGCGCGCCGCGAAACTGCTGCTGCCGGTCACCCGGGCGCTGCAGGCCAGCCACGATGCCGGCATCATCCACCGCGACATCAAACCCGCCAACATCATGGTCACCAACACCGGTGCCGTGAAGGTGATGGACTTCGGCATCGCGCGCGCGTTGGATGATTCCACCTCCGCCATGACGCAAACCTCCGCCGTCATCGGCACCGCGCAGTATCTCTCCCCCGAGCAGGCCCGCGGAAAAGCGGCCGACGCGCGCAGCGACGTCTACGCGCTCGGCTGCGTGATGTACGAATCCGTCACCGGGGTGCCGCCGTTCGAGGGTGAATCCCCCTTCGCCGTGGCCTACCAGCACGTGCAGGAAGACCCGGTGCCGCCGTCCGAGCGCATCGCCGCGCCGCTGTCGGACAACGAGGCAGTCAACGTGGACTCCGTCATCCTCACCGCGATGGCGAAGCACCCCGCCGACAGGTACCAGACCGCCGACGAAATGGGCGCTGACCTGGCGCTTCTAGAGCGGGGCAACGTCACCACCGCCGCCCGCAACCACCTCGCCGCCGCGGAACAGGCCGTGGGCGCGCACGCCGTGGACTCGCCGTCCCAGGACCACACCGTTGTGGTTGGGGATGTGGTGCGCGAACCTGTGGTGCGTCGAGAAGCAACTGCTGCCTCATCCGGGCACACGCGCTACGCCGACCACCGCGCCGCCAACGAGAAAACCTCCTCCAACTGGCTCAAGTGGCTCTCCGCGCTGCTCGGCCTGCTGCTCGCGGGCGCGGTGTGCTGGTTCGTCTACGACTACTTCTCCGTGAACAACGACAGCACTGAGGTGGTCAAAGAGGAAATGGTGCCAGTCCCCGAACTCGTGGACATGCCGCGCAACGACGCCGTCCGCGAGCTCGAGCACCTCGGCTTCGAAGTCTCCGTGATGGAAGAGCCCAGCCCCGAGATCAAACGCGGCAACGTCATCTCCACCAACCCCGCCGCGGGCTCCGAGCTCAAGCGCGGAACCCAGATCACGCTGACCGTCTCCTCCGGCAAGGAAATGACCGACGTGCCGGACGTGACCAACCTGACGGCCGAAGAAGCCATCGAAGAGCTGAAGAAGGCCGGGCTGGAACTCAACCCCAACGTGCGCCGCGAATCTAGCGACAACATCGAAGAAGGCGTTATCACGTCGCAGCAGCCCGCCGGCGGCACCCAGATTGCCAAGGGCTCGCGCATCGCCATCACCGTCTCCTCCGGGCCGGAAATGGTGCAGGTGCCGTCCCTGGTGGGCCTCAACGTCGAGCAGGCCACCGCGACCCTGTCTTCCCTGCAGCTGCGCTCCACGGTCACCAGCGTGGACTCGATCAAGCCGGAGGGGCAGGTGCTCGCCGTCGCGGGCGAAAACACCGATGTCGAATCCGGCACCACCATCGAGCTGCGCGTCTCCAACGGCATGCTCATGAAAATGCCGGATATCACCCGCCAGAGCCCCGAGGAGGCCGAAAAGGCGCTCCACGACGCCGGCTGGAACGGCCGCCTCGTGCCCGGCCCGACGGTGCCCACCGGCGCGCTTGTCGACGACGGGCTGGTCGGCCACCAGGAAGTCGCCGCCGGCGAGACCATCCGCAAGGACCAGGCCATCGGCTACAACCTGTGGAAGTTCGATGCGGGCAAACTCATTCCGCAGAATAACGCGGCCGCAGGGCAGGCTGATACAGTTCAACCCCAGAACGCGAACACCGCGCTGCGCAGCATGCAGCGCGAGCTAGGGCTTTAGGCGTCTAAGGCGTTTTAGACGCTATGGCCCGTACACACCAAGGGAGCGCACATGCCTAAGGCAAAAGTAACTAAAGACCCCATCCGCCCAGCTAGCAGCACCTCCGCCGGTACCAGCCGTACCCCGGTGAAGGTCAACACCGGCGGCACCCCGATGTGGTACAAGGTGATCATGTTCGGGCTGATGCTCCTCGGCCTGGCCTGGCTGATCCTCTACTACCTCGCCGGCGACCAGATCTCCTGGCTCGGGCAGCTCGGGCCGTGGAACTACGCCATCGGCTTCGCCGGCATGATCCTGGGTCTGCTGATGACCATGGGTTGGCGATAGCCCCCTTCTTTCCGGGGGGATGTGTGAAATCGGATTGTGGCAAATATTTGCCACAATCCGATTTTTGCGTTGGTGGGGGTTAGACGCCCGTTGAGTTCAGGCTCAACGGGCTTTTTCTATCCACACCTGTGGATAACTCTGTGCACAACTCCACAGGGCTGTGAAATGTGCTGGTACCAGTTCGAAAATGCCAGGTTCCGTCGGCGTGTCATTTTGGGCGTTCGACGTGTCGTTCGAGGAGTTACACGCGTGTAGTTATCCACACTGTGGACAACCGCTGTGGATAACTCACGATCGAGAGTAAAGAATGAGCCCTAGCCGACTTTCTTCCAACGCAGACGGGACACGTGGAAATCACTGTTAAAGTCTGTAGCTGTTCGCGATCTGTACACCCCGAGGTAAGTCCGCCGTGTCTTCTCCAGTCCCCTCACGCCTCAGAGTTATCTCTGCGCTGATGATCTCAGCTCTCCTCACTGGCTGCTCGGACTCTTCCGACGATGATCTGGAGGCCTACCGCGCTGAACAGGACGCGGCCGTGGATGACATCGCTGAGATGCTCAATGATTCTGGCTCACGGCCAACCGTTTCCTATTCTGCGTCGGAAACTACGACGGCAACCCAGCGGTCATACTCCCGGTCGGATGCGAACTACCAGGACCACTCAAAACCTTCCGGCCAGCGCGTCGAACCGCCTATCCGGCGCGACATCATCGACCCGAGTAACGACAAGTCAGGCCAGAGTGGCCGTGACGACAATCGTGGCGTGTACTACCACAACTCCGTCGACTGGAAATGGCTAGAGCAGCCCGGCGGGGTCGTACCGGGAGGCCGGATCTATAACAATACTCAGAGCACGATTTGTTCGACTGGATTTCTGGCATCCAGAGACGGCCGTTTGTTTATCATCACCGCAGGACATTGCGGTAATCGCGGCGACCAGTTCTACGTGGAGGATTCCCATGGCAACTGGGCCTACGTGGGAGAAATGGTGGAGTCCTACGTGGAACGGGACGAAAACGGGGGCATTTTCGGCGCGGATATTGGGCTAATTGAGATCACCGGAGATGCCAAGTACTCGTCAGCGCTGCCGATTGATCTTCCTTTACGTGGTTGGATTACTCCGCAGGAAGCACAGGCCCGCGGTATGGCTATCTGCCGACTCGGTGCCACCACCGGTTACTCCTGTGGCGAGTTTGAAGAAATCGGAAACAACGGTCTCTTCTACTTCCGCAATATCAGCGACCGTGGAGATTCGGGCGGAGCGATCTTCGCGGCTGACAGTTCCGGCGTGTGGGCCATCGGTGTCACCTCCAACGGAGCTGACACAAATAAGACACGCTTGGGTGCCATGGAAATCGGTAACGCCATCCAATATTGGGGGCTGACCATTCACAGCTAAGCCTTTTCGCTGCCTACAGCTGCACCATGACGGGAGGACAGGACACTCCTAGTACACCGGCAGCGTCGACGGGATGGTCAGCGCCCACACCGCCACACACGCCGCAGCGGCCGCGACGCCCGCCGTGATCCAGCGGGTGCGCACACTTTGCGACGTCAACGGCCACGCCATCACCGCCCCCGCCGCCAAACCACCGAGGTGTCCCCACAGCGAAACACCTGGGCTGAGCAGCGTGTACGCCACGTTCACCGCCACCAGGGCGAGGGGCGCGCGCAGGTCAGTGGAACGTCGAAAAGCAATTGCGATCAGCAGCGCCATCAGCATGTAGAGGGCGCCGGAAGCGCCGGCCGTGGGCGTCGTAAAGCTAAAAGCAAGCACACTTGCCGACGCCCAAAGGACCCCCGCGACCCAAGCCACCACAAACGGACCAGAGCCGAGGAAGCGCTCCACCTCCGCACCCACCAAGACCAGCATGAACATGTTCAGGAAGAGGTGCGTGACGTCCAAGTGCATGAAGCCGGCCGTCAGCGCGCGGAGGTAGCCCGCGCCGTACACCTCGGGGCCGTAGAGGATAGTGCTGGAGCCCACGGCCGAATCCCACACCACGTCCGTGAGCGAACGAGCCTGCAGCGCGGCGACAAGGAACACGAGCGTGCAGATCGCCGCGATCGCGGTCGTAGCGGGGGCAGTGCGGGGCAAGTTGCGGAGAGTGGGCATGGGATCAGGGTACGAAAAAGCCCCCGCACGGTGGCGGGGGCGCGGCGCTTGTGGCGCTTTTGGCTTAAGCGACGTCGACGGACTCGATCACGACATCCTCGACCGGGCGGTCCATGCGGCCGGTCTGCACGCCCGCGATCTCATCGACGACCTTCTTCGACGCCTCATCGGTGACCTCGCCGAAGATGGTGTGGCGGTTGTTCAACCACGGGGTCGCGTCGACGGTGATGAAGAACTGGGAACCGTTCGTGCCCGGGCCAGCGTTAGCCATGGCCAGCAGGTACGGGCGGTCGAACTGCAGCTCCGGGTGGAACTCGTCGGCGAACTGGAAGCCCGGGCCGCCGGTGCCGGTGCCGGTCGGGTCGCCGCCCTGGATCATGAAGCCCGGGATGATGCGGTGGAAAATCGCGCCGTCGTAGAACGGGCCATCCGTGGTGCCCTTCGCGTTCTTGGTGGAGTAGTCGGCCGTGCCCTGTGCCAGGCCCGTAATCGTCTCGACCGTCTTCGGCGCGTGGTTGCCGAACAGGTCGATCACGATGTCGCCGTGATTGGTGTGCAGAGTCATCGTCTGAGTCTTTTGAGTCATGCGCTCCAGAGTACGCGGGTTCCGCCGCGCGGTGTGTGGGCGGGTGCGGGGTTGGGCTCACGGCCCTCAAGGTCGAGTCCGGGAGGTCGAGTACGCCCAGATTCGGCGCCGTACTCGACCTCCAGTACTCGACTTTCGGCGGCGTATAGCGCCCCTACCTCCGCCAGTGCTCCCCATGCACCGGCCTGAACACCGTGGCCGGCACTTTCGGCTCGCCGAGGAGACCGGAGCGGGCCTTGAGCTCCAGGATCTCCCGGACACAGGCCTCCTCGTCCCGGAGAATATCCAACGGCTCAAAGCAGGCGACCTCGTAGATCTGCTTCCGTAACCAGTTTTCGCGCAGGAGCTGGTCACGCGACACCTTCTTCGCCAACTCCTCGTTTTTCTTCGCCGTCTTGACCAGCCCGTCGATCTCGATCGCCACCTGCCCCCACAGCAAGTCCGGGCGCACGTAACGGCCAATCCACATCTGCTCGCGGACAACGATATTCCGCTTGCGCAGGATCACGCGCAGGAGAGACTCGTACGGCGACTCGGACTTGGTGGACGACCAGCGCAACGCCTGCCGTGCCCGTCCGATCCCCTTCTTGCCGGCCAGTCGCTTGATCGTCGCGTGGAGTTCGGCCTGGATGCGTTCCTGCTCCAACGGTGGCTTGCCCACAAACAGGGAATCTATCGCGACCACGCCTGCCCTCACCCCGTGCAAGCGCGCGACGTCGACGGCTGTGCGGACGGGGCTGGTTAACCGGAGGACGTCGCCAGGCGTCGCGCACTCGATGGCCAGCACATCTTCCTCGGGGACGCGCAGGCTGCGGTACTCGACTCCGTCCGGCCAGCTTGCCCTGGCGGGCGGTTTCTGCCCCGGGATGGCCAGCAGGACGGGCGCGTTTGGGGCGGGCAGCGTCCACAGACCGTGCACGACTGCAGCGGAGCGCCCCACCAGCACCGCTTTCCGGCTCGCGGCGCCGACGGCATAGCAGTGGAGAAATTCCTGTTCGTGGTGTTTCAGCCGCGACCATTCCACCTCTGCGATGAATTTGTTCGCGGATAACTTGATGCACGCTTGACGGTCCGACTCCCCCGGTCTGACCAGTAGTTGCGCTAGCTTTCTCCTGTCCATGATCCCCCCGATGTTTGTTTGTTTCGCTCAGAGTACATGGCTACCGGTGAGAACGAAAGAGCCCCGCTAAAAGTCGAGCGGCGGAGGTCGAGTCCGGCCCAATTAGAGGGCGTACTCGACCTCCCGTACTCGACTTTTGCGGGGCGAGGGCGAGGCGAGGGGCAGGGGCGAGGGCGGCGAGGCGGCGGGAGCTCAGGCTTGACGACGTCAGCTCCGCCCCGCCCGGCGCTCTAGAGCCCTTCGACGACCTCGTCGCGCGCGGCGACCAGGTTGCGCAGGGAGGGGTCGACCTCGGCGTAGCCGCGGGTCTTCAGGCCGCAGTCGGGGTTGACCCAGAGGCGCTCGGTGGGCACGTGGTTCAGTGCGGCGCGCAGCAGGCCGGCGATCTCTTCCGCCGACGGCACGCGTGGGGAGTGGATGTCCCACACGCCGGGGCCGATCTCGGAGTGGAAGGTCTCGTCGATGTCCTCGAGCAGCTCCATCTTGGAACGGGCTGCCTCGATGGAGGTGACATCGGCGTCGAGGCCTGCGACGGCCTCGATGATCTGGCCGAACTCCGAGTAGCACAGGTGCGTGTGGATCTGGGTCGCAGGCTTCGCGTTCAACGACACCAGGCGGAACGCGCGCTGGGCCCACTCGAGGTAGGCGGCGCGGTCGTCGGCACGCAGAGGGAGCAGCTCGCGCAGGGCCGGCTCGTCGATCTGGATGACCTTGATGCCGGCCTTCTCCAGGTCCGCGACCTCGTCGGCGAGTGCGACGCCGATCTGGTCGGCGGAAACGCTCAAAGGCACGTCGTCGCGCTTGAAGGACCAGGCCAGGATGGTCACCGGGCCGGTGAGCATGCCCTTGACCGGCTTGTCCGAAAGCGACTGTGCGTAGGCCGACCACTCCACGGACATGGCCTCCGGGCGGGAGACGTCGCCAACCACGATTGGCGGACGGGTGCAGCGGGAGCCGTAGGACTGGACCCAGCCGTTTTCGGTGACCACGAAGCCGTCGAGAAGCTCGGCGAAGTACTGCACCATGTCGTTGCGCTCCGCCTCGCCGTGGACGAGGACGTCCAGGCCGATCTCCTCCTGCAGCTCGATGACCTGCTTGATCTCGGCCTTCAGCGCCTCGGTGTACTCGGCGTCGGAGAGGGTGCCCTCGCGGTGGTCCGCGCGCGCCTTGCGGATCTCGCTGGTCTGCGGGAAGGAACCGATCGTGGTGATCGGCAGCGTCGGCAGGCCGAGCTCTTCGCGCTGGACCTTGTTGCGCTCCTCGAACGCGGGCTCGCGCTTGACGGCGCCCTCCGGCAGGGCGGCGACGCGGTCCACGACGGCGGAGTTGTGGATGGTGGTGGACTCGGCGCGGGTGCGCACGGCGCGGTCGGACTGGGCGAACGCCTCTGCGGCCTCGTCCGAGCCGGCGACGAGCGCCTGGATCTCGGCGAGCTTCTCGTCGGCGAACGCGAGCCACGGGGCGACCTCGACCGGGATGTTGCGCTCGGCCTTCAGGGTGTGCGGCACGTGCTGCAGGGAGGTGGAGGTGGACACGGAGACCGGGCGATCACCCAGGGACTCGAGCACTTCGGTGCGTTCGCGGAGGTTGGCGGTCCAGACGTTGCGGCCGTCGATGAGTCCGGCGACCAGGTGGGTCTCGGCCGGGATCGCCTCGCGCACGCGCTCCGGGTAGCCGGAATCGGCCTCGAGGGTCCACGGGGACAGGTCCACGTGCAGCGCCTCGACGCCCAGCTCGCCGAGCACCGGCAGGGCCTCGCGGGCGGAGCCGTACGGGGTGGTCAGGTACACGTTCGGGCGGGTCTCGCGGCCCAGCAAATCCGACCAGGCCTCACGCAGGTAGGAAGCGATCTCCGCGTCCGGAGTGGACAGGTCGGCCACCACGGCGGGCTCGGCGATCTGGACCCACTCCACGCCGGCGTCCTTCAGCGCGGCGAAGACCTCGGCGTACGCCTCCACCAGCGACGGCAGCAGCGACCACTCGGCCGGCTTGGACAGCGCGATCAGCGTGACCGGGCCGACCAGGAACGGGCGGACCTTGTGTCCGGCCTCGGCGGCCTCCTCCACGATGCGCAGGATGCGCTCCGGCGCCGCCTTGATCTCCTGGCCTGCCTCGATCTCCGGCACGAGGTAGTGGTAGTTGGTGTCGAACCACTTGGTCATCTCCAGCGGAACGCGGGTGTCGTTGCCGCGGGCGAGCGCGAACTCCTCGTCCAGGTCCACCCCGCCCGGCACGAGGCCGACGGTCAGGGCGGTGTCGAGCACCTGGTCGTAGAGCGCAACGTCCGCCGGGATGGCGTAATCCTCGGTCAGGCCGAGGTCGCGCAGGTGGTTGTAGTTGTTCACTCGCAGGGCGCGTGCGGTGGAGCGGAACGTCTCAGCGTCGATGCGGCCCGCCCAGTAGCTCTCCAGCGCGCGCTTGAGCTCGCGGTTCGCGCCGATGCGGGGGTAGCCCTCGATGGTGGCCTTGGGGAAGGTGGTCATTGTTGTCCTTTATCTATTCCGATGCGGTCTAAAAAGTCCCGCGTGACGTCCAGGTTGTTGTGCGTGTACACGTGGAGTCCGCCCGCGCCGGCATCCAGAATCTCGCGCGCCAGGTTGGCGGTGAGCTGCATGCCGGCCTCGTACTCGTCGTCCGCTTCGAGCAATTGCTTCTCGACGCCTACCGGCACCTCCAGCCCCGACAACTCCCCCATGCGTCGGACACGCTTCAGCGAGGTCATGGGCATGATGCCGGGGATGAGCGGGATGCGCACGCCCGCCAGCCGCGCCACTTCGACGAACTCCAGGAAGTCCTGGGCCTCGAAGAACAGCTGCGTGATGGCGAAGTCCGCGCCCAGGCGCTGCTTGGTTAACAGCACGTCCAGGTCGTGGTCGAAGTTGCGCGACTCCTCGTGGCCCTTGGGGTAGCAGGCCACCGAGAGCGCGAGCTTGCCGGCGGCGAGGCGGAACGCCTCTTCCTCCTGCACGTCCTGGATCAGGTTGAGCAGATCCGTGGCGTACTGCAGGTGGTCTGCAGGCAGGCCCTCTTCCGGCAGGTCCCCGCGCAGGGCGAGGAACCCGCGGACGCCGGCGTCGATAAGCACCCGCACCCACTCCGCCATCTCATCGCGCGTGCCCGCGGTGCAGGCGAGGTGCGCGATGGTGCGCAGGTCGGTGGTCTCCGCGATGCGGGAGATCACGGCGGCGGTGCCCTCCAGCCACTCGCTGCGGCGCGAGCTGGTCACGGAGACGTAATCCGGCTTGTACTCCGCCAGGCCCGCGATGAGCTGGTCGATCTTCTCCGGGTCGTCCGTAGGGCGAGGCGGGATGATCTCGAAACTCAGGGCGGTGCGCTGGCGTTTCGGGCGGGGGCGGCGGATCAGCTGCGCGCCCTCGCGGTCCAGCGGCGCCGAGGCGGAAAGCCTGGTCGAAGAAGAGGCTTCGAACATGGCAGGACCTTTCTCGGCTGGGTTGATGTGTTTCGTTGCACCGTGTTTAAACGGTGCCTTGAAACTTATTTGGGGTGTCTAGCGGCCACAATGTGCTACCGGTTTTGGGCGTCGTTTCCGCTGGTTGCGGGGTTATTCAACGTGAATGTTAATCGCGCAAAATGAACCAAGCTGTTCACTTTTGCGTAACGCTTAGTCCGCATGGAGGTCGGTGGTGTGGCGGCGCTCCCGGTTTCCGAGCAGGCACGGCGCATTTCGCTACCCTGGGCCGCGTAACCACCCGAAACTTACAAACGCAACACAAGGAGCTACCCGTGAACCTGAAGAACATCGGCTTCGCCGCCGCTATTGCCAACCAGGCGTGGAAGTACCTGCGCGACCAGAACGACAAGCGCGAGCGCGACATCTACCAGTCCCTGCTGGACAACCTGAAGGACGGCAAGCTGGACGACATCCACGAGAAGTTTGACGCTGATCAGCTGCAGGAACTCTACGGCGCCGCCCGGGCGCAGGCCGGCGAGATCACCCGCGACGCGCACGACCGTCTGGACCGCCGCCGCAAGCAGTTCGCAGACGCCGCCCCGAGCCGCAAGGAGCGCCAGGAGTTCCTGGAGAAGCACGCGAAGACCGCGAAGAAAAAGAAGAAGGGCGGGTTTGGCAAGGTCGTCGGCACAACGCTGGGCACCGCCGCTCTCGCGGGCGGCGCGTGGGCTGCCTGGGAGTTTTTCCTCAAGGACAAGCTCACGGGCGAGGATGAGCCGGCGAAGGCATACCGCCCGGCACCGACCCGCACGGAAACGGATACGCGCGGTTCTTCCACCCTCGTGTACTCCACGCGTACGGAAGATGATCTGGCGGGCACCACCAAAGACCTCGGCGGGGAGGGCCTGACCACCCTGGACACCCTGGCGGACGACCAGCGCAAGGCCACCCACGCCCAGCACTCTGTGGAGGACACCGTCGACGGCAGCGCAGACGGCGGCCGCCACGAGCTGCGCGAGGACTAGGCGCGCAAAACCCTTAAGCCGTGGTGCGCCAGCCCGCCATGAGGTGGCGCACCAGGCGGTCGCGCACATCCGGAAGGATGTCTGCGAGCGGGGCTGCGAGCGGCCGCGTCGCCACGACGAGCTCGGTTGCCAGCTGCATGGGTGACTGGCCGGGGGCGATGATGCCGTGGGGGGCGGCGGCGTCGATAAGCAATTGCACTTTGCTCATGAACGCGTCGCGCCGCGCGCCGAGCCCGTCGTCGGAGCTATCGGCGGCCAGCGCGGTGGCGAGGATGCCCACGCCCGATTCGACGAGCGCCCAGACGAAGGATTCGAAGTGTTCGGTGGGATTGTCTTCGAAGCCGTCGAGAGCGTCATCGAGCAGTGATTCGATGCGTTCGAGGAAGACGATCGCGCAGGCGTCGTAGAGCGCGGCGCGGGTGGGAAAGTGACGGTAGAGGGTGGCTATGCCCACGTCGGCGTCCGCCGCGATGCCCTCGAGGGTGATCTCGGAGTTCGGGCGAGTACCTATCTGGGCCAACGCAGCGGTGACGATCTGGTCGCGTTTCGCGCGGGCGTCTGCACGCATTGTTGACCAGCCCCCTTTTTTGGGTTTGACAGTGACTATTTTTGGGCGCACCATAGCACGAGTTAAGTGATAGTCCACCCTACGGTTAAGGGACCGCATGACCCCCATACTCAGCACGCAAGACCTCGTGCTCCGCAAGGGCGACACCCCGGAAAACTTCGACATCGGTCGGGGGTTGACCCTGCTGAACACGAGGCGAGAGTCCGATTCGACCCTGCTCAGCCTCGCGCTGGCGGGGCGCTTCAACCCGCACTCCGGCACGATCCTCCTCGACGGGGAAGAAACCAGGACACGCCAGCGCTTCAAGCAGATCGCGCTCGCAGGCGTGACCGAGATTGATGGGCTGGACCGCCTCGTGCGCATCCGCGACGTGGTGCGCGAACAGATTGCGTGGTCGCAGAGCTTTTTTGCCCGCACACCGCACACGTCCGAGGCGATCAAGTCCCACGACAACGTGGAAAAGTGGCTGGAGCCGCTGCAGCTGGAAGACATCGACATGACGGCGCACGTCGGCGACATCGGCCCGACGGACCGTTTCCGCCTGCGCGTGCTGCTGGCGCTGATCTCCCGCCCGGACGCGAAGATGCTGATCGTGGACGATGTGGACCAGGTGCGCAAGATGGACATCCGCCGCAAGCTGCTGGATGATCTGCGCGGGGTCGCGGTGCACCTGCCCGTAATGGTGAACACGGTGAATGAGGAGGGGCTATGAGTGGCCTGCACATTGGATCCGACTTCCGGAAGTTCGCCCACGGCAAGCTTCCCCCGCTTGCCATCACGGCGATTTGCCTGCTGCCGCTGCTGTTCGGCGGCCTGTTCCCCTGGGCGTACTGGGACCCGCTGGGCAACCTGTACAAGCTGCCCGTCGCGTTGGTGAACTCGGACGAGGGCGAAAACGGCCAGCAGGTTGTGGACGAGCTGCTGGAGCAGCGCCCCATGGATTTCCGGGTGGTCAGCGCCGAGGAGGCCCAGGAAGGCATCGCCAGCGGCAAGTATTACCTGGGCTTAGAGATCCCCACGGACTTCTCCGAGGCTGTGACCAGCGTGAAGGAGGATGACCCGCATTCAGCGAAGATCAACATCACGCTGAACGAGACCAACGGTTTCATCCCCACCATGCTGGGCGAAAAGGCCGCGGAGGCGATCGGCTCTGCCGTGTCGAATTCCGTGGGCGGCAGGGTGGTTGAGCAGCTGTTTGTGGGCATCAACACGCTCTCGGACGGCGTGCATAAGGCCGCCGACGGCGCCGGGCAGTTGGACGAGGGCGCGAACAAGGCGCACGACGGCTCGGAGAAACTCAACGAGGGTGGCACGAAGCTCAACGACGGCATCCAGCAGCTCAACGACAAGGTGCAGCAGATGCCGGACGCGGTGAACAAACTCGACGGCGGTGTCGCACGCCTGCAGGACGGCGCGATCCAGCTCAACGATGGCATCACCACCGCTTCCGGCGGCGCCGACCAGCTCTCCAACGGGCTGACTCAGCTGCAGGCGGGTACGCAGCAGCTTGGCGACGGCGCGACGCAGATCGCCGGCGGCGTAGACAAAATCGCCGGCTTTGCCGGCAAGATCAACGAGCTGCAGGCCGCGTTGGACGACATCAACGCAAACCTGAACAACGTGATCGCGGACCTGGACCGCTCCCCCATCCCGGGCAGCAAGGAGCTGGCGGACCAGGCGCGCGGCGTGCAGCTGCAGATCAACGCCGGCCCGCTGCAGGCGGTCACGGAGAACAACCTGGTGGGTCAGCTGATGCAGCTGCAGGCCGGCGCGCACGAGCTGGCCAACCAGCTGTCAGACCCGAGCGCGAAGTACCGCGGCGGCGTTGACAGCGCCGTCGAGGGCGCGAAGACGCTCGCGGACGGCCTGAAGCGCCTGCAGGAAGGCTCCGGCACCCTGGTCGCCGGCGTGACCACGCTGAAGGACGGCACAGGCAAGCTGGTCGTGGCGGCGAACACCGCCACCGACGCCACCTCGCGCCTGGCCGCCGGCTCCAACCAGCTGGTGGTGGGCCTGGGCGACCTCAACGACGGCCTGGTCAAGCTCTCCGACGGCACCGGCGAGCTCTCCATGAGCCTTTCCGACGGCGCCGAAAAGGCCCCAAGCTGGGAGGGTGAGCGCCTGAACAAGGCTATCGACGCCGCCGCGGACCCGGTGCACACCGAAAACACCGGCGACGGCGTGACCTTCTTCGGCAAGGGCCTCAGCCCGTTCTTCCTGTCGCTGTCGTTGTGGTTCGGCGTGCTGATTATGTACATGATCATGCCGCCGTTTAGCCGCCGCGCGATCGACTCGGGCACCAACCCGTTGCGTGTGCTGCTGTACACGATGATCCCGTCGTTCATCATCGGCTTTTCCCAGTCCGTCGCCCTCTGGGTGATGCAGACGTACATCCTGGACGTCGAGCCGCTGCACCCGCTGTCTCTGTTCGGCGTGCTGGTGCTGGTGTCCTGGGTGTTCGTCGCCGCGATTATGGCCCTGAACACCGCTCTGGGCCCCGCCCCTGGGCGCCTGGCCACCATGGCGCTAATGTCGCTGCAGCTCGTGGCGTCGAACGGCTTGTACCCGCCGGAGGTGCAACCCGAGTTCATCCAGTGGGTGCACAGTTGGGACCCGATGCGCTACTCGGTGGATTTGGTGCGCTACGCACTGTTTGGCACCCCGTCCTACGACCCGCGCATGTGGACCGCCGTGACCGTGCTGCTGTTCGTCGGCGCGATGTCCGTGGTCATCTCGTGCGTGGCTCTGTACGCCCGCCGGACCTGGCACATGAAGGACCTCCACCCCGAGCTGTCCGTTTAACCCCTACCATGGGCGGGGCACAACATTTCCCCCGATAGATCGAAGGACCCGCCCATGTTTTTCAAGAAATCCAACAAGGACAAGATCAACCTGCGTCTGCCGTCTGCGGCGCTGCGCATCCCCACCGGCGCCCTGATCCTGAACTCCGGCCTGGGCAAATTCCAGGTGGACAAGGAAGGCGCAGAGGGCCTGCGCGACATGGCTACCGACGGCATCCCGCAGCTGGGCCAGGTCGACGCCGAAACCTTCGCCACCGGCCTCGCCTCCGCTGAGACCGCCCTGGGCGCGGCGCTTCTGTGCCCGCTGATCCCGAACCGCCTGGCCGGCCTGGGCCTGACCGCGTTCGGTGCCGGCCTGCTTTCCATGTACTTCGGTAACGACCAGTACACCGAGGACGACGGCATCCGCCCGTCCAGCGCAGGCCTCGCCATTGCGAAGGACTCCTGGCTCGTGGGCATCGGCCTCGCGCTGGCCGCCCTTCCGCGCAAGTAGCCGTGAAGCGCGCCCTCGCCCTCGCGCTCACCGCCGCGCTGATCCCGGCGACGGTGGCCGCGCCGAAGGCGGAGGCGTTGAGGCTGCGCTGCCACCCCGTGCACGTCATTCAGGCGGCTGGCACGGGGTTTTCGCATTCCTGGGATCCGTCGGCGCGCGAGACGCTTTTCGACGACGCGTCCTCCCCCGCCGACGACCTCCAGCGCCGCTTCGGCGCCCGCACTGTGTCCACCTACACCGTGAAGTACCCGGCCTCACTGGGCAGGTTCAGCGCGCTGGGCAGCGCGAGCAACGGCCTGGAGGGCACGGAGGCCGCCACGTACGGCGAGTCCGTGCGCTACGGCCGCGACGTGGCCACCCTGGAGATGGAGACGGTGGCCCGGCACTGCCCCGGCACCCGCTTCATCCTCATCGGCTACTCCCAGGGCGCGCACCTGATCGGCGACGCCGCCGCGGAGGCCGCCGCCGGGCGCGTGCGCGGGGTGGGCGCGGACGACATCGCCGCGGTGCTGCTGTTCGCCGACCCCGCCCGCGCCCCCGTGCGCGAGCCCGCCGAACCCGCGCGCAAGTCGCGCCTCTACGCTGCCGCGCCGAAGGGCGTGCGGGGCGCAAACTTTGAGACGGTCCAGACCGGCGGCACCACCCTCGTGCCAACCCGCGTCGGCCTGGCCGGCACCCGCAGCGCCAGCTTTAACGGGCTGGATGGCAAGGTGCTCTCCCTATGCAACGGCGCCGACATGGCGTGCGCGACGGACCCGGATTCCGCTCTGCGCGCGGTCGCGGACGTGGCCGCGCGCGACGTGTTGCTCGGCCCCTTCAACGCGTTCACCGGCATGCGCGTGGCGCGCTTCCAGCAGCTGCGGGCTGGCGGCATGCCCCCGCGCGAGGCGGTCAAAGAATCGGGGCTTTCGCTTCTCGACGCCACCGTGGCCCCCCAAATCCTCTACGAACTTCACCAGATCCTCTCCGCCGCCGGGCGCCACGCGAGTGCGGCGAGCCCCACGCCTGTAGAGCAGCAGGCCGCCATCGCTCTCGCGGCTGCGGCGCCGGAGCTGGCGAAGGAGGGCGTGACCTGGCAGTGGATGCTCCAAGGGTTGGATGGGCTGCGCGGCGCGATGGGCGACTCGCCGGCAGCCGCCTGGTTCGACGTCTTGCTCGAGGTATTCCGCGCGATCCAGGCTGCGGAGCAGATGCACTGGTGGTTGGAGCGCTTCGGCGTGATCCCCCGGACACCCACGGGCACGGAGGGGAGGCAGGTGGTGGCGCGGGAGCTCGTCGCAAAGCTGAGTGCTCAGGCTATCGACGCCGCGGGGCTGCGCGCCGCCTACGACCACCCCGCCAACGCCAACCTGGTGGCATCCGCGAAGCTGGCGGGCGATTTCGGGCCGCGGCACATGTCGTATTACAAACTGGGCTACACCGACATCCCCGGCGGGTACAAGGTGGAGGGGCGCACCGGCTACGACTACGCTCTGCGCTGGCTCGGCCAGGTGGTCCAGGGGGTTGCCGGGAAGTAGGCAAGAGAAATGCCCACCAGGGTGGACCTGGTGGGCACTAGCTCTTCGGGGGCTTACTTCTCCTTGTTGGCGGAGTCTTCAGCCTTGGACGAACCCTTGGCCTCATCGGCGGAGTTGTTGTCTTTCTTGTCGGCCTTACCGGAGGAGCCGTTCATCAGCGTCTCGCTACCGGTGGCCTTGCCGATCATGTAGGAGGAGGTGTACTCCTCTGCGCCGCAGGCGCGCATGACACCGTCGACTGCGAGCAGACCCAGGGAGATGGCGCCCAGGGCACCAGCTGCCATGCCAAGCATCTGCGGGTTCTCAATGGAGAACGCGCCCTGGAAGCCAGCTGCGCGCTGCGCACGATCCTCGTTGTAGATGCCCAGGCCCTGCTGGATGCGGTTGTTCGCATCCTGGATAGCGCCGTTGATCTGCGCGGAGACGCCCTCCAGGCCCGGGATCTGAACCTGGGAGAGGATGCCCAGCGGGATAGCCAGCAGCAGCGGAGCGGTCAGGCCCACGATGCCGGCGATGCACTTGCCGTCGAGCTCAGCGGAGGAGCCCTTCTGCTCGACGCGGTTGCCGCTCTCAACGTTGACGTTGATCTCGATCTCGCGCTCGCCGTAGGACTGGCCGTCCGGGCCAACCAGGATGTAGGACGCCTTGTAGGTGCCTTCCTTCAGGTCCTTACGCGGAACCAGGGTGACACCCTCGTCGGTCTTCTTGACGCCCTTCTCGCCTTCCTCGAAGTACTCACGGCCCTTGGTGAAGATGAGCTTGTCAACGTTGTCCGGGAAGGTGACGTTGACCGGGGAGTCGTTCTTGATGCTGGTGTCGATGACAACCGGCAGGTCGTGGTTCTCGCTGATCACAGCACCCTCGGAGGTACGGGTGCCCTCCGGGTAGATGGCGTAGGAGACGGTGCGGACCAGGTCGCCGTTGGAGTTGCGCTCCTCGACGCGGACTACCTTGCCTGCGGAGCCGTTCTTCGCGGTCAGCTCGACGGAACCGTCGTTGTCCTTGAGGTCAACCAGGTCGCTGCCGCTGACAACGACAACCTTGTTGCCCTCGTCCAGCTTCTTCAGCTCCTTAGCGTCGCCCTCGATGAGGAAGTCGGTCTGCTGACGTGCGCCGGTGGTCTTGGACTTGACGATCTCCAGCTTGTAGCGGTTGATCTCCTTGCCGTCCCTGTACTCGGCAACAATGCCGGTCTCGCCGACCTTGTCGGCCTTCGGACGCAGGATCCACTGGCCGTTCTTCTCCTCCGGTGCCTCGAACGCGTCAGCGCCCTTGATCACCTGGAAGCGGTTCTCCTCGTTGACCAGGGTGGCCTGGAACTCGGTGGAGGTGGAGATCTTGTAGGTGTAAAGGCCGTTGCGCTTCGGCTCGGTCAGGGTGATCTCGTACTTCGCGTACACGCCACGCTCGTCGCTGACCTGGATCAGCGCCTTGCCGGTCTTCTTCTTGTTCTCGCCGGTGACGAGCAGCTTGTCGCCCTCGCGGGTGACGTCCACGAGATCCTCGCCCTCGAGAATCTCGACCTTCTCGCCGTCCTCAGACG
The DNA here is from genome assembly GCF_026930265.1 of Corynebacterium pilbarense. Classification (NCBI taxonomy): domain Bacteria; kingdom Bacillati; phylum Actinomycetota; class Actinomycetes; order Mycobacteriales; family Corynebacteriaceae; genus Corynebacterium; species Corynebacterium pilbarense. The sequence continues at coordinate 87,855 of NZ_JANRML010000008.1, forward strand.
CGATGGTCGCGGTCTGGTTCCAGCCCATGGTGGTGTCCTCCGGGGTCACCTCGGCGCTGCGGCCCGGGGTGATCTCGAAGGTGTAGCGCTCGAAGACGTAGCCGTCGTCGGAGACGTTCTCGATGACCAGGGTGCCCTTGGCGTCGCGCTTCGGGGTCACCTTGATCTCGGAGGCATCCTTTTCCGGCTGCTCAGCCAGCAGGTCGCCACCCTTGGCAACGCGGAACTTGGTGCCGTAGAGCTTCAGCTCGTTATCCGCGGTGATGGTGTAGTTCATCTCGCGGACCGGGGACGGCTCGACCGTGTAGGTGTAGGTCTTGACCGGCTTCTCGCCGTCGGCAGTCTTGGCGTACTCCACAACCTTGACAGTGCGGGTCTCGCCCTCCGGAACCGGCTTGAACTTCAGGTTGAGGTTGTCCTTGTCGCCGAAGTCAGAGCCGTCAGCGCCCTCGGTGAGGTACTCGCTGCCCTCGACAACCTCGAGACGGTTGAAGTCGATGGTGCCGCGGGAGATCTCGACGGTCGCGCGGTCGTTGACCTTGCGGTTAACTTCCTGGTTCTCAACATCTTGCTCAGCCTGCGGCGCGATGTCGACGATCCAGACAGCGACCAGACGGCCGTTCTCGTCCTTGATGTGGACGGTCGCCTGGCCACCCTCCGGGTTGGTCGGGGTGACAACCCAGTTGTCGCCCTTCTTCTCAATCTTCGCCACGTCGCCGCCTGCGACGATCTCAGCGGTGTGGTTCTCGATGTACTCGATGAAGAGGGTGTCCGGGGTCTCGGACTTGTACTCGAGCTCACGGTGGGTGACGGACGGGCCGGCGTTCTTATCGTCGATCAGCTTCAGGGTGTACTTGTACTCGAAGCCGTTCTCGTCGGTGAAGACGATCTCAACATCGCCAGTAGCGCCGTCCTTCGGGGTAACAACCCAGACGTCGCCGTCCTGCTCGATGGTGACCTTCTTGTCGCCGTCGCCGAGGATCTTGTAGTCGCCGCCGCGGTACTCGATCTTCGCGGTGGAGGTGTTCAGGATCTCACGGGTGACGTCGAACTTGGAGGTCTTGTTCTCCACGGTGACGATGTTCTCGCGTATCTCGCCGCTGTCCTCGGTGATGCGGACAATGACGTTACCGGTGTAGTCCTCGCCGGCCTTGACGGTGACGGTGCCATTCTCCTCGTCCTTGAGGATCTCAACTTCGCCGTGCTCCGGCTGGATGAGGTTGCCGTCCTTGTCGTAGCCCAGACCCCAATCGATGTCCTCGCCCGGCTTCCACGGGATGGTGGTGATGCGGTCTTCGCTACCAGCATTCAAGGTGTAGAAGAAGTTGTTCACCTTGACGTTGAGGGAATCCTTCACAGCAACGGTGTCGGTGACCTTGATGCGGTAGATGTGCTGGTTGCCCTTGTCATCGGTAATGAGGATCTCAACCTCGCCCTCGCCCTCGAAGTCCTCGCGCGGGGTGATGACGAGCTTGCCGTCCTCAGAGCGCTCGACGATGACGATGTCGGAGCCCTTGATGATCTCGAAGGTCCACTTGTTGCCGATCTTCTCCGGCATCTCGATGACCTTGGACTTCTCGCCGTAGGTGAAGCCTGCGAAGTAGTAGTACTCCGAAACTTCCTTCACGCGCTCGTAGTATTTCTCAACGAAGTACTTCTCGACGTCGGTGACCGTGGTCGTCGTGGTCGTCGGCTCCGGCGTGATCGTGGTGGTCACGGTCTCGGTCACGGCAGGGTTGGTGGAGGTGACGGTGGTGACCTGCTCCGGACGGGTGACGGTGGTGCCCGGCTGGGTCACGGTCGTGCCCGGCTCGGTGACAGTGGGGCCCGGCTGGGTCACGGTGGTGCCCGGCTGCGTCACGGTGGTAACGACCTCTTGCGGGCGGGTAACCGTGGTGGTGACCGGGGACTCGGTGATGGTAACCGTCTCTACGATCGGCTCCGTGGTCTTCGGCGTGGACTCCTTGCTCGGCTCCGGCTTCGGCTTCGGATCCTCCTCAAGACCCGGCTGCGGAACCGGGATCAGACGCTGGAAGGACTTTTCCGGAACGATGTTGAAGTCGTACCCCAGCGGCACAAGCACGGTGACGTACTCGCCCGGCTTGACGGTCTTTGCAATCTCATCGTGGCGGTCAAGCTTGATCAGGTAGTAGTTCGGTTCACCCTTCGGCGCATCATGGCGATCGATCCTGAAACCGGTGAGGCTTTCGAACTGAGAGTTGTGGAACTTCTTTACATCCTCGCGAGCCTGGTTCAGGTAGCCCAGCTGGTTGGAAAGCAGAGCGCGCAGGATCGCGTTCTTGGCCTTAATCGCATCTGCCTTGGAGGTGTCGCCATCTGCATAGGCCTTGTAGTCCTTCTGCAGTGCCTTCACCACGTTGATGGCCGCGATGTGGATGTCCTCGCTGATGCGGTCGCCGTCGCCGACGCGACCGGACGCGCCGGTGAGCTTGCGCACCTCGTAGTTACCGGTATCCCAGGGGTTACCCAAACCCCAGTCGATGCACCAGCCCGCGCCAACGCTGGACGGGAGTAGGTCAATCGCCTGGTCATCGGACACGGTCTGCTGACGGATCTGGTCGTAGCGAGCCAGATCTGCGCCGCTGAGCTTCTCGTAGGCACCGACGATCTGTTGGCTAGAAGTTTTCTCGCTTGCGGCCTCCGCGAGAGGAGCGGATACGACCGCGCCCGTAGCCATAACACCAGTGACCATTGCGGTCATGATGCGCTTTTTCAGGTTTGCGTTATGCAACGTCATAGTCCTTCAACGTCTAGGGAGATATTCGAAGCAGCCTGGAGAGTTCCTGAACACGGACCCCAAAACTGACAGACCCCTATTCAATCGCAATGAACCGGCGAAAAGAAGTCCCAACCCACCCTGAAAGCCATAAAAGTCCAGATATTAAGACAAAACTCATATCCCCACCCCGCTGACCTCGACCTTTGTCCAACTTTTAAACACAAATAAGTCGAGTGATCTTCACCACAAAAACCACGTTTCTCCAAAAAAGTGGTGCTGAAATGCCGAAAACCCGGTGCCGAATTTGCACCGGGTTTACAGGTTAAAGGCAGGATTTACTTGGCAGAATCCTGCTCATCGGAGGAAGAAGAGGAAGTCTTCTCACCCTCGCTGTTGTCAGCCTCGTTCTTGGACGGCTTGCCGGAGGAGCCGTACATCAAAAAGTCGCTGTCAGTTGCCTTACCCAGCTGGTAGGAGGAGGTGGACTCCTCCTGGCCGCAGGCACGCATGACCTGGTCAACAATCAGCAGGCCGACGGTGATCGCGCCGAGGGCGCCGGCAGCCATGCCGAGCTGCTCGGTGTTGACGCCCTGGAACGCGTTCTGGAAACCAGCTGCGCGCTGCGCACGATCCTCGTTGTAGATGCCCAGGCCACGCTGGACGCGGTCGTTGGCCTCACGCATAGCGTTGTTGATCTGTGCGGACACGCCCTCGAGGCCCGGGATCTGGACCTGGGAGAGGATGCCCACCGGGATGGCCAGCAACAACGGTGCAGACAGACCAACCAGGGAAGCAATGCACTTGCCATCCAGCTCACTGGAGGAGCCCTGCTCCTGGACCGTCGTGTCCTGCTGGGTGATATTGATAATCACCTTGTCCTTGTCGATGACCTTGCCGTTCTCAACCGGAACAACCATCAGCTTCTTGCCGCCGTCGAGGTGCGCACCCGGCAGAACACGCAGCTTGCCGTCTTCGCCGACCTCAATCTCCTTGCCCGGCTCCAGGCGCTTCTTCTTGGTGCAGTCGTCGTTGTAGCAGACGTAGACCTCGACAGAGTTCTCGCCACCCTTGACGTTGATGTCATAGCCCTTGTCACGGGAACCCTGGGCGTCGACGTCCGGCGGGGTCAGGCCCTCAGACGTGCGCGGGATCTCCATCTCAACCAGGCGGACCGGGTTGCCCTTGGAATCGCGCTCCTCAACGAGGATGGTGCCGTGCTTATCCTCGGTCGGCTGGATGAACAGCTGGCCCTTGGAATCCGGCGCCGCGTTGGTGATCAGGTCCTTGCCGCGGACGACGTGCAGGGTGTTGTTCTTACCCGGAACAATCTTGTCGTTAATGTCGCGCTCGTAAACCACGCGCTCTTCAACGAACTTCAGCGGGGTCGGCTGCTCCACGATCTCGATCGTGTGGCGCTTGACCACCTTGCCGCTCTTGTCGACCTCGACCACGGTAACGGTCTTGCCAACGGAGTCCTTGCCCTTCGGGGTCAGGACCCACTTGCCGGTCTTCTCGTCGAGCTCGACGTTGACGTGCTCCTCACCGTCCTCAACGCGAATCTCGTTCTTGTTAATGCGGGTGATGGTGAAGCTGCCGTCCTCGGTGAGCTTGAAGTTCTGCTCGCGGGACTCGGAGCTGCCGCCCTTGCCGTTTGCGCCCGGGACGACGTCGATGTTGTAGATGACGTAGACACCACGGTCGTTCTTGACCTTGACCTGGGTCTTGCCCTCAGCGCCATCCTTCGGGGTGACGACGATGGTGTTGCCGTCCTTGGTCACCTCAACGAGAGAATCGTCGGTGACCTCGTAGTCGGAGCCCTCCGGGAGGGTAAGCGTCAGCTTCGAAGAGCCTTCGAGCTGGATGTTCTCCTCGCGCGGGGTGGACGGGGTGACGTCGATGGTCCAGCGCTGGAACGGCAGGTCGCGGGAGTTCAGGTTCTCGATGATGACCTGGCCCTCAGCGCCCTCCTTGAAGTACACCTTGCCGTTCTCGATGCGGTCGATGAGGTGCTCGCCCTTGACGATGCGCTGGTTCTTCACCGAGATGTTGAGCTCGTCCTTGGACTCAGCCTCCAACGTGCTCTCCTCCACGTCACCCTTGGTGACGTTGAGGGTCCACTCGGCGACGGTCTTGCCGTTCGGGGACTTCTCAGCGACGACGATCTTGCCCTCGAAGCCCGGGTTCGGCAGCACGCGGAACTTGCCGTCCTCGGTCTTGATCAGGGTGGCGTTGTCCTCGCCCTCGACGATCTCGAAGGTGTTGCCCTCGTTGCCCGGCTTGAACTGCGCGGTGTTGCGGTCCTCCAGGTCCTGGGTGAACTTCGGAACCTCGTACTGAGCGTCTTCTTCCTTCGGCTTCGCAACGATGGTGTACACGCCGACCAGGACGCGGCCGTCCTTAGCGTTCTCGTCCGGAGCGTAGAGGTTGAAGATGCCGGTGCCGTTGACCTTGTTGTTGATCTTGAAGCCGCCGTCGGTCTTCTCCCACTCCCAGTTGGCCTCGTCGCCGCCGGTCAGCTCGAGCTTCCAGTCCTTGCCGGCCTTGACGTCGACAGTCGTGCCCTCTTCGATGAGGTGGGTCTCTACATCGACCAGGACGTTGGCGCCCGGCTTGATGTCCAGGGTGTAGGTGTAGGTGTTGCCGTCGGCGTCCACAGCCTTGAGCACAACCTTGCCCTCGGCGTTCGGCTTCGGGGTGATAATCCAGAAGCCGTCGCGCTTCTCAATGGACTCGATGAGGTCCTCACCGGAGACGATCTCCGGCTTGTTCTCAACGTTTTCAATCTCCAGCTTGTAGGAGTTGGCGTTACCGATCACGCGGGTCTGCGTGTACTTGTCGGAAGTGGCGTCGATGTTGAACTCGTAGACGTTCTTGTTGCCCGTCTTCTCGCCCTTGTCGTCCTTCTCGAACACCTCGATCTTGACGTTGCCCTTGAGCACGCCGTCGTTGATCTTGACGTTGAGCTTGCCGTCCTTCTTCTCGGTGGTGACCAGGCCCTTGCCGTCGGTGATCTCGTAGTCCCAGCCGGCCGGGATGTCGATGCTCTGGTTCACACCGGCAACGCCCACGTTGAAGTAGTGGTTGTTCACGGTGACCTCACCGGTGGTCTCCACGGTGGTGGACTCGTTGACCACGTCGATGACGTACTCGTGGCGGTTGCCCTCGTTGTCCACGACAACGATGCGGACCTTGCCGCTGCCTTCCTTCTTCGGGGTGATCTTGAGGATGGCGGTGCCGTCCTCGCGGACCTCCTTGGTCACGTCGACCAGGCCGTTGGAGTCGTCGACGAAGTCGATCTCCCAGGAGCCCAGCTCCTTGACCTCGATCTCCTCGGACTTCTCACCGGTGCGGAAGTCGAAGGCGTAGGAGAAGTGGCGGAAGTAGCGCTCGACCTCCTTGGTGGTGGTCTTCTCCTCGCGCTGGGTGCTGGTGACGGTGGTGGACTCAGTCTTGGTCTCCGGCGCAGCGGTAGCGGTGGCGGTCTCGGTGACGGTCGGACCCGGCGCCACGGTGGTCGTGGTGGAGGTGGAGGTCGACGGCTTCGGCTCTTCCTTCACGTCCGGCTCGAAGCCCTCGAGGCCAGGCTGCGCGATGGTGACGATGCGCTGGTTGGTCGGCTCCTTGGACAGGTCCTCGTACACGTTGTAGGAACGCGGCAGCAGGATGGTGACGTACTCGCCATCCTTGACGTCCAGGCGGGAAGAAGCGGTGTCGTTCAGGGCCAGGTAGTAGTTGGCCTGGCCGGTCTGCTCGAAGTAGCTCTTGCGCACCTCGAAGCCGGTCCACTGCAGGAACTGCTGCGGGGTAACCGGCTTCACGCCCGGCACGTGAACGTTGCGGGAGCCAGCAACCCAGCCGCGCAGGAGGTTCAGGGTCTCCTTATTGTTGGACAGCAGCGCCTGCAGTGCCACGTTCTTGGCCTTCGCGTCGGCGTTCTTGCCCTGCTTCACGTCCGTAAGCATGAGCTTGGTCAGGTTAATAGCGGCGCGCTCAATATCCTCGTCGATCTTGAGGTTGCCGCCCATGTCGCCGTTAAAGCCGTAGAAGCCGGAGGTTCCGTCGAGCTTGCGCACCTCATATGCAGTGTTGGTGCGCGGGACATCGAGGTGGCGGTCGATGCACCAACCCGGGCCGAACGGGGTCTGGTACTGGCCCGAGCCCCGGTTCCACTCCTGCTTCAGGTTGTAGTCGACGACTGCCTGCTCCACAGCGGAGTCGAGGGTGGAGTACTGGCTAGTAATGCGCGTGTCTGCGTCTGCGGCGGGAGCGACAACGGCTGCGCCACCGAATGCGACGGCACCGGCAACCATCGTTGCCATGATGCGCTTTTTCAGGTTTGCGTTATGCAACGTCATAGTCCTTCAACGTCTAGGGAGATATTCGAAGCAGCCTGGAGAGTTCCTGAACACGGACCCCAAAACTGACAGACCCCTATTCAATCGCAATGAACCGGCGAAAAGAAGTCCCAACCCACCCTGAAAGCCATAAAAGTCCAGATATTAAGACAAAACTCATATCCCCACCCCGCTGACCTCGACCTTTGTCCAACTTTTAAACACAAATAAGTCGAGTGATCTTCACCACAAAAACGGCGGTTCCTCCAGAAACCAGCGGTCAGTGGTCCAACGGACCCGAAGATCTGTCACCACGGATCCGTTTGAGCACATTCTCAGCAGATATCAAGCACATGGGCACGCCCACCCCAGGCGTCGTGGTCGCTCCAGCGTACATCAGCGAGTCCAATTTCCTGCTTTTGTTGGAACCGCGCAAGAAGGCGGACTGCCGCAGCGTGTGCGCGGGCCCGATCGATCCGCCGGACCAGGCGTTGTAGCGCTCTGCAAAGTCTGCGGGACCGAGCGTTTGCTTTACGACGATCCTCCGGCCCAACCCCGCAACCCCACACCTCGCCGCAATCTGCTCAATAGCCGCGTCGGCGATGCGCTGCACCTGCTCCGAGGCTTCGCCCCGGTACATGTCGCCGTGGCCCACCGACGGGTCCGCGGGCACCGGCACCAACACGAACAGGTTCTCGTGGCCCGCGGGAGCAACAGAGGGATCGGTGGCGGAAGGCTTGGACACGTAGATGGACTGCGACGCCGCCTGCGGCCGGCTGGCAACGGGGCCATTAAATACAGCATCGAAGTCGTCCGACCAGTCGTCGCTGAACAGGAAGTTGTGGTGGGCCAGCTCCGGGATCTCGCCTTCAACGCCCAGCATGACCAGCACCGTGCCCAGGCCAGGGTCGCGCGGGGCGAACCAAGACTCGTCGTAGGTGCGCTTGTTCTTCGGCAGCAGGCGCGTCTCGGTGTGGTGGAGGTCCGCGGCGGAGATGGTGAGGTCGGCGGGGAGCCTTTGGCCGTCGATAAGCAAGATGCCCTCATCCTCGATAGCCGCGACCTCGGAGTTGAAGCGGAACCGCGCACCCTGGTCGACGGCAAGGTTGAACAGCGCGTCCATCACCGCCGTGAAACCGCCCTGCGGATACAGCACGCCCTGGGTCAGGTCGGTGTGGCTGAGCAGGTGATACATGCTCGGCGTGCGGCTGGGGTGCGAGGAGAGGAACACGGACGGATACGTGAGCATCTGGCGCAGGCGCGTGTCCGTGAAGCGCTTGGCCACGAACCTGTCCAAGGGTTCGGTGAGGTAGCGCGCGAGGCGGGCGTACTGGCCGCGGATGCGCTTCAGGGGCTCAAACGAGCGGAAGTTGGTGTACAGGAAATTCTGAATGGCCAGGTCGTAGGTTTCTTCGGCGCTGTCCAGGTACTCCACGAGCTTGGCGCCGGCGCCGGGTTCGATGCTTTCGAAAAGCTTCGTGGCGTTGTCGCGGCCGGCGTGGACGTCGATGGGCTGGCCGGTCTCCGGGAAAAGGCGGTAGGCGGGCGCGAGCGGCTTCAGGTCCAACAGGTCCTCGGTGCGCTTGCCAAAAAGGCCGAAGAAGTGGTCGAACGCGTCCGGCATCAAATACCAGCTCGGGCCGGTGTCGAAACGGAAACCGTCGATGGTCTCGTTACCGGCGCGGCCGCCGTGGGTGGGCAGCTTCTCCACCACGGTGGTGTCGATGCCCTCTCGGGCGAGCAGCGCGGCAGTGGCCATGCCGGCCACGCCGGCGCCGATCACGATGGCTGACTTCGGTTGCTTGTTCATGGCTTCCTCGAGTTCGCGAGCGCTTTCGCTGTGAGCGCTACTTTGAGGTGGTTGGGCACGCGGACGCGGGTGGTCTGCAGCTCGGCTGCCGGGGTGGCCGCGATGCGGGCGTTGAGCTCATGGAACAGCGCTTCGGCGGCCGCCACTCCCCCGCGGGCTGCCGGCGGCAGCAGCGGGATGGCGTTGCGGGCGCGGTCGAGTTCGTTGGTGATTTGGCTGGTGAGGGTGGACTTTAGGTCGTCGTCAAGCGGGGCGCCGAAGTACGCTCGACCGAGTGCGCGGCTATCCTCGCCGAGGTCGCGCAAGAAGTTGACCTTCTGGAACGCACTGCCGAGCGCACGGGCGCCCTCCTCCAGCTCGCGGCGGTGCGGGGTGTCGCGGCCGCGCAAGAAAATGTCCAGGCACATCAGGCCGATCACCTCAGCCGAGCCATATATATAGGTAGCCAGCTGCTGCGGAGTAAATTCCGTCTGCGTCAGATCCGCGCGCATGGAGGCGAAAAACGCCTGCATATGCTCGGGATTCAGGTGGCACTCGCGGTAGGTGCGCGCCCACGCATGCAGCACCGGATCCGTGTGGAAGCGGTGGGCCGGGGCGTGCAGCACCTGCTCCTCATACAGGTCGAGTGCGGTTTCCGGGCACTCGTTGGCCTGGGTGGTGGTGCCGTCCACGATCTCGTCCGCGATGCGCACCACCGCGTAGAAGTTCCGGATGTGGGTGCGCTCCGGGTTCGGCAGCGTCCGCACCGCAAGGGAAAAACTGGTGGAATACTGCGCAATCACCTGCGCCGCCGCCTTGTCCGCCATGGCGTCGAAGCGGGAGAGGAAGGTGTTCACGCCTGGCCAGCTTACCGTGCGTGCGTGGCGCTACTCCTTGGACTTGTCGTAGGTGGCGTTGGCGATGATCTCCTTCGCTTCATCCTGCGACAACCCCTCCCCACGCAGGCTGATCATCTCCATGGTGGACACGTTGCCTGTCTCGGAATTCTCCGCCGAGAGGAACAGGCCGTCCCAGTAGTCACCGTCGTCGTCCACGGCCTCGAAGTAGGACACGAGCGCCTTATCCGCGCCGTCCACCTCGGCGGCGTCCGTCCCTTTCGGCTCAATCACCGTGTCCTGGGCGAAAATGTTGCCGTACAGCACGGCCGCGTTGGTCGCGTCCGCCTGAGGCGCCACGCCGGTGTCCTGGCTCAGCCGGATCTGCACCGTCATCGCGTCCTCGCTGTCGCGCGCGCCCACCACCCACGGGTCCTTGATGGAATCCGGATCGCTGGACTTATCAAACTCCGACCAGCTCTCCGGCACCCGGACTGTCAGCGGCCCGGAGCTGACCTCCAGCATGTGGTTCGTGTCGTTCGTCTCCTCTGCCCCGCACGCCACGGCGCCTAAGCACAGCGCTGCGGCGGCAACCGCGGAGATGATTTTTCGATTCATGGCGGGCCTCCCTACGTGGTTTTGCCCGCGATAGTACTGGTGGGGAGGTTCCAATTCCGGGATTCTCACTTTCACACTTTGTCTACCTGCAATTTCGGAGTCTCATTCTGACTTTGGTAGTGGAAAGTGCGAAAGTCTTAGTAGTTCAACCGATACGTCGTGCCCCGGCGGCCTTGCCCACCGAGCATGACCACGTGCCCGTGGTGGAGAAGGGGCTCAAGTGCATAACGCAGTTGCGCCGCCGAGAGGCCCGTCTGAGTCTGCAACTCCTTCAGCGTGACCTGCGCGCCAGGAGTAAAAGCCCGGTAGACGGTAGGAACGTTTTTGCCAAGGGAAGCCAGATCATCAATGTGGAAAGCGTTGGTGATGTCCGGTCGCAGGGCCTCGACCCCCGGTGTGTCGCTCTGGGGTCCAGGCAAGGCGTACCGGCCGTCAGTTTCCTGGAGCACCCCTTTCTCCGTGAGTCTGCCCAGCATCCTCTTGCATGACTGCTCACTGTAAGGCGAGTAGCGCTGCAGGATGCCGGAGAGCGTGGCGCCACCGTGATTCCGCAGGTCCACCAGAAGGTCCTCCTCAGTCGGGCTCAATCGCAGCCCGTCACGCTGCAAACCCTCCAACCAGTCATCCTCTTCCTCCGTGAAACGGGATCCGCGCGGAAAGAGGACCTTGAACTCGACACCGTTGTCTACGAACTTAGGTTTCGGCATGCGCGCCTCCCGGATTGCCGTCAGGATTTCCTGAATGCCGCCACCTTCGCCCTCAATTACACGCTCCCCGTCGTCCGTGCGGAGGTAACGCGCGATCTCGTACAGACGCTTGTTTACCGGGGCTTTAGTCAAAGAAGGCGCCTCAAGCTGAGAAACGGATAGGCCACGCAAACCGCCTGGGCTGACAATTATGAGCATTCGCTCCGTGAGCCTGATCTCCACCTTTTTGCCCACGTCCACAGAAGGCCCCAGATCCCGGTGCACCAAAGCGTTCGCTAGCACTTCTCGGATAGCACTCGGGGGAAACTCCGGCTGATCCACTAAGTGGCCGGTTTCGGTGTAACGGCTCACGGTATCCGCATTTCGCTGAATCCATTCCATTGCTTCCGCCAGCATCACGGGCAACGGGCCCTCGATCTCAGTCAGGTTTCTGTTTCGGCCCGCTCCCTCCCCACGAGCCAGTCGCACCGCCGCTGTCGCTCCGAGTGCTGGCTCAACCGACTGCGGGAGGTACCCCAGCGCGTACAAACCGCCAAGGCGAACGTTGCCCTGGTTGTCCGTAACGTTAGTGACCTGCAGTAGCTGATCAACGTTGTCGATTTTGGCTATGCGGCTCCGAGAAGCACGCACCGATTTCACGTATGTGTCAAGCACACTGGCGTCCAGCAGGGCGGAATCGGTACCTGGCAAAGATGCAAAATCGAAGTGGGTCTGCTGGGCCTCAGTCAGCGCCGACAGCGACAGCATTTTCAAGTCATTCGAATTCATCACGTAGTCGCCGTCTGCCTGGCGCAAAAATGGTTTGCCCTCGAACTTCGCCGGCTTCTCTGAAGCCAGAAGCGGCGTGACTTCCACAACGACTACGTTCTTCCCGTCAAGCACGTGGTGGAAAAACTCCAACTGTGGCGCCGGTGTCACCGCACTCCGGTTCACGTTCACCACGGATTTCTCCATCTGTGCAGGATCGGCAACGCCGGTGACTTCGAACCCACGCCGTTCACTCACCCCGAGAATGATTGCGCCAGCTTGTGGCATGTTCGCAAACGCGCACAGCGTCTCGCCCAGCTGCTCAGGGACTCCCCCACCTGCTGTTTTGCACTCAACCAGGGTCGTATCGTCGCCAAACGCACGCAACTGGGAAAGTGTTTCACGCAACCGTCGCTCAGTCCGGGACATAACTCGCACAATATTCTCACTTTCACACTTTGTCTACCTGCTATTTCGGAGTCTCATTCTGACTTTGGTAGTGGAAAGTGCGAAAGTCTTTCTCACTTTTACGGTGGAAAGTGCGAAGCTTAGGGTTAAGGGTCAAAAAGTGTGTCCGGAATTAGCGATTTCCGGGGCCTAACCTCTAGGTTTCAGGAAAGTATATGCTTCCGGGGCATATATCTGGGTCTCGAGCGTTCAATCCACGGTGTGGCAGCCGTGATGTGCTAAGCGCGGCGTGGTGTGGTGTCGCAATGTCTAGAAACCAACCACGCTGCCACTGCGGCGGTGAAATGAAACGAAACGGCACCACCAGCAAAGGCACCACCAGGTGGCGGTGCAAGCAATGCGGCGCCTCCAGCGTCAAACGCCGCGGCGACATCACCAACGCGGCGGCGTTCACCCAGTTCATTGAGCATTGCACCACCGCAATATCACTGGACGACCTAGCAAAACGAAACGGCGTCAGCCGCGCCACCATGAAGAGACGCTTCAAGTGGTGCTGGCTCGTTGATGTGCCTGACCCCACCGCCGGCCACGACAAACGGGTCTACGACCAGGTATTCCTCGACGGCACCTACACCGCCGGCGGCTGTCTGATCGTCGCGGCGACCATCGACCACGTGATTGCCTGGCATTGGTGCAAACACGAAACCACCCGCGACTACCAGCTGCTGCTCGAGCGCATCGAAGCCCCACTCATCGCCGTCATCGACGGCGGCCAAGGCGCATACAGCGCGATCAAAAAGTGCTGGCCGACCACGAAAATCCAACGCTGCCTCGTCCACGCCCAACGCGTGGTACGCCGCTACACCACCAGCAACCCACGCACGGATGCTGGGCGCACCATCTACCGACTTGCGCTGAAACTGACCCGAGTCACCACCCTGGACGAGGCAGCGCAATGGGGTGCGCAACTGCACGAATTCTCCACGATCTACCGGTCATGGATGGACGAGAAAACCCTGATCAAGGACCCCAAAACCGGTGCATGGACCCGCGTGTGGACACACCACAACGTGCGCAAGGCCTACAACCATCTTTGGCGATCCGAGATGCTGTTTGTCTACCTCACCCCGCCAGCAGCAGTCCTTCAACCAGAGCGGATCAAATCCACCACCAACAGCTTAGAAGGCGGGATCAACGCCCAGCTCAAACTGCTCGCCAGAACCCACCGCGGCAGATCAGGCGAACGACAACGCCGCATGCTGGATTGGTGGCTCTACCTAAAAACGGAACTGCCTGACGATCCAGTACGAATCGCCAGGCAGTCCAACTGGGGCCAGGGCCAACTCGCCAAAGTATCCACCCTGACCCGAAACGAGAACCAAGCCGACCACGAAACTGGACGCCCAGCCCTCTACGACAACGCTATCGACACCGACTACACCCACTCAATCGGCATCCAAAAAGGCCAAATCTAACCCCCACGACACGCCGAGCCAGACACACTTTTTGACCCTTAACCCCTTTTTGACCCTTAACCCGAAGCTTACGTCGCAAAGCAAAAAGGCCCCCTCCTACTGGAGGGAGCCATTCTGTGGAGCATAGGAGAATCGAACTCCTGACATCCTGCTTGCAAAGCAGGTGCTCTACCAACTGAGCTAATGCCCCGCGTACCCGAGGGTACCGTGGGCCTAGCAAGAATCGAACTTGCGACCTCATCGTTATCAGCGATGCGCTCTAACCGACTGAGCTATAGGCCCTTGGAACGAATAGGAATATTACAGAGCACCTACAACAGCTCCAAATCGCCAGCGTACGGCCCATAAAAGAGCAATTGCTTATCGACGTTCCACGCCCCGACACGCTGGGGTAACAGGCGGGGGTAAGCGCGGCGGAAAATGGTGAACAATCCGGGCTTTCCTGGGGTTTTGCACGTCGCTGCTGGTGAGCGGGCTTCCCTGGCTTGCGCGCGGTGCTTGGCAGGGGGCTGATTGGTGAACAATCCGGGCTCTTAGGGCTTGCCAAACGTTGAACAATCCGAACCAAGTGTTGAACGATCTTACCCCGGTTTACCTGCACAAACTCCTTGGATAATGTCATGGACATCGAAGCAGCCCATGTCCACCACAACGTCAAAGGAGCAACGAGATGCGTGCACAAACCAAGGCCCTCGCCGCCGCACTTGCATCAGCCCTCGCCCTGGCCGGCCTCCAGCCGGCCGCCGCCGACGCCTCCGCACTCGTTGACCTCGAAGCGGCCGAGTACGCCATCGACTCCGACAACGACGGCCTCCCCGACGACTGGGAAACCGAGGGCATCGTGCTTCACGACGGCACCGAGCTGGCCCTCCCCGACTGGGGCGTCGACCCCGACCGCCCCGACCTGTTCCTCCAGCTCAATTGGATGGAAGAGCACAACGGCAAGTCCTTCGCCCCGTCCGCGGAAGCGCTGCAGGACATCGTCGACCTCTTCGACGACCACGGCATCGCACTGCACATCGACGCCGGCGAGACCTACACCAACATCCCCAACTACACCGAGTTCCACGGCGGTGAAACCGTGGCCTACTCGCAGCACTACTTCGCCGACCAGATCTCCGGCGTGCGCCTGTTGAAGGACATTGAGACCCACCTCGGCGACCGCTCCAATGCCTTCCGCCTAGGCATCATCGGCGACCAGATCGACCGCGGCGACTACACCTCCGGCGTCGCCCTGGTCGGCGACAGCGCCTTCTTCGTCGCCAACAACGACCAGATCGACAGCGATGAGCAGCTTCGCAACGCCATCCTCCACGAGTTCGGCCACACCCTGGGCCTGCGCCACAACGGCGCCGCAGACGTCACCCGCAAGCTGCCGCGCACCCAGGTCACTCCGGCGGAGTACCTGTCCGTGATGAACTACGACCACCAGTTCACCCACTTCAACTACTCCGAGGAGCCCTACACCGCCGAGGGCCCGGACGGCCCCGTCGAGGTGCCCGCCGACTGGGACGCACTCGTCCTGGACACCCCGCGCATCGGCCGCGACGCCCTCGAGCTCGGCGCCCGCACCGTCTCCCACGGTGCGATGCCGGTAGCTCAAGCTTCTCACGATTCTGAGGCTGCTCCCGCCAAGGCCACGGATGTGAACGTCGCCGCCATCGTCGGCTCCGTCGTCGCTGCTTTGGCCGTTCTGGGCATCGCGGGTGCAGGCTTCGCCGCCATGAACGGCCTGCTCCCCTTCTAGGTCCGCCACAACGTGCGCCCCGGTTTCTCCGGGGCGCTTTTCGTTGGTGCGCACCAATAGTTGGGTTCTCCTGGGTTGTCCGCAATGCGGAGCGTCGGGACTGCAGTCGCCGTCGATTTTGTACGAATCGACGTTTCGGTCTTTTTCGGGCCTGCAAACACCCAGGTCGGCAATTTGCGGTGTTGATTCGTACAAAAACTGGGTGCCGACCAATAGTTGGAGTCACCGGAATTGTCCGCAATGCGGAATCCGCAAGCGAGGAAGGGTGGAATGGCGAAGTCGATACCTTGAGGTCGATAGTTGCAGGTCAGAGCTTCTCGACGAAAAACCGCCGGAACAGGGCTCAACCCTGTGACCAGGAACTATCGACATCGAGGTATCGACATGGGGGTTTGGAACCGGGACCCCCTACTTGGCCCGGTTGGACATAGTGAAGCTGACGCCACCGACCAGATCCGCGATGGCGTTGTACATAACCACCGTCAGCGGGGCCATGATCACCTGGAACAGGAACCCCACCAGGCCGAACAGGCCCGCGGCGGACATGGCCAGTTTCATGTCCACCACCTGGTCGCCGCCGACACCGCCGATCAGCGAGTTGATGGACTCGATGACCCCGGCGCGCTCCAGCCCGTAGTAGACCAGTAAGCACGCGGCCATCCAGGCGATGAAGCCTAGAAAGGCCAGCAGAGTTGCCACTTTGAAGGTGGAGCCGGCGCCGATGTGGCGCACGGTCACTTTGCGGACGGCCACGGGCTACTCCTTGTCCTCGCCGGCGTCGGAGCTGTCGTCGCTAAGCGCCTGCTCGATGGTCTTCTGCCCGGTGGCGACTGCGGTGGCTTCCTCCTCGCCTTCGTCCTCGACGTTGCGGTCGATGGCCAGAAGTTCCACGCCATCGGCGAGGTCCACCAGTCGCACGCCCATGGTCGCGCGGGAGGACGGGCGGATCTGGTCGACCTCGGTGCGGATCACGCCGCCGGCAGAGGTGATGGCGAAGATCTGGTCGTCCTCGGCAACCGAGAGGGCGCCGATGAGCTTGCCGCGCTTCGGGCTGTACTTGAAGGTCATCACGCCCATGCCGCCACGGCCCTGCGTGTTGTACTCCTCGATGGCGGTGCGCTTGCCGTAGCCGCCGGAGGTGGCCACGAGCAGGTATTCGCCGTCCTTGGCCACGGTCATGGCCAGCAGCTGGTCGTCGCCCTTGAAGCGCATGCCCTTCACGCCGGCGGTGGCGCGGCCCATGGGGCGCAGCTGCTCGTCGTCGGCGGAGAAGCGGATGGACTGGCCCTGCTCGGACACGAGGAGCAGGTCGTCGTCCTCGCCGACGAGGGAGGCGCCGATGAGCGCGTCGCCTTCGTTGAGGTTGATGGCGATCAGGCCGGCGGAGCGGGCGGATTCGTAGTCGGTGAGGCGGGACTTCTTCACGCGGCCGTCGCGGGTGGCCAGCACCAGGTAGGGGGCGTCCTCGTAGGTCTGGATCTGGATGATCTGGGCGATCTTCTCCTCCGGCTGGAATTCCAGCAGGTTGGCCACGTGCTGGCCGCGGGCGGTGCGGCCCGCCTCCGGCAGCTCGTAGGCCTTGAGACGGTAGACGCGGCCGAAGTTGGTGAAGAACAGGATCCAGTCGTGGGTGGAGCAGATGAAGAAGTTCTTCACCACGTCGTCCTGCTTCAGCTCGGCGCCGCGCACGCCCTTGCCGCCGCGTTTCTGGCTCTTGTAGGCGTCCACCTTGGTGCGCTTGGCGTAGCCGGTGGAGGTGATGGTGACCACCACGTTTTCGCGGGCGATGAGGTCTTCCTCGGTGACGTCGCCGGTGGCGGCGACGATCTGGGTGCGGCGCTCGTCGCCATACTTATCGACGATCTCCTTGAGCTCGTCGCCGACAATCGCGCGCTGACGTTCCGGCTTGGCCAGGATGTCCTTGTAGTCCGCGATCTGCTTTTCGATGGCGGCCAGGTCATCGATGATCTTCTGGCGCTCCAGGGCGGCCAGGCGGCGCAGCTGCATGGCCAGGATCTCGTTGGCCTGGATCTCGTCCACGTCGAGCAGGTTGATGAGGCCCTGGCGGGCGTCGTCAACAGTCGGCGAACGGCGGATCAGGGCGATGACCTCGTCCAGCATGTCCAGCGCCTTAACCAGGCCGCGGAGGATGTGGGCGCGTTTTTCGGCCTCGTCCAGGCGGTACTGGGTGCGGCGGACAATGACTTCGATCTGGTGCTTGACGTAGAAGCGCAGCATCTGGTCTAGGCGCAGGGTGCGCGGGACGCCGTCGACAATCGAGAGCATGTTGGCGGAGAAGTTCGTCTCCAGCGCGGAGTGCTTGTACAGGTTGTTCAGCACCACGCGCGGCACCGCGTCGCGCTTGAGCGTGACCACGATGCGCATGCCCACGCGGTCGGAGGACTCGTCCTCGATCTTGGAGATGCCCACCATCTTGCCGGCGGTGACCTGCTCGGCGATGTTGTGGATGAAGTTATCCGGGTTGACCTGGTACGGCAGCTCGGTGATCGTGATGACCTGGCGGTTGCCAATCTCCTCGATCTCCGTCACACCGCGCATGCGGATGGAGCCGCGGCCGGTGGTGTAGGCATCCTTAATACCCTGGTCGCCCACGATCAGGCCCGCCGTTGGGAAGTCCGGTCCCTTCACGCGCTCCATCACGGCGTCGAGGGTCTCCTTCTCCTCGGCGTCGTGGTTTTCCAGGATCCAGTAGATGGCCTCCGCCAGCTCGTTGAGGTTGTGCGGCGGGATGTTGGTGGCCATGCCCACCGCAATACCGTTGGAGCCGTTCATCAGCAGGTTCGGCACGCGGGACGGCAGGACGGTCGGCTCCTGGGTCTTGGAGTCGAAGTTCGGGGCGAAGTCAACGGAGTTTTCGCGGATGTCGCGCACCATCTCCATGGCGATCGGGGTGAGCTTGCACTCCGTGTAACGCATAGCGGCCGGGCCGTCGTTGCCCGGCGAGCCGAAGTTGCCCTGGCCGTCCACAAGCGGGTAGCGCATGGACCACGGCTGTGCCATGCGCACCAGGGTGTCGTAGATGGCGCTGTCGCCGTGCGGGTGGTAGTTACTCATGGTCTCGCCGACGGCCTTCACACTCTTGACGTAGGAGCGCTCGGGGCGGAAACCCGCGTCGTACATTGCGTAGATCACGCGGCGGTGCACCGGCTTCATGCCGTCGCGCACCTCGGGGAGCGCGCGACCCACGATCACGCTCATGGCGTAATCGATGTAGCTGGTCTGCATCTCCTCGTTGATGTCGATTGGTTGAATGCGGTCCAAGCCGCCAGTGGTGTCATCAGCCATACGGTCGAGTTTAGCGGGCTTCTGTAGCTTTTTACGTTAGCCGAGTGGTATCACAATGGTATGGCTATGACGCTTCGGTTGACCGCAGATGAGGACAAGGCGCTCGTGTTATTGGCTTCAGCATGGGGATGCTCGAAGCAGGAGGCCGCGCGCCGTGCGGTGGTCACCGCAGCATCGCGATTGCTTGACGACGCCCACGTCACCGACCTCGCCCGCTCCCTCATCCCCACCTATGCCGGGATGGAATCACGCATCCGGCAGGCGCGCGGATGAGGAGCTTTTCCCCCGAGCAGCTCCTGGCCATCGCGGACGAGTACTGCACCTTCCACGGCTGCCAGGTCCGCTCGTTCGCTGCCCTAGCCGCCTGCGCCGCCGTGCCCGGCGCCCGGCTCCACGGCGTGGCCGTGTTCGACTCCGTGGACGCTGCCGCCGCGTCGCTTTTTGAGGCCGTGGTTGCGCTTTCGCCGCTGTCGGCCTCCAACGAGGGGTTCGCTGACGTCGTGGCGGAGGTGTATCGGAGGTGGGCGGATGCTCGTCGATAAGCAACCGTTTTGTACGAATCAACATTTTTCAAAGGATCCGGCCCTAAAATCCCAGGTCAAGAATTTTGCGCTTTGTGTCAAGTGGTTGTGAACAGTTTCTGGTTCAGGCGACGGTAAGTGTGGGTGGCTGTGGGCGGGTTTTGGTGGTTGTGCGGATGATGGTGACCTCCTTGGGTAGTCCGGTCGGTGTTTTTGGCATAGCGGTGATGAGTCCGGCTTCGAGTGCGGCGCGTGTGGCGTTGATGCGGTTGGTTTCGTATTGCCTCCAGGTGCCGTCGAGGACGCTTTGCGGTGTGTAGCCGTTGATGCCGCTGTGGGGCCGGTTGTTGTAGTGCCTGGTAAACCGGGCTACCCATTGGGTGGCGGCGTCGATGTCGGCGAAGGCGCCCGGGTAGTACGCAAATCCCTTCATGGTGTGGAACAGTGACTCCATCTGAGGGTTGTCGTTGCTGATTGCTGGCCGGCTAAACGATGCGTCAACGTTGTGTTTGGCGAAAACTCGCTTGACGGCGTTGCTTCGCATAGCTGCCCCGTTGTCGGAGTGCACGGTTTGCACTGTGGGGTAGCGCGTCAA
>NZ_JANRML010000078.1:0-788 GCF_026930265.1 Corynebacterium pilbarense
GCCCCCCCTCTCCTGTCATGTTGACTACCGTGTCGAGTTTCCCTTTTTGCCACCTGTATTCCACTTAACCGCGCGACGGGGTTTGTTCTCACTGGCGGTTCTCTACCCTGTTGAGATTTGTTCCTATTGCCCACTTACTGACCCTATAGGGATTTGTCCCCATTGGTCGGTCGCTAGCCCTGCAAGATACCAGATATATAAAATATGCAGAACATAAATAAAATGCTAGAAATGGCAGAATAACAGTAAAATATCCAGCATAATCTTCACAATACACAGAAATGATATACGAAATAGCAACAGAAATAGCACTTTGAATCAGAAAGCAATGTTCACAGGCCTCTTCGAGGGGGCAACCTCCAATCGAGCAGCGCTCTGTTACAATAATCTCCAAGCTAGGGTTTTCATACCCTCGACTCCTATTTATACTAAATATGTCTATCAAGAGAAGCATCTAGAGGAAGATCCTTCTAGAAGCGGAAGCTTCTATTAGGTCTTCTTACATCCGCCTTATTCTATTTTATTGAAAGGTCTTATTAATATTGACCTTTATTACATCCGAATACATTGATCTACCTATGTGCGGGTTAGGACCTTAACAACCCCCTGTTAGGTTCATATGTTCTTCCGCGTAACGCGCACTTTCTACCGCCTCTGCCACTGAAGACAGTTTCCACATTCGTACCATAGATCTTATCTTCGGGTTCAATCCATAAACGAAGCGCTCTGCTTGTCGTTGGTCAGTTTCCAAATACGATACGTATTTAACTAGTTCCATAAACCTGATC
>NZ_JANRML010000079.1:0-743 GCF_026930265.1 Corynebacterium pilbarense
GTGATATTGTGTGGTTTTGATGATATGATATTGATTTCATGATATGTTGTTGACATGATCTGACATGATGGTTGATGATGCAGGCTGACGATAGCTTGCCGACCAGACTCACATATGGAGTAAAGGGGCCACACACAATTGCAGAGAGGTTGAGGGAGAGGTGTGGACAGCAGCCCTGCCACAGCCTACTAGCACTCCCGCCGTGGCTCGAACTGTAGGTTAACGATTACCTAGTTCGAGAGGATCCACGATGCCGTGAGGGCAGACTGCGACAGTCGCTCACGAT
This sequence comes from Corynebacterium pilbarense, assembly GCF_026930265.1. NCBI lineage: Bacteria > Bacillati > Actinomycetota > Actinomycetes > Mycobacteriales > Corynebacteriaceae > Corynebacterium > Corynebacterium pilbarense. The sequence goes on from NZ_JANRML010000079.1 coordinate 287, forward strand.
GATTCTAAGGGGCGCGCAATAAGGCGGGGGCCTTATTCCTTAGAGCCCTTAGTCTCCCACAAGTTCACCTGGCGGAGTGTTGACTCCAGGGGTTATAGATTCTACCAATCAGTCAAGCAAGCGAGTGGCACCCTTGGAGCACGTAGTGCGTCCTGAAGGGCACGTCGCATGGATGATGATGATGAGACAACTTAGATGACCCTAAGACCTTAACACCTGACAAATTCTTAAAACGACTCCCCTAATTAAATTGTCGCCCTGTTCAAATCAACACCTAAATTAAAACATCTCTAAGTTAAATTGACAAGTCCTAAGAAAAGATTCTACAAAAATAAACCTAGGGCGTAAACTAAAACCCTCCTAGGTGTAAATTAAAGACTTATTAAAAGTGAAGGGGATAAAGTAATGAGGGAATTAATTAAAGTAAAACCCATGGTCTTTAAATAATAAAGAAGGA
>NZ_JANRML010000080.1:0-745 GCF_026930265.1 Corynebacterium pilbarense
TGTTTTAGAAATAAAACATTTCTGGAGCTGGATAAAGGACACTGACAAAAATTTCTGATGAGGTCTAAAAAATATGATAGAATACCCAGATTTTTCAGCGTCACCCCGCTCAGCTATCTATAAAATAAAAACAAAATAAATGTTAATAAGAGTTGTGGGAAGTGTTTGTAAACCAGCCGGGATACTGAACAGGTCTGCTGGCAGCGGGTAAATGCAAGCATGGCGCCAAGACAACTTCGTCGGGGTACTGAACAGGCCCGCTGGCAGCGAAGCAATGTCGGGTATATGAAAATCGACAAATAAGAATCCTCTTTAATGTCCTTTATTCTGATCTAGAAATTCTTGACAGGATAAAGACGTCCGAGTGGGTTAAATGGCAACCCTGTCGAGGCTATGGACGCCTGCTGGCAGCAGTGGCTATGCCAACAGTATTGGAGATTTTATCTTTAATATCGTGACTTACTGATCTTAAGACTGTTATCAGTTTTCATCCTTTAAACACTGCTGGAACATTTGATTAATAATGATGTTTAGGCAATTTTCTAGTTGCTTTTGAGTTTGAATTATTCTTGTTATCATAATCTGGATTTTTTCTTTTGGCCGAGATAACTTCTTCTACTAGTGCGTCGCCATTGTTGGCAGCCATTTCACATTTTTATCCTATCTTTATAAGCTTCCCACACAAGTGTTTTGGAACCCTTGATTCTCATCGCAATCTTTTGAATAAAACAACACTATTATTTTG
>NZ_JANRML010000081.1:0-720 GCF_026930265.1 Corynebacterium pilbarense
AAGGAAAAGACTCTTTTTGGAAAAGTTGCTAGTTTGGCATCATTTGTAGAAATTTTGTTTTTTACAAGTATTTTTTCAGCATTTTTTGTTTTGAGTCTGCTTTGCACATCATTAGTTTCACTCTCGCACCTCTTGACTTAATAAATCCCACTAAAATTAACGCTCAATAAAATCAAGTAGACTTTCATGTTTTTAGGGTACACCAACTAGCTTTGGACTAGGGCCTTGGGATAGGTTGGAGAGTTAATTCTCCAAGGCCACCTAAAACTAAACATTGGAGTCTGACATTAGGGAGTGTAGAGTCCGGTTACGGGAAGTTATCCAGGACCCCCCTCTAACACAGGGGATAAACACGAGGTCGCCTGTGGAAAGGTAGTGGAGATAACCCCTCCAAAGCTGGACCAAGCGTAGTGGAGAACACATATAGAGGACTTGTCTTGGGATTCCGTCATTTGCATTTTCCACGGGGCTTCGTGGGTCTCGAATCCGTTTGAGGTCCTCAGTTGTCTTCCGGACCATTTGCTCTCAATACCCTTGACAGGTTTCGGGCTTGATACCCTGCTCATTGTGGTCTACCCGACTTTCGACTGTACCCGCCTGGTGACTGTTCGCGTGCTGGCAACCTAGTTGCCAATATTTTTAGGGACATACACATGTGACTGTGGGGGTATACCGCAGTACCTAGGATAGACATCGGGCCACGCTTTGCAGAGTATACCC
>NZ_JANRML010000082.1:0-705 GCF_026930265.1 Corynebacterium pilbarense
GACTCGACGCCGGGCCCGAAACCATCGCCTACCACCTCGAACAGGCCGGCAAACGCGCCCCCTCAACCTCAACGATCCGCCGCGTCCTCACCAACGAGGGCTTGATCACCCCGCAGCCGCAAAAGAAGCCGAAAAGCTCTTACATCCGCTTCGAAGCGGCGATGCCCAACGAATGCTGGCAAGCCGACATCACCCACCTCTTCCTCGCTGATAACACGCGGGTAGAAGTCCTCGACTTCCTCGACGACCACTCTCGATACCTGTTGTCAATCACCGCGGCCGCCGCATTTACAGGCCCCGCCGTCGCCGCCGAACTCACCCGCCTGATCGGCGCATACGGCCCGCCAGCATCCACGCTGACGGACAACGGCCTGGTATTCACCGCCCGCCTAGCCGGGCGCAAAGGCGGGCGAAACGCATTCGAAAAAGTGCTCGTCGCACACAAAATCCAACAGAAAAACGGCCGACCAGGCCACCCCCAAACCCAAGGAAAAATTGAGCGGTTCCACCAAACCCTCAAAAAATGGATCACCGCCCGACCCCCAGCACAAACCATCGATGAGCTGCAACAACTCCTCAACGAATTTCGCCAATACTACAACTGCACCCGACCCCACCGCGCCCTAGGCAGACGCACCCCGCAGCAGGCATACACCACCGGAGTCAAAGCCACACCCAACGACAACCCCAAAGAAGAATGGCGCA
>NZ_JANRML010000083.1:0-703 GCF_026930265.1 Corynebacterium pilbarense
ATTACTGATTCACCCCCCCTCTTAGTAGTCCAACAACAAGCAGCACCGGTATCTCAAAGAACCCAGTGATGCACTCCAAGACAAAGCACATTCCAATCAAGTATCACTTTCTACAGGAACAGGTTGTAGAAAAGAACATCAGAGTTGAGTATGTGGGCACAAAAGAACAAGTGGTAGACATCTTTACAAAACCACTTCCACGGGAAGCCTTTGAATATCTTTGCCAGAGACTTGGAGTTATTTCTACTCCAAAATGAATTCTTTTGAATGCTTATCTTATATGTCTTAGATGTACATGAGGAAGTACCATAAAGAGGATAGTTAAGTTAGGGGGAGCAACCCCAGATGGAAAGATACATTTTCCATTGATGACAAAGGGGGAGAGATTTATCAGATGCAGAGGACAGAGGCATGGTTTCAGTTGGATCAGATTTATTAGATGCAGAGGACAGAGGCATGGTTTCAGGGAGAGCATGACTTATATGATTTCAGTATTGCATTAGAGTGTTTCCATCAATGCCAAAGGGGGAGATTGTTGATTAAGGTTGGTTGTCATTGATGTCAACCCTTGAAGAAAGCCCCGTAGCACAAAGGTTTGGGTAATGGACCCAAGATTGTTTGATGTAAATATGACTCATTATTGTTTTTTCATGGTTGATAAGAAGTAAATATGGATGAACTCCAAAGTGGTCCCCTTATGGTG
>NZ_JANRML010000009.1:0-93933 GCF_026930265.1 Corynebacterium pilbarense
ACCGACATACCTGAAGCCACCAGCGCCACCGCGTCGTCGATGAGTTGGTCGCGTGCGCGTGCCAACGCCTTCATCGGTGGGAGCGCACCAGCTTGCTTGACCCATTCATAAACCGTGGCCTCTGCCACACCGGCATCACGCGCAATCTCGCCGACATCATCGCCTGCAACAAGCCGCGCCACAGACGCAGCCTTCACATCTTTCGGAGTCCAACGACCCGCCACAACAACCTCCAAGTCGAGGTGGCGCATTCACCCACTGACAACTCCGGGTTCTTCATCGGCATCTCGCCAAGGTAGTCTCCAGCTTTGATAATTTTGCCGTCTGACCACTCAGTTTTCTCCTCATCGCCGGGAATCGGCTCATAGAACACACTGACCTCGAGCCCGATGTCCCCGGTTTCGTTGCCCTCAACGTCAGAGATTTGCGTCTGGACCAGGATGTCGCTCATATCGCACTCCATGTCCGACTCATCGTTGCGCTCTGCTGAAGCAGTCGCAGATTCGATCCCGTAGTCCGGCCCAGCAGAGACGAATGCAGTGTGCGTAACCGGGAACCAGCCACACTCCGCATCACCCTCGTTGGTCAGCTCCACCGGATCAATTTTCAGGTGCCCGTCTCCCCATGTGCCTTCGGTCTGCCACACGGGAGAAAACACCACACGCGCGTGGTGGCGCGGCGGCACGGAAATGCGGAAGTACCGGTCCTTCGCAGTACCCCGGTCCGGGGTCACCGTGGTCTGGTACTGGCCTTCGCCCAGCCACTTCGCGCCCTCTGGGGTGTCCGAGAACTCAAAAGGCGTGCCACCCGTCTGGTACTTCTCCACCCCGCGCTGGGACAAAAACTTCAGCGACTGCGCCAAGCTGCTCGCATCGGCCGCCTCCAGGAACTGCCCGCCGCCAGCTTCCGCGATGCACTCCAGCTCCGCGCGGGCCTCCTCGTCAGCTTTGAACCCGACGGTGTGGATCGCCAGGTCCACGCCGTCGCCCGCCAGCTCTTTGGCCACGTCGCACACCTCGGGCGGCGCGCAAGTGTCGATACCGTCGGAGACCAGAATGATCGAGCGCTCGCCGTCGCTACCCAGCTGCTCTGCAGCCTTGCGCAGCGCGTTGCCCATCGGCGTGTAGCCCTTCGGCGTCAGCCCGTCGATAGCCGCGCCGAACTCTTTCTTGTCCACCTCGCCAATAGGTACGAGGCTCTGGATGTCTTTGCAGCCCTTTTCGCGATTGTCGGGCGCATTGGATTCCTGTGCACCGTAGGCAATGAGCCCCATCTTCGCGGTCGGCGGCAGGAATTCAACCAGCTCGTGGGTCGCCTTCTTCGCCGCGTCTATACGCGGGCCCTCGGCGTCCTCCTCAACCATGGAGTAGGACGCATCCAGGATCAGGACCGCCTTCGCGTCTGCGGAGCCCGCGCTTGCCGACGCCCTCGTGGTCGAGCTCGACAACGTCTTCGTCTCAGTGCTCACTGCAGTGCTCGATTCCGCGGGCCGATTCGTCGTCTCCGTCGCGAATGCAGGCGCTACCCACGCCAGCATGCAAGCGACGACAAGTACGCACACGGCCACGGACCGACTTCCCCATTTGACATGCGACATTGCTCGGGCCCTCTTCCTTATGTGTCCATTGTCACAGACCACAATAAAAGTGGACCAACACTTTGGCAACAGATGTTCCGGAGATAGCAAAAAGCCAGTCCCCGGATTTCCGAGAACTGGCTTGCATTTGGCGACCCTGACGGGACTTGAACCCGCGACCTCCGCCGTGACAGGGCGGCGCGCTAACCAACTGCGCCACAGGGCCGTACCCCCAACGGGATTCGAACCCGTGTTGCCGCCGTGAAAGGGCGGAGTCCTAGGCCTCTAGACGATGGGGGCCTGTCATCAAAGACAGCCGTTGAATCATACGACAGCGCGCCCGCAGCATCCAAATGAGCAGTACATTGGGCTTTTCCGTACACTCCCCTAGCCAGGCAGCATGAGCAGGCTGGCTGCCATGACAGCCATGCCGATGATCATGCCGTAGATGGCGGTGTGGTGCTTGCCTGTGGCAATAGCGGTGGGCAGCAGTTTGTCCAGGCTGACAAAGACCATGATTCCGGCGATCGCGGCGAAGGTGTAGCCCAACGTCTGCGGGCCCAGAAACGGCCGCAACAGCAGAAAACCAATGACAGCACCGAGCGGCTCCGCCAGACCCGACAGGGTGGCCCAACCGGCAGCTTTCCACTTCGATCCGGTGGCCTGCCGCAGCGGCACGGCCACGGCGATGCCCTCGGGGATGTTGTGGATGGCAATCGCGATCGCGATCGGCAACGCAAGCGCTGGGTCCGCCAACGCCACCGCGAACGTGGCAAACCCCTCCGGGAAGTTGTGCACCGCGATTGCCGTGGCGCTGAGTACGCCGACGTTGCGCAGCCGGGCGCGGCTCACCCCGGAAGCGTCCGGCTCTTCGTGCGGGTTGATCTCCTCCGGCACGAACCTGTCAATCAGCGCGATGAGCGCAATGCCGGCGAAAAACGCCACTGCGCCCCACAGCTCCGCGGATACGTTGCCCGCTTCTGCAAGCCCGTCGATCCCCTCGGGCAGAAGCTCCATAAATGAGATGTAGACCATCACGCCGGCGGAAAACCCCAACGCGCCAGCTAGAAAGCCTGGCCCCGGGGAGCGCTTCAGCGCCACGATAAGGCCGCCGAAGCCGGTGGACAGGCCCGCCAACAGAGAGATCCCGAGCGCGACGGTGACGGCACCCGGGGTAGCTGCTGCAAGATCCATGGCGTAAACCTAGCAGTTCAGCCCAGTAGCCGGGGGCGCGGATACGCAAAATGCCCCGGCCGAATACGGCCGAGGCATGCGGTGGGCCCTGCGGGGCTCGAACCCGCGACCTGCGGATTAAAAGTCCGTAGCTCTACCAGCTGAGCTAAAGGCCCGCGGGGGCTAATGGTAGCCCGTGGGCCCATTAGCCCGGAAATCGGGGCTGGCTTAGTCCTGCTTCAGCATCGTGCCAGTCTCTTCCATGCGCAGGTGGAAGTCGAAGGCGTGGCGCAGGTCGTGCGGGGTTGCCTGGTACTTGCACTTGGAAGCGAGCTCGACGTACTCCTCCAGCAGCGGGCGGTACGACGGGTGGGCGATGGAGATCATCTTGGCCACGCGGTCGCGCGGAGCCAGGCCACGCAGGTCGGCAACGCCGTACTCGGTGATGAAGACCATGGCGTCGTGCTCGTTGTGGTCGATGTGGGACGCGAACGGGACGATGGCGGAAATAGCGCCGTCCTTCGCCACCGACGGGGAGATGAAGGAGGAGATGTAGGCGTTTCGGGTGAAGTCGCCGGAGCCGCCCAGGGCGTTCATCAGTCGGGAGCCGTTGATGTGGGTGGAGTTGGCGTTGCCGTAGATGTCCGCCTCGATCATGCCGTTGGACGCGATCAGGCCGGTGCGGCGGATGACCTCCGGGTGGTTGGAGATGGACTGCGGGCGCAGAATGATGGACTCGCGGTAGCGCGACGCCTCGTTGTTCATCTTCTCCGCGTACTCCGGCGATAGGGAGAACGAGGTCGCGGACGCCACGGTCATCTTGCCAGCGTCGATGAGGTCAACCATGCCGTCCTGGATCACCTCGGTGTAGGCCTGGATGTTCTCAAACTTGGAGTCCATTAGGCCCGCCATCACGGCGTTGGGGACGTTGCCCACGCCGGACTGCATGACGTAGCCGTCGTAGGCCAGCCGGCCGGCTTTGACCTCGTTTTCCAAGAAGTCCAGGAAGTTGCCGGCGATCTGCTCGGAGATCTCGTCCGGCGCCTTGAACGGGGCGTTGCGGTCCGGGTCGTTGGTCTTAACGACGGCGACGACCTTCTCCGGGTCGATCTCGATGTAGGTGGTGCCGATGCGGTCGCCGCACTTGGTGATCGGGATCGGGATACGGTTCGGCAGCGGCGGCACGGTCCAGATGTCGTGCATGCCCTCGAGCTCCTCGGACTGCCACTCGTTGACCTCGATGATGATCTTCTTCGCGGCGTTGAGGAACTCCACGGAGTTGCCCACCGAGGAAGACGGGACGATGTTGCCCTCTTCGGTGATGCGCACTGCCTCGACGATGGCCAAGTCCACCTCGCCGAAGAAGCCCTGCTCAACCATCATGCCGGAGTGCGACAGGTGGATGTCCTGGAACTTCATCTCGCCAGCGTTGATCTTTTTACGCATGGTCGGGTCGGACTGGTACGGCATGCGGTAGCGCAGCGCACCGGCCTCTGCCAGCACACCGTCGCACTCCGGGGCCGTGGAGGCGCCGGTGTACATGTCGATGGAGAAGTCCTGGCCCTTGTCGTGGGCGGCCTTCGCCTTCTCCGAAATCGCGGCCGGCAGGGCCTTGGGGTAGCCGGCGCCGGTGAAGCCGGAGGTGCCGACCTTGTCGCCGTGGTTGACAAACTGGACGGCCTCTTCGGCGGACATGACCTTGTCACGCAGCTTGGCGCTTGCAATGCGGTCGCTCATGATGCTCCCTCAAATCGTTTCGTGCGGGTAGATAACATTCCCCACAATATTGTGACGTACGCCCCACTGCCAGAAACCGGGCGGAGTGCGTCGTAAAGCAAGTGCTTAGCGACGGGACCGTACCCCCGAACGGGCGTAAACCCGACGATTGGACGGGACCCATGCTGCACAGGAAGAATGGGCCGCACTATGACTGCAGTTGCCCCCGCCCTGACAATCGGCGGCATTGATCTGAGCTCCCCCGTCATCCTCGCGCCGATGGCCGGGGTGACAAACATGCCGTTTCGCGTGCTGTGCCGCGAGATTGAAGAAGAGCTCACCGGCACCTCCTCCGGTTTGTATGTCTGCGAGATGATCACGGCGCGCGCCATGGTTGCCCGCAACAAGAAAACCCTGCACATGACCACCTTTGCCGACGTGGAGACCCCGCGGTCGATGCAGCTGTACACCGTGGACCCGAAGTTCACCTACGAAGCGGTGCGCATGATCGTGGACGAAAACATCGCCGACCACGTGGACATGAACTTCGGCTGCCCCGTTCCCAAGGTCACCCGCAAAGGCGGCGGCTGCGCCATCCCATACAAGCGACGCCTCTACGGCAACATCGTCGACGCAGCGGTGCGCGCTGCCGAAGGCTCCGGCATCCCGATCACGGTGAAATTCCGCATCGGCATCGACGACGAGCACCACACGCACCTTGATGCGGGAAGGATCGCCGCCGAAGCCGGCGCGGCCGCCGTGGCACTGCACGCCCGCACCGGCGCCGAGCGCTATTCGGGCGTGGCGCACTGGGACGAGGTCGGCCGCCTGGTCGAGCACATGGACGGCACCGGCGTGCCCGTTATCGGCAACGGCGATATCTTCGCCGCCGACGACGCGGCGAAGATGATGGAGCAAACCGGCTGCCACGGCGTGGAGGTCGGCCGCGGATGCCTGGGACGGCCGTGGCTGTTCGCCCAGCTCGGCGCGCAGCTGCGCGGCGAGGAGATCCCGCCGGAGCCCACCCTGGGGCAGGTTGCAAGCATCATCTACCGTCACGCGGAGCTGCTGGCCGCCCACGACGGCGAGGAACACGCCTGCCGCGACATCCGCAAACACACCGGCTGGTACCTGCGCGGCTTCCCCGTGGGCGGCGAATTCCGCAAGTCGCTGGCCCAGGTCAGCTCCCTAACAGAGCTGAAAGAGCGCCTCGCCCCCATCGCGGACTCTGAAGAAAAGGCCCAGCACGCCGACGACGCCCGTGGGCGCCAAGGCTCCGCCGGCAAGATAGCCCTACCCGAGGGGTGGCTGGACGACCCGGAGGACGACACCGTGCCGGAAGGCGCCGAAATTGAAAATAACGGCGGGTAACATCCCCGGTTCCCGTAGCATGTAGCCATGCTACGCACCGTGTACAGGGAACATCTCCAGGCCTTCAACGAAGACGTCCTCGAGATGTGCGACTCCGTGCGCGAAGTTATGGGATATGCCACAGCCGCGCTCTTGGAGCAGTCTTTAGAGGACGCCGAGGCCGCCCTCACAGCCACCGACACGCTCAAAGAGATCAGCCAGCGCTGCGAAGAACGCAGCATGAGCCTTCTCGCGCTGCACAGCCCCGTCGCTTACGACCTGCGCCAAGTGATCTCCGCGATCTACATCGTGGAAAGCTTCGAACGCATGGGGTCCCTTGCGAAGAACATTGCGCTGTTGGCCCGCCTGCACCACCCCTCCCCCGTCTACCCCGAGCAGCTGCAAGGCTACATCCAGGAGCTCGCCCGCCTCGTCTACGAGATGGGTGCCGCGACGCGGAAACTACTGGTCGAGCCTGACGCCGACGCCGCCGTGGAGCTGCACACTATCGACGAAGGCGTGGACGACATGAAGGCCTTCCTCAGCACCCTGGTGACCGACCGGGAATGGCAGTTCACCAACCGGGAAGCCGTCGACGTGTCTATGCTGGCGCGCTACTACGAACGCTACGCCGACCGCTGCGTCAGCGTGGGCCGCCGCATGGTCTTCCTCATCACCGGGCTCAATCCTGAGGCGTACGTGCAGCAGCGAGACGAGGTGGACTACGACCCGGCGGAGAAATTCGCCACCATCGAGCGCAAGTTCCGCATCCAGAAGTAGGTGCAAAAGGGCGACGCCCCTTACGGTACGTGGTGCACCGTAAGGGGCGTCGTAAAGCGGAGTGCTTTAGCCGAAGCGACCGGAGATGTAGTCCTCGGTCTCCTTCTGCTCCGGGTTCTCGAAGATGGTGGTGGTGTCGTTGAACTCCACCAGGTGGCCCGGCTTGCCGGTGGCCTCGAGGGAGAAGAAGGCGGTCTTGTCGGACACACGCGCAGCCTGCTGCATGTTGTGGGTCACGATCACGATGGTGTACTCGTTCTTCAGCTCGTGGATGAGGTCCTCCACGGCCAGGGTGGAGATCGGGTCCAGGGCGGAGCAGGGCTCGTCCATAAGCAGGACCTCAGGGCGCACCGCGATCGCACGCGCGATGCACAGACGCTGCTGCTGGCCGCCGGAGAGGCCGCCGCCCGGCTTGTCCAGGCGGTCCTTGACCTCTTCCCACAGGTTCGCACCGCGCAGGGACTGCTCGGCGACCTCCCTGAGCTTCTTCTTGTCCTTCTCGCCGGACAGGCGCAGCCCTGCCACGACGTTGTCCTCGATGGACATGGTCGGGAACGGGTTAGCCTTCTGGAACACCATGCCGATGGTGTTGCGCACGGCGACCGGGTCGACGTTCTTGCCGTAAATGTCGTTGCCGTCGAGGAGGATCTCGCCCGTCACGGAGGCGCCGGGGATGACCTCGTGCATGCGGTTCAGAGTGCGCAGCACGGTGGACTTGCCGCAGCCGGACGGGCCGATGAAGGCGGTCACGGCCTTGGACGGGATCTGCATGTTGACGTTCTGCACGGCGTGGAAGTCGCCGTAGTAGATGTTGACGTCGTTGAGTTCGAGCTTGGTAGACATCTGGGTTTCTCCTGGGTGGGTGTGGGAACGCGGGTGGGTTACTTCTTGACCGAGTAGCGCTTCGCCACGAAACGTGCGAGCAGGTTCAGGGTGACAACGAGGATCACGAGCGTCAGCGCCGCGCCCCAGAGTCGGTCGTTTGCCGGGCCGGTTGCACCGGACTTCCACATGTCCAGCATGAACAGCGGCAGCGAGGATTGCGGCTTGTCAAACATGTTGAACCAGTTGGTGGTCGGGGTGGAGCCGACGAGGATCAGCACCGGAGCGGATTCGCCCATCACACGAGCGATGGCGAGCATGACACCAGTGACGATGCCGGACAGCGCAGTCGGCAGCACGATGCGCATGATGGTCTTCCACTTGGGAACACCCAGTGCGTAGGAGGCCTCTCGCAGGTCCATCGGAACCACGCGCAGCATCTCCTCGGTGTTGCGGACCACAACCGGGATCATGAGCAGGATCAGCGAAAGCGACACCGCGAAGCCGGAGCGCTGCTGGCCCAGGATGGTGATCCACAGGGCGTAGACGAACAGCGCCGCAACGATAGACGGCACACCGGAGAGGATGTCCACCATGAAGGTGGTCAGTTTGCCCAGCCTGTTGCCGTTGGAGTACTCCACCAGGTAGATCGCGGTGAAGATACCGATCGGGATGGAAAACAGCGACGCAACCAGCGTCTGCATGAGGGTACCGGCGATGGCGTGGAGTGCGCCGCCGCCCGGCTTGGAGGAGCGGACCCCGACCATGTCCTGGGTCCACCAGGCCGGGTCGAGCACGGCGCCCAGGCCGCGGGAGACCACGGTGATGAGCAGCCAGAGCAGCGGGATCAGCGCGAGGATCATGCACAGCCACATCAGGCCGCCCATGATGGAGTTGGTGGTCTTGCGGCTTGAAGCGATGTCCGTGAATGGGCTCTCGCCGTTGCCGCGAGAGCTGCGTGCCGGAGCGGGTTTTTGGGTAGCTACCTGGGAGGAGCCGTTGTTCGGTACTGCAGTAGACATTTCTGCTTTCCGCTCCTTACTTGTTAACGATCGCGCGCGCGATCGAGTTGACGATGAAGGTCAGCAGGAACAGCACCAGGCCGGCTGCGATGTAGGCGCCTGCGGAGACCGGGTTGTTGAACTCTGCGGCGGCGTTGGCGATCGCGGTGGCGAAGGTGGTGCCGCCGTCGAACAGGGAGCCGCGGAAGTCGTTCGCCGGTGCCACGGCCATGTACAGCGCCATGGTTTCACCCAGTGCGCGGCCCAGGCCCAGCATGGAACCGGCGATGAAGCCGGACATGCCGAACGGGATCACGGTCATGCGGATAACTTCCCAGCGGGTGGCACCGAGCGCCAGTGCGGACTCGATCTGGCCGGGAGGGGTCTGCACGAAGATCTCGCGGGCGGTTGCGGCGATGATCGGCAGAATCATGATGGCCAGGACGATGCCACCGGTCATCATGTTGCGGGCCGTGGAGAACGGCGGGGAGTTCTGGTAGGTGGCGAACAGGAAGAAGTCTCCGCCCCAGCTGTTGACCCACTTGTAAAAGTGGCCCAGCAGCGGGCCGAGCACCTGCGCGCCCCACAGGCCGTAGACGATCGACGGCACAGCGGCGAGCATGTCCACCAGGGTGCCCAGCGGGCGAACCAGCTTCGGCGGGCAGTAGTTGGACAAAAACAGCGCCACGCCGAGTGCAATCGGCATCGCGATGATCAGCGCGATCAGGGAAATGGTCACCGTGGAGAAGAACATGTTCGGGATACCGAACTTCATCGCCTCCAGGTTCGACGTCTGCCACTGGCCGCCGTAGGTGAGGAAGCCCAGCACGCCACGGTCGTTACGCATCAGGGGCGGGAGAGCCTGGATGAGCAGGAAGATGCCGATCGCCGCGACCAGCACAGTGATCAGGGTTGCGGAGATGGTGGAGAGGAACTCGAAGACGCGGTCGCCGGGACGCTTCACGCCGGCACCTTTGCCGGATTCGCCCGTCAGGGGAGCCTTCTCCTCGTGCTCCTTGGTCAGAGTGGCGCCCGTGGAGTTCTGGATTACAGGATCAGTGGTGTTCGCGGGCCCTGCGCCGCGGTCGAGGTGATCGTTAGCAGCCATATGCTCGAATCCTTCGAAGATGAATCATTGTGGACGGCGGAAAATGGGGCTCGCGCTCCGCGTCTCCGCATAGAGAGACCCCCCGAGATCGCAATCTGAGGGGGTCTATCTGCCTACCGCGGCGTTAAGACCGCGAAGGCCGGTTTGCCAGCGTTTACTTGATGGCGTTGATAGCCTCACGCAGACGCTCAGCGTGTGCACCCTTGACCGGGATGAAGCCCTCGGAAGCGAGCTCCTCATCCTGGCTGTCCAGTGCGACGTTGAGGAAGTCCTTGACCATCTTGGAGGTGGACTCGTCGTAGCCTGCGGAGCAGACGATCTCGTAGGTGGTCAGGACCAGCGGGTATGCGCCAGCGACGTCGGTCTTGAACAGCTTGTCAGCGTCGACGACCATGTTGTGGCCCTCGGTCTTGAACTCGAGGTTGTCCAGGGTCTTCTCAACAGCCTCGTCGGTCAGCTCGACCGGGCCGCCACCGAAGTCGATGTTGGCCTTCTTGTCAGCGAAGCCAGCCTCGACGTAGGTGATTGCACCCTCGGTTGCGTTGACCTCCTGTGCCACACCGGAGGAGCCGTTGGCGCCGGTGCCCACAGAGTTCGGGAATGCCTTGCCGGTGGACTCCCACTTGCCGTCGGAAGCGGCAGCCAGGAACTTCTGGAAGTTGTCGGAAGTGCCGGACTCGTCGGAGCGGTAGAAGACGTTGATCGGAGCGTCCGGAAGCTCGACGCCCTCGTTGTTCTCGGCGATCTTCGGGTCGTTCCAGGTGGTGATGACGCCCTGGAAGATCTCGACAATGTTGTCGACGGTCAGGTTCAGCTCGTCCACGCCCTCGAGGTTGTAGGCGACGGCGACCGGGCCGATAACGAACGGCAGGTGCCAAGCCTCGTTGCCGCCGCAGCGCTCTGCAGCAGCCTCAACCTGGTCGTCCTTCAGCGGGGAGTCAGAACCCGCGAAGACAGCCTGGTTGGCGATGAAGTTCTTCTGGCCGGAGCCGGAGCCGGACGGGGTGTAAGCCAGCTGAGCACCCGGAACCTCGGATGCGTAGACGGACGCGAAGTAGTCCATCGCGTTCTGCTGGGAGGAAGCGCCCTCAGCAACGAGGGTGCCTTCCTGGCCGGAGAGTTCGTAGTCGCCGGAAGCCGCGTCGCCGTCCTTGCCGTCCTTGTCGTCGGAGGAAACGGCCTCGGTTGCGGACTCAACAGCTTCGGTAGCTGCGTTGTCCTCGGAGTCGCCGCAAGCGACGAGGGAAGCGGAAGAGAGGGCAACGACGCCAGCGATTGCGGCGGTGCGCTTGAAGTTACGGATCACGGGATACCTTTCCGGTGCTAACGGGTCAGTTTCGAGTGTCGGAGCAACTGTCCGAATACTCACAAGTGAAAACCTACGGAACCCTGGTTAATGGCCGGTAGCCAGTTAAGTGAATAACTGGTGAACTCCCGTCCATCACACTGTTTTCGCAGGTTAAGTCCAGGCTACTTGTACACAACGTGACTTTCATCAACCTTGAAGCCGAGCTGCAAATACCGCTTCACGGCAGGAACATTATCCGCCTCAACATAGAGGATGACCTGCGGTGATCCCCCTCCGACAAGGTGGTTTAACCCCATTTGCATCAGTGGTCCCCCCATCCCCTCCCCCCGATGACGTGAGGCGAGCCCAACCACATACACCTCACCCGCCCCATCGGGGTGACGTTTGGTCCAGTGGAACCCAGCCAACTGTTCGCCCTCATACAGCAATTGCACACCTGCAGGATCGAACCAGTCGGCTTCCATCGCGCGGTGTAACCGCTCCAGGTCCCAGCCACCTTGCTCGGGGTGCCAGGAAAACGCGTCGTTGTTCACTTCGAGCCACTGCTTCTCGACGGCGTCCCGTCCCCAACGCTCCACCGCACCTACGTAGTCCAGCGCTTCGAACCCATCCGGCAACTCAGGCCCGCCACTAGAGATGTCGTCGGCGGAAATCCCCATCACCAGCAGCTCTCGAGACACGCTGAGCCCCAGTTTCGCCGCGAGCGCCTTCGCCCCCGCAAGGTTGCCGTGCGCCCACAGGCCAGCACCGGGGTTTTCCGCACGGACTTTGCGCGCCAGCGCCTCGCCGATCCCCTTGCGGCGGAAGTCAGGGTGCACGACCAGCTCCGCGGAGCCGTCCTCCGCCAGCCCCGCGCAGGCCACCACGTCGCCGCCGTTTTCGACCAGGAAGTGCGTATGGCGCACGCGCTCGTCGTCAAGCCCCTGCACAAAACTTTCAGAAAAGGCGGCGATGCCATCGGCATCTTCGGCGGCTTCAAGCAAGGGTCGCACGCGGTCGCCGGGCAGGTGGGCGCTTAGGATATCTGCAGTCATGGCTCCCAAGGCTACGTGCAGGAAGGAGGGCGCGGTGAAGAAAGCAGCCGTGGTTGCGGTAGCGCTCGTCGCAGCCCTCGGGCTCGCGGATACCGCACTGGCCTCGCATGTGGAGCACGACCTCGCACGCGAGGGCGTGGAGGCGGAGGTCAGCGCCGTGCCGTTTGTGTGGTCCGGCATCACCGGCCGCGTCCCCCGCGTCACCGTGAAACGCACCGACGCGGACATTCCCGGCCCCGGGGTGGGCACCGTGAGTGTGGAGATGTTCAACCTGAAGCTGGACAACCCCGCGGATGCGCTGCGCGGCGAGGTCGTCGGCGCGGATGCCCGCCTGGTGCGCCGCCGCATCCGCTTGGACGGCGTCGGCTTCGGCGAGCTACTGGGCATCACCGATCTGGACATGGCCAACCCCTACGACATCTCCCCCGCCGGCGGCGTGGCCAGCGAGGCGCGCCTGACCGGCACTGTGCCCGGCGCGCGAGAGCCCGCGACGGTGGTGGTGACACTGCGGATTGTCAACGGCACGTTCCACATGCGCCCCAGCCAACTCATCGACGTCGCAGCTGGCGAAGAACAAACCGTGCTGGACGGGTTCACCTTCGACCTGGACACCCGCGAGTTGCCCCTGGGCGGGCCCGCGGACTTGGTGCAGCTGCGCGGTGGTTCGTTTGAACTCTCCCGCGACCGCGTAAACACCGTGGTGGAACCTGCGGATCTGGAGCCGCTGGCGGGAGCGTCTACGCTGGGAAAGCATGACTGAACAGAACAACACCCCGGAACACGCTCAAGACAACAAGCTCAACGGCAACGACGCTGTGAACCTCGCGGCGGAGCAGTCCAAAAACACCGCCCACCGCAACATCCCGGAGCTGGGTTTTGAGGACATGCCGCTCGAGGCGGACACCGCGAACCTGCGTTACGGTCCCTCGCTCCACGACGGCCTGTTGGCCCTGCTGCCGCTCGTCGGCGTGTGGTCCGGCTCCGGCCAGGCCAACGACCCCTCCGACCCGGAGGGCGAGGAGTACGCCTTTGGCCAGCAGCTCATCGTTTCCCACGATGGCGAGAATTACCTGCGTTTCGAGTCCCGCATCTGGCGCCTGGACTCCGAGGGCAACGCCACCGGCGCGGACCAGCGCGAGGTGGGTTTTTGGCGCATCTCGCTCAAGGACGAGATTGAGGTGACGTTGACGAATTCCCGCGGCCTGGTGGAGATCATGTACGGCGGGCTGGTCAACGAGCGCGCATGGCAGCTCACGAGCGCCTCCACCATCGCCACGGAGACCGGCCCAGCGGCCCACGGCCCAGGCAAGCGCCTCTACGGCCTGATGCCCAACAACAACTTGGGCTGGGTGGACGAGCGCGTCGTCGACGGCGAGTCGGTGCCCTACATGTCCGCCGAGCTGAAGCGGATGGCAGGCTAGCCTATCGCGTCTTCAATGAGCTGCCTGATCTCCGACGCGTTGTCGGGGGCGGGCAGCTTTTCGCCGTCGAGGCGCTTCACGCGCGCGGCGATGCGGGTGGAGCTGACCAGCCAGACCGACTCTGCTTTGAATAGCTCGTTGAGGTAAATGTCTTTGGTCTTGCACTTCCAGCCCAGCTTTTCCGCGTGCTCGAAGACGGCGGCCTGAGTGGTGCCGGCCATCACGCCCGCCCCGGGGGCTGGTGTGCGCAGGCGCCCGCCCTTTTTCACCATGAGCACGCTCGATGTCGCCCCCTCAAGCACGCGCCCAGTCTCAGGGTCGACGTAGATGATGTCGTCCGCACCCTGCTCGCCCGCCCAACGCAGCGCAGCCATGGTCAGCGCGTAGTTGAGCGTTTTCGCGCCGTCTCGCATCCACGGCACGTTGAGGTCGATGGCGTAGCCGCGCGGGGTGGTCAGCACACTCACGCCGCGTTCGCGCTGGCGCAGCACCTTTTTCGGCAGCGGCCGCACGGTGATCCACGCGGTGGGCACTCCAGTGGTTTCGCGGCCGCGGGTCATGGTCCAGGTGCACTTGGCCTCGATGTCCGGAGCGTCCCCGCGCTCGCGGCAGTAGTCGGCCACGGCTTCCTCAGTCGCGCGAATCCAGTGTTCCCGGCCCGGCTCAGGCAGGCCCAAAAGTTCCGCGGAGCGCGCGAAGCGTTGCAGGTGCTTGTCCAGGTTCTGCGGTTTGCCCCCGCGCACCAGGATGGACTCGAAGATGCCGTCGCCGCGTGTGACGGCCGCGTCGTCCCAGAACACGTGCGGCATGTTCGGGTTCTGGCGCCGCACCGAGCCGCCGAACGGCTCCACCAGGTAGATCACGGGCGCTGGCGTTAGCTGGGGAAAAACCATAGTGCCCCTATGATAGGCGTCCATGGGTTACGCAACGGAGCTTTTGACACGTCCCGGCGCACAGGAGCTGCCCGGACCTTCGCTTCTCGACGCCAAAGGTGTCCCCTGGCACTACGGCAACCCCCTCGTGGAGCAGCGTATTACCGAGCCGACGCTGGTGGACCGCTCCCACCGCGCCGTCGTCGCCGTCTCCGGGCCGGACGCGCCGGCGTTCCTGAACAACCTGCTGTCGCAGAAGTTGGACGATGTGGCCGACGGCTTCGCCGCTTCCGCCCTGGACCTGGACGCGCAGGGGCGGATCCTGCACCACGCGGACGTGGCAGTGGCAGGCAGTGTCTACTACTTCGATCTACCCTCCTACCAGCGAGATTCCTTCGTGGACTTCCTGCGCAAGATGGTGTTCTGGTCCGAGGTGACCATTGAGGAGCCGGACCTGGGCGTGCTCACCATCCTGGGGCCGGTGGCGGAGCCGGACCTGGGCCAAGTGTTCACCCGTCGCCTCGACGGCTGGGGCGGGATCGGCCGCACCGACATCGCGGTGCCGAAGCCGCAGATTGGCCAGGTCGCCGACCAGTTCCCGCTCGCGGGCCTGATGGCGTTTACCGCCTACCGCGTTGCCGCGGGCGAGCCGGAAACGCGCGCGGATCTGGACGAAAAGTCCATCCCGCACGAGGCCCCGAGCCTGATCAACCGCGGCGAGGCCATCCGCGCCGTACACCTAGAAAAGGGGTGCTACCGCGGACAGGAAACCGTCGCCCGCGTGGAGAACCTGGGCCGTTCCCCGCGCCTGCTGGTCAAGCTGCAGCTGGACGGCTCCTCGCCGAACGAGCCCGAAAGCGGCGCAGAGATTACCGCAGGCGGTCGCAAGGTGGGCAGGCTCGGCACCGTGGTGCACGATGCCGACGAGGGACCGGTCGCGCTCGCGCTGGTGAAGCGTTCTGCGTTGCAGGCCCCGCTGGACATCGACGGCACGGCGGCGTCGGTGGACCAGTCGTCGTTGCCGGAGGATGAGGGTGAGCATGCGGGGCGCCGTGCCGTCGATAGGCTCAGGCGCGGACCTGAAAGCCAGCTATAAATGCTGTTCAGACCCCCGAAGCGCATTTTTCCTGAGCGCAAGCTATAGTGTCCTACAGGAAAATATCGTAAATAAGTATGAGGCCGCCTCTTAAGAAGGCCGCCCAAGAACCACCTCAAGGGGGTCACGCCATGGGCCGCGGACGCGCAAAAGCCAAGCAGACCAAGGTTGCTCGCCAGCTGAAGTACAACACTCCTGAAATGGACCTGGATTCCCTGCAACGTGAGCTTGCAGGCCAGGCCCCGCGACGCAGCTGGGACGACGACGAGGCTGAGGTGGACGACCAGTACGCGGAGTACGCGGACTGGGACGACGAGGACGACGACCGCTAACGTCCACAGCCTCAACAAAAAGCACCCCTCGCGGGGTGCTTTTCCTTTTGCCTAGTACTGCGGGTGCGAACCGGTCAGCACGGCCCGGGCAGTGTCGCCCTCGCCCGCGGCACGGACCTCGCCTAGGTCCCACGCGTCGATGTGGCGCGCGGCCAGGATCGCCAGGGCGCGGTCCCGATCCTCCGGGCTGACCACGGCGACCATGCCGACGCCCATGTTGAACGTCTTTTCCATCTCCTCGTCCGGCACCTGGCCGACGGACTTGATGGTGCGGAAGATCGGGCCCGGCGTCCAGGTGGTGCGGCGCATGTCCGCCACCAGGCCCTCGGGGATGATGCGCTCCATGTTGCCGGCCAGGCCGCCACCGGTGACGTGGCAGAAGGTGCGTACGTCGCACTCGGCGGCCAGCGCCAGGCAGTCCAGGGCGTAGATGCGGGTCGGCTCCAAAAGCTCCTCGCCGAGAGTGCGGTTCAGCTCCTCCATCTCCGCGTCCAACGGCAGCCCGGCGCGCTCCAGCAGCACGTGGCGGGCCAGGGAGTAGCCGTTGGAGTGCAGGCCGGAGGACGCCATCGCGATGATGGCATCGCCCTCGCGGACCTTATCCGGGCCGAGCAGCTCGGAAGCCTCGACGACGCCGACGGCGGTGGCGGAGACGTCGTACTCGTCCGGGTCCATCACGCCCGGGTGCTCAGCGGTCTCGCCGCCGAGCAGTGCGCAGCCGGCCTGGACGCAGCCCTCGGCGATGCCGGAGACGATCTCGGCGACCTTCTCGGGCACGACCTTGCCGATGGCGATGTAGTCCTGCAGAAACAGCGGCTCGGCGCCGCAGACGACCAGGTCGTCCACGCACATGGCCACCAGGTCGATGCCGATGGTGTCGTGCTTGTCCATCGCCTGCGCCACAGCGAGCTTCGTGCCCACGCCGTCAGAGCCTGCCGCCAGCAGCGGCTCTTTGTACTTGCCCAGCGCGAACAGGCCGGCAAACCCGCCCAGGCCGCCGCGGACCTCCGGGCGGGTGGCGCGCTTGGCGTGCGGGGCGAAAAGCTCCACGGCCTTGTCGCCGGCCTCGATGGACACGCCGGCGGCTTCGTAGGACACGGGTTGCTGTTCAGTACTCATTTAGGCTTCTGCACCTTTCTGGATGCGTCGGACAAGGTCGGCGTTGGGGTTGCCCTCCGGCAGACCCAGTGGGTAGTGGCCAGTGAAGCAGGCCGCGCAGAGGTTTTCCTTGGGCTGGTTCGAGGCGGCGATCATGTCGTCGATAGGCACGAATGCTAGTGAATCCGCCCCGACCATCGTGCGGATGGACTCGGCGATCGCCTCCTCCGAATCCGTGCGGCCGTGGTTGGCAATCAGCTCGCCGGGGCTGGCGAAGTCGATGCCGTAGAAGCACGGCCACTTCACCGGCGGCGAAGCGATGCGCACGTGCACCTCCGCCGCGCCCGCCTCCCGCAGCATGCGGATGAGTTTGCGCTGCGTGTTGCCGCGCACGATGGAATCGTCCACCACCACGAGCTTTTTGCCCTCGATGACTTCGCGCACCGGGTTGAGCTTCAAGCGCAGGCCCAGCTGGCGCAGGGTGTCGGAGGGCTGGATGAACGTGCGGCCCACGTACGCGTTTTTCATCATGCCCTGTTTGAACGGGATGCCGGATGCTTCCGCGTAGCCGATCGCCGCAGGGGTGCCGGATTCCGGCACGGGCATGACCAGGTCCGCCTCCACTGGGCTGACCTTGGACAGGCGGCGGCCGATCTCGATGCGGGACGCGTTGACGGTCTGGCCGTCGATGACGGAATCGGGGCGCGCCACGTAGACGTACTCGAACACGCAGTGCGCCTTCGGAGTTTCGGCGAAGCGCTCGGAGTGCACGCCGGTCTCGTCGATGGCGACCATCTCGCCCGGCTCGATGTCGCGGACGAAGGAGGCGCCGACGATGTCCAGCGCGCAAGTCTCGGAGGCAACCACCCAGCCGCCGTCGAGGCGGCCCAGCGACAGCGGTCGGACGCCGTGCGGGTCGCGCGCGGCGTAGAGCGTGTGGCCGTCGGTGACCATGAAACAGAATGCGCCCTTGACGCGGGGCAGGAGTTCACGTGCGGCGTCGAGAAGCGTCTTGCCCTCAGTGACCAGATCGGCCAACAACGCCGAAACCACCGCGGTGTCCGAGGACGAGCCCTGGCCATTTACCCCGGTAGGAGAAATGAGCTTCTTCTCAATCGCCTCGTTCTGCAGCTCCAGGTAGTTGACCAGGTTGCCGTTGTGCGCCAGCGCGATGTCCGTGCCGTTGGGCGAGGTGCGGAACATCGGCTGGACGTTCTCCCACGAGTTGCCCCCGGCCGTGGAGTAGCGGGTGTGACCGATGGCCACGTCGCCCTGCAGTGCTTCCAGCGCGGGTTCGTCGAAGACCTGGCTGACCAGACCGGTGTCCTTGAACACCACCAGCTTGTCCGAGTCTCCTACCGCGATACCGGCGCCTTCCTGGCCGCGGTGCTGCAACGCGAACAAGCCGAAGTAGCTCAGCTTGGCCACGTCCTCGCCCGGCGCCCAGACGCCGAACACGCCGCATTCGTCGCGCGGGGTGTCGCTGTCGATATCGAAGTCCTGACTTGGTTTAGGGCTCTCCGTAAACACGCCCCTCACTGTATCCGAGTCCGCCTAGCGCAGCGCAATCACGGGAAGGCCGGCGGCGATTTCTGCGGCGCGGGAACCGGAGGCGTCGATAGTCCCCCGCTCGAGCTCCTCGTCGAACGAGCCCAGCCCAGTGGCCAGCCGCAACCACGTCTCCGGTCGCATCTCCACCACGTTCGGCGGGGTGCCGCGCGTGTGCCGCGGCCCCTCGACGCACTGCACCGCCACAAACGGCGGCACACGCAGCTCCACTGAGTGGCCCGGGAGCTCCTCGGCGAGGGTGCGCGCGGTGCGCCGGCAAGCATTCGCAAGCTCGCTTCTCGACGGCTCCGCTTCCCCACCTTCCAACCACCCAGCCACCTGCTGGATCGCCTCACGTGTCAGCGCCGGGTCTTGTTTCTGCACCATGACACTCCATATTAAGGTGGCCCCATGCCGAATACCCGCGTCGCCGCCGAGCGCTCCCCGTCCGTGACCCTGCGATTCATGGCCTCCCCCACCGACGTGCTGCACCACGGCGCCCAAGGTGTCTCCGGCGGCCGCGTGCTGGAGTGGATCGATAAAGCCGCCTACGCCTGCGCCGCACAGTGGTCCGCCACGTACTGCGTCACCGCATACGTGGGGCACATCCACTTCACCCGCCCGATCCCCTCGGGCCACATCGTGGAGGTGCGCTCCCGCATCGCTATGACCGGGCGGTCGTCCATGCACATTGTCAACGAGGTGCTCTCCGCCGACCCCCGCGAGGGCGTGTTCACCCGCGCCTGCGACTGCCTCGTGGTCTTCGTGGCCAAGGACCCCGACACCGGCAAGTCCATGGCGGTGCCCACCTTCGTGCCCACCGACGACGAGGAGCGCCGCGTCGCCGATGCCGCGAAGTCCCGCATCGGGCTGCGCCAGGCCATCGAGTCGGAGATGGAGGCGCAAACCTACACCGACGACTCCACCGCCCCGCGCATCGTGCACCGCTTCATGGCCAAACCCACCGACGTGAACTGGGGCGGCAATGTCCACGGTGGCACCGCCATGGAATGGATCGACGAGGCCGGCCTGGCCTGCACCATGGAGTGGTCCGGCGAGCGCACCGTGGCGGTCTACGCCGGCGGCATCCGCTTCTACCAGCCCGTGCACATCGGCGACCTGATCGAGGTGGATGCGCGCATCACCCGCACCGACTCGCGCTCCATCCACACCTCGGTGCACCTGCGCGCCGGCGACCCGCGCGGCGGGCGCGAGAACCTGAAGGACGCCATCCACGCCACGTTCACCTACATCGGCATCGACATCGACGGCAGCCCCCTGCCGGCGCGCCAGTTCACGCCGGTGACCGAGGAGGACAAGCGGCTGTGGGAGCACACGCAGACGCTCAAGGATCTGCGCGGGCAGTACGAGCCGGTGCCGCTGGTCAAGCCGCTGCCGCCGGTGCAGCGCACGTCCTAAGTTTTCCGCACCCGTATAAGCGTTTGGGGAATGTGGCAAATAATTGCCACATTCCCCAAATGCTTTATTGGTGGTCGCGCTGAACCGTTAAACCGCCGCGTTCGGCGCCGTTGCGGCCGCGAAGTGCGACGGCATGGTCGCCGCCCACGCACCGGCGAGCTCCAGCATCTGGACCTCTTCGCCAGCGACGTGCAGCACGCCGTCGTTGGTGGTCTCTCCCAGCACAGTGACCGGTATGCCCGCGGAGGTCGCGCGCTCCACGGCTGCCTCTGCACGGTCGCTGGTCACGGCGACCAGGACGCGGGAGGCGGACTCGGAGAACAGCGCGGTGAACGCGTCCGCGTGCACGCCCTCCAGGTTCAGCTCCGCGCCCTTGTCAGAGCCGAGCAGCAGCTCGAACACCGCCTGGGACAGGCCGCCCTCGGACAGGTCGTGCGCGGCCGCGATGCCGGCGGCGTTGCCGGCGAAGAACTCCGCCAGGCGCGCCTCGTTGGCCAGGTCCACCTGCGGCGGCAGGCCAGCCAGGCCCGCACCGGAGATGTCCTGCCACACGGAGCCGCCGAACTCGTCCTTGGTCTCGCCCAGCAGAAACAGGGTGTACTGCTCGTCCGCGGACGGCAGCGCGTGCGGGATGGCCTTCTCCACGTCCTCCATCACGCCCAGCACACCGACTACGGGGGTGGGCAGGATCGGCGTCTCGCCGGTCTGGTTGTAGAAGGACACGTTGCCACCGGAGACTGGGATGGCCAGTTCAGCGGAGCCGTCGGCAAGCCCGTGCACCGCCTCGCGGAACTGCCACATCACGTCCGGGTTCTCCGGGGAGCCGAAGTTGAGGCAGTTGGTCACCGCAACCGGTGTGGCGCCGGTGACGGCGACATTGCGGTACGCCTCCGCCAGCGCGAGGCGCGCGCCCATGTTCGGGTCGAGGTAGGTGTAGCGGCCGGACGCATCAGCGGAGACGGCAACGCCGCGGTTGGTCTCCTCGTTGATGCGCAGCACGCCGGAGTTGGCGTACTTGGCCTGCACAGTGTTGCCGCGCACGTAGCGGTCGTACTGCTCCGTGATGAAGTCGCGCGAGCACAGCGCGGGCGATGCGACCATCTTCAGCCATGCGTCCTTGATGCCGCTTTGCTTCTCGACGTCACCCCCGCCCTGCACACCGTCCTGCCAATCCGGGCGCGCGTAGGGGCGCTCGTAGACCGGGCCCTCGTCGATGGTTGACGGCGGGGCGTCCACCACGAGCTCGCCGTTGTGGAACACCTGGAGGCGATCCTCGTCCGAGGTGACCTCGCCGATGACGGACGCAAGCACGTCCCACTTGGCGCAGATCTCCATGAACTTATCGACGTCCCCCGGCGCCACAACCGCACACATGCGCTCCTGCGACTCGGAGGCGAGAATCTCCGCGGCGGACATGTTCTCCGCGCGCAGTGGGACATTGTCCAGGTTGACTGTCATGCCGCCGTCGCCGGACGCCGCGAGCTCGGAGGTGGCGCAGGACAGGCCGCCGCCGCCCAGGTCCTGGATGCCCTCGACCACGCCGGCGGCGTAGAGCTCGAGACAGCACTCGATAAGGACCTTCTCCGCGAACGGGTCGCCCACCTGCACGGCCGGCAGCTTGCGCTCCTCGCCCTCCTCGAAGGTGGCGGAGCCCAGCACGGACACGCCGCCGATGCCGTCGAGGCCGGTGCGGGAGCCGAACAGGATGACCTTGTTGCCGGTGCCGGAGGCGAACGCCAGGTGGAGGTCATCCACCTTCAGCGTGCCCACGCACAGCGCGTTGACCAGCGGGTTGCCGGCGTACGCCGGGTCAAAGACGGTCTCGCCGCCGATGTTGGGCAGGCCCAGGCAGTTGCCGTAGCCACCGATGCCGTGGACCACACCCGGCAGGACGCGCTTGGTGTCGTCGGCGTCGATGGCGCCGAAGCGCAGCTGGTCCATCACGGCGATCGGGCGGGCGCCCATGGCCATGATGTCGCGGACGATGCCGCCGACACCGGTGGCCGCACCCTGGTAGGGCTCCACGAAGGAGGGGTGGTTGTGGCTTTCCACGCGGAAGGTCACCGCGTCGCCGCCGCCGATGTCCACCACGCCGGCGTTCTCGCCGATGCCGGCGAGGATCTTCGAGGCCATCTCCTCGGTCATGGTCTGGCCGAAGTAGCGCAGGTGCGTCTTAGAGGACTTGTAGGAGCAGTGCTCGGACCACATGACGGAGTACAGCGTCAGCTCCGCGTCGGTAGGCCTGCGGCCCAGAATCGCCTTGATCTTGGCGTACTCGTCGTCCTTCAGCCCCAGCTCGGCGTACGGCTGCTCGAGCTCCGGGGTGTCGAAGGCGTTGTCGACGGTGTCGTTGTGCACAGTCATTTCGGGTCTACGCTCCGATCTTCGAAATCGCGTCGATGGCGGAAGTGAACAGGCCGAGACCGTCCGTGGACGGGCCGGTCAGCGTCTCAATGGCGTGCTCCGGGTGCGGCATGAGACCCACCACGCGGCCGGTCTCGTTGGTCACGCCGGCGATGCCGTTGATGGAGCCGTTGAAGTTATCCGAGTAGCGGAACACCACACGGCCCTCCTTCTCCAGCGCCTCAATGGTCTCCGGAGCGGCCTGGAAACGGCCCTCGCCGTGCTTGGCGGGGACGTAGATACGCTCGCCCAGCTGGCTGGTCCAGGCGGTTTCGGTGTTTTCCACCTCGAGGTAGGTGTCCACGCAGTGGAAGTTCAGGCCCTGGTTGCGGGTCAGCGCGCCCGGCAGCAGGCCAGTCTCGGTGAGGATCTGGAAGCCGTTGCAAATGCCGAGGACAGGCATTCCCTTCTTCGCAGCCTCCACGACGGCTCCCATCATCGGCGCCTGCGCGGCGATCGCGCCCGAACGCAAGTAATCGCCGTAGGAGAAGCCGCCCGGGACGACAACCGCATCCACGCCGGTGAGGTCATTGTCCGCGTGCCACAGCTGGCGCGGTTCGGCACCGGCGAGGCGGACGGCGCGCAGCGCGTCAACGTCGTCAAGCGTGCCTGGGAAAGTAATGACTCCGATAGTTGCGCTCATCGCACAACCTCGAAGTCCTCGATAACGGTGTTGGTCAGCAGCGTTTCAGCCATGCGCTGCAGCTCGGCGTCGGAGACCGAATCATCCACCTCAATTTCAAAGCGCTTGCCCTGGCGGACGTCGGTCACCCCCTCGACTCCAATCCGGCCCAGTGCGCGGAGCACCGCCTGACCCTGCGGATCAAGAATTTCGGCCTTGGGCATGACATTAACGACGACTCGTGCCATGAGAATCCTTCACGTTTCGGGAGGTTGATCGACCTTTGCGGTACGCGCGTCAGTATATCGGACGCCCCGACACGGCCCGAAACCCTAGCTGACCGGCGAAAAGTGAACGAACGGTGAATTCTTGGGAAAACCTGTCATCTCGCCAAGCGCAATCTGAGTGCCGCGGTTAGTTTGTTTTTGCTATCAACCATCTTCCCTTGAGTTTCCGAGAGGTAACCATGTCCGCTTCCTGCAAGAGCCTCGGTGCCGCGTTCGCAATCGCGCTCGCCGCAGGCACCGTTTCAGTCGTCGCACCGACTGCATCTGCAGCCACCGACGGTTCCAATGTCGTCATCAACGAGGTCTACGGCGGTGGCGGTAACTCGGGTGCCGAATTCACCCACGACTTCGTCGAGCTGTACAACCCGACTGACAAGGACATTGACATCACCGGTTGGAAGCTTGACCAGCAGTCCGCCAAGGGCAGCTCGGGCGCAATCGTTTCGCTCAAGGGCGTCATCCCCGCCGGCGGATACTTCCTCATCCAGGGAAATCCAGGCGACAATGGCGCGGGCGAAGCACTCCCCGCTCCCGACCAGGAGGCAGGCTTCAACTTCAGCGCTTCAAAGGCCATTGCCGTTCTCTCGGACGCTAATGGCGAGGTAGACCGCGTCGGCTGGGGCAGTGCCGCAAAGCCGGAGGGCACAGCAGCCTCCGGCACCGCAAACGGTACATCCGTCCAGCGCAAGACCGTCGGCGTTGATACCGACAACAACGTGGATGATTTCACCGTCGCCGCGCCGACGCCACAGAACTCGGGCAGTGCCGGTGAAGCTCCTATTGACCCCGCCCCGGAGGATCCGGCGGATCCGGCGCCTCAGCCCGAGCAGCCGCAGCCGGGCGAGATCACCCCGATCGCCGAGATCCAGGGCACCGGCGCTAAGTCACCGTTGGAAGGGAAGACGGTGACCACCGAAGGCGTCGTCACGGCGGTGTACGACGAAGGTGGCAAGAACGGCTTCTTCCTCCAGACCGCAGGTACCGGCGGAGAGGCGAAGAACCCGGACGACGCCTCTGACGGCATCTTCATCTACATGGGCGGCAACCAGAACTACCCGAAACGCGGGGATTCTCTGCAGGTCACCGGTAGAGTCAGCGAGTTCTTCAACCAGACGCAGATCACCGCGTCGACTATTGCACAGCTCGACGAAGCGCTTGAATCTCCCAAGGCCATCGAAATCGACACCCTTCCAGCCGGCGACGAGGCCCGCGAGCCCTTTGAGGGCATGCTCGTGCGACCGAAGCGCTACACGGTGACCAACAACTACACCCTGAACACTCATGGAGACCTGGGGCTCGCTCCGGGCGAAAAGGCGTTCCGCAACCCGACCGATGAGATCGCACCGGACAAGGCCAAGGTTGCTGAGATGAATGCCCAGCAGGCGGCAGAGGTTGTCTACCTCGACGACGGCCGAACCCGCGATTACTTCAGGAAAGACAAGACCACCCCTCTGCCTTACCTTGTCACTTCCGACGGTGGCGTGAAGTCCATCCGAACCGGCGACCAGGTGGAGTTCCAAAACGACGTGGTAGTGGATTACTCCTTCGAGCAGTGGCGCTTCCAGCCGCTGCAGCCGATCACCGGCAAGAGCGCGGCAGAAGAACTACCGATCACTTGGGAAGACTCCCGCAAAGACGCTTACGATGACATCGACAACGTCGCTGGCGACTACTCCATCGGCTTCTTCAACGTGCTGAACTACTTCAGCAGCCTTGGTGTCGACGAACAGAATTGCAAGCCGTACAAAGACATTTACGGTGAACCCGTTGCCACAAACAGGTGCAAAGTTCGCGGCGCCTACTCGCACAAAGCCTTCCAGAACCAGCAGGCAAAGATCGTCACGGCCATCAACAAACTGGACACCGACGTCCTCGGTCTGTCCGAAATCGAGAACACGTACGGACTGACCGGCGATGAGTCCAGGCGCGATGAAGCCCTACAGAACCTTGTTGACGCTCTCAACGAAGCTGCGAAGGAAAACAAGTGGGACCTAGTGAAGTCTCCCCAGAAGCTGGGCACTGACGAGGATGTCATCCGCGTTGCGTTCATCTACCAGCCGGCAAAGGTGAAGCCGGTCGGAGAATCCATCATCTTCGATGACGATGCTTTCACAGGCACTGCGCGTCAACCGCTGGCCCAAGAGTTCGACACTGTCGGCAACGAAAAGGACAAGAATTTTGTTGCTGTAGCGAACCACTTCAAGTCGAAGGGCTCTGTTGTAAATGGCGATGACGACCAGGGAGATGGACAGGGCAACAACGCCCAGGTTCGAGAGGAGCAGGCTGAAGCACTGCTGAAGCACCTTGGCGAACAGAAGAACTGGGCCACCCTTCCGACCTTCCTCGTCGGGGACTTCAACGCATACACAATGGAAGATGCAATCACCGCGTTTAAGGACGCTGGTTTCAGCATCGTCCACTCCGACAAGGACTACGACCAGGCTTCCTACCAGTTTGACGGCCAGCTCGGTTCTCTTGATCACATTCTTGCGAACGATGCGGCCATGGAGCTTGTAAAGGATTCCTCTGTCTGGAACATCAACGGCGACGAGTCGGTTGCGTTCGAGTACTCGCGCCGCAATTACAACTCCCAAGACTTCTTCGGCGACGGCGATAACCCGATTTACGGCTACGGCAACCCGTTCCGTTCCTCCGACCATGACCCGATCAAGGTTGGCTTCGGCACCAAGCTCGACGAAAAAGATGCCGACAAGTTCGCCCCAGAAGCAAGCGAGGCCATCACCGTCACTCAGGGCGATGAGCTGCCCGATGCGAAGAGCACAGTGGAGGACGCAGACCAGCTGCCGGCGGACACCAAATTCGAGTGGACCAAGCCTGCAAACACCGACACTGTCGGCGATGGCCAAGAAGGCGAGATCACCGTCACGTACCCGGACGAGACCGTCGACACGGTGAAGGTCGTCGTGAACGTGAAGCCAAAGGCTGAAGAGGAAGAACCGCAGCCTGAGGACAAGCCGCGCTACATCGTCAAGGCAGAAGTCAACGACTCTGGTGAGCTCGTTGTCACCTACGACGACGGTGATACCGAGAACCTCGGGAACGTCAAGGGCGCTGACGGTAAGCCAGGCGAGCCGGGCAAGCAAGGCGAGCCGGGCAAGCAAGGCGAGCCGGGCAAGCAGGGCGAGCCGGGCAAGGACGGCCGCGGTGTGAAGTCCTTCGAGATCAACGATGAAGGCCATTTGATCGTTACCTACTCGGATAACGAAACCGTAGACCTGGGCAAGGTCACCGGCGACAAGGGCGCTGACGGCGAGCCAGGCAAGGACGGCACTGATGGTAAAGACGGCGTCGACGGTGAGCAGGGCCCGAAGGGTGACAAGGGCGACAAGGGCGAGACCGGCGTTGCAGGCCAGGACGGCAAGGACGGTGAGCAGGGCTCGAAGGGCGACAAGGGTGACACCGGCGCCGCAGGCAAGGACGGCGCCAACGGCACCGACGGTCGTGGCATCGCCGAGGCTGTCGTTAACGAAGACGGCGAGCTCGTACTCACCTTCACCGACGGCACGACCCAGAACCTGGGCCGTGTGACCGGCACCGACGGCAAGGACGGCCAGGACGGTAAGCCAGGCCAGGACGGCGAGAAGGGCACAGATGGCCGCGATGGCAAGGACGGCCAGGATGGCGCCAATGGCACCAACGCCCCGGCCGGCGAGGGCTCCAGCGCGAGCGACCGCTGCCTGCCCGCGGTGGGCATCACTGCCCTGCCGCTGCTGGCGCTGATCCCGCTCGGCCTGGCAGCCACCATGGACATTCCGGCGCTGACTCCGGTGAAGGAGCAGGTCGAAAAAGTCGGCGAGCAGTTGCCGGTTCCGGTGGAGACCGCCGCCGGTATCGCTGGCGCCGCCGTGGCAATCGCGGCGATCGCCACGCTGGCAACGGTGTGCAGCACAGAGGGTGGCTCCTCTAAGTAGGACCACTACTCACACCACGCGTCAGCCCCGACCCGGGAATCTCCCGCATCGGGGCTTCCCGCATTGAAAACAGTTTCCAATAATGGTTGGATATCCTCTATGCGAAATCGTTTTCACCCCTCTCCCCTGGCCGCGATTGCGGCAACTGCTCTTGCTGGTGCGGCGCTGGCCGGATGCTCGTCGGAAAGCAATGATGCAAACGGCAGCGACATGATCGCCACCACCAACGTCTGGGCGGACGTGGCCTCCGCGGTCACGGGCGAGGACGTGGACGCGATCATCACCGGTGATGCGGTGGATCCGCACCACTACGAGCCGTCTGCGAAGGACCTCTCGCGCATCAAGGGAGCGGACACCGTCGTAGCCAACGGCGGCGCGTACGACGCCGCGCTCTACACCGCCGCTGAGCAGGACCGCATCATCTACGCGATCCCGCTTCTCGACGAGCACGAGGCCCACGAGCACGACCACGAACATGCTCACGACCACGCGCACATGCCCAACTCCCTGGACGAGCTCGAGCACGCCTGGTTCGCGCCGGAGAAGGTGCTGCAGGTCGCAGAGGACATTGCGGATCGCACCGGCGGGGACGCGTCAGACGTCAAGCAGCGCATCGGCGACATCCAATCCAAGCTCAACGCGGTGCCGCACGTGCACATCGGCATGACTGAGACGATCGCGGCCGGCCTGGTGTGGGGCACGGAGCTGCACGACATCACGCCCGAGGAGTATGTCAAGGCCAGCCTGAACCACCAGGAGCCGTCCGCATCTGCGGTGGCAGCCTTCCTGGAGCAGATCGAGCGCGGCGAGCTGGACATGCTGTTTGTGAACCCGCAGAGCACCAACAGCGCCACCCAGCGGTTGGCGGATGCGGCGAAGGCGCATAATGTTCCCGTTGTTGAAATTCGGGAGACGCCCCCGGCCGGCCAGAACTTCCTGGACTACTTCGAGGAGATCGTGAGTCAGATCACCGACATCGCAGCCCACGCCGAGCCGACCGGCCACCACCACTAGGAATTGCCAATTTGATCGCTGAGCTTCGCAGCGCCGCCGTCGAACCACTCTGGCGCGACCTCACCCTCACCGTCGAGCCCGGGGAATTCATCGCGGTGCTCGGCCCAAACGGCGTAGGCAAATCCACCCTGCTGGGCACGCTGATGGGCACGCGCAAGCTCAGTTCCGGAGCTGCGAACGTCCACGGCCAGATCGGCTTCATCCCACAGCAGCACATGTTCCCAAAGGACTTGCCGGTGCGCGGGCGCGACCTTGTTGCGTTGGCGATGGGAAAGCGGGCGAGACCGGAGGACGTCGATAAGCAATTGGCTTCTGTGGGGGCGCAATCCTTTTCCGAGCGGCGCGTGGGGGTACTCTCCGGCGGCCAGCAACAGCTCATCCGCCAGGCGCAGGCATTCTCGCAGACCCCAGAGCTTTTGCTTTGCGACGAGCCCCTGCTCTCCCTCGACCCCGCCCGCGCACGCGACACCGTGCAGCGCCTCGCCGAGCACCCCGCGGCCGTGGTGTGCGTGACGCACTCGATCAACCCGGTGATGGGCGTTGTGGACCGGGTGCTCTACCTCGGCCCGGAAGGCCACGTGGTAGGCAGCGTTGCAGAAGTCATGCGCTC
This sequence comes from Corynebacterium pilbarense, assembly GCF_026930265.1. NCBI lineage: Bacteria > Bacillati > Actinomycetota > Actinomycetes > Mycobacteriales > Corynebacteriaceae > Corynebacterium > Corynebacterium pilbarense. The sequence continues at coordinate 28,524 of NZ_JANRML010000009.1, forward strand.
CGAGGTGCTCAGCGAGCTCTACGGCACCCGCGTGGACGTAGTGGAGGTTGACGGACGGATGGTGGTCCTGTGAGTGCGTTTTTAGCAGACACTTCGTACCTGCTCAGCCAAGACTTCGTGCAGACAACGCTTGCGGCGTGCGCGCTTCTGGGATTGTTGTCCGGGGTGATGGCGCCGCTGATCGTGCTGCGCCAGATGTCGTTTTCGGTGCACGCGACCTCGGAGCTCGCGCTCATGGGTGCCTCCGCGGCGCTGCTGTTCGGGCTGAACGTCGGTTTCGGCGCCGTGGCGGGCGCGGTGGTCGCTGCCCTGGTGCTGGCGGCGCTGGGGCTGAAGGGCCAGCAGGATTCCGCGGTGGGTGTGGCCATGAGCTTCGGCATGGCCCTGTCCGTGCTGTTCATCCACCTGTATCCAGGAAACTCGAACCGGGCGCTGGCGCTGCTGACCGGCCAGATTGTTGGCGTGTCGGCGCAGAACGTGATGCTGCTGGCAGGCACAACGGTGCTGGTTGCAGGCGCCGTGCTGGTTCTGTGGCGGCCGCTACTGTTCTCCTCCGCGGACCCCGTGATGGCCGCCGCGTGCGGCGTTCCCGTGCGCACGATGGCGCTGGTGTTCGCGGTACTCGTGGGCATCGCGTCGGCCCAGTCAGTGCAGATCGTCGGCGCGTTGCTGGTGATGTCGCTGCTGATCACCCCGGGGGCGTCCGCCGCTCAGGTGACGGCAAACCCGAAGCTTGCGGTGGTGCTGTCCATCGTGTTCGCGGAAGTCGCGGCCATAGGCGGGATGGTGCTTTCGCTCGCCCCAGGTATGCCGGTGAGTGTGTTCGTGGCCTTTATCTCGTTCGGGATCTACCTGGTGTGCCGAGTGATCGGCCGGGTACGCGGCTAGCGGTACTCCCTGTAGTCCGCAGGCGTAGCGCCCTTTTCCACCGCGGCGGCGGCTGCGGCAAGGAAGTCGCGGCGCACCTTCTTCTGCCCCAGCTCGCGACCGGACACCGACAAACGGATCGTGTTGCCTTTCTCCGCGCCTCGCTCGGCGGCCTTGATCACGTTGCGGCGCCACCACTTCGCCGCACCGTAGCCCTCACCCACCGACAAGTTTCGCGCCTGTGCGAATTTGCCCCGCTTGATGCGGTAGATGCCCTTCGTGGAGGCAGCGACGGTAAAACCGAACTCGTCGAGCACCTTCAACGTGCCGTCCGACATGCGCCAGCGCGGCGGCGCGAACATATCCAAGTCGAAACCGAGCGCCGACATCTGACGCGTGGCGCCTTTGAGACGAAGCCTCGCCTCGTGCTCGCCCAAACTGGCAAACTCGCTGCGCCTTCCCTGCACCGGCTGGTCGAAGCCGTTGAGCATGAGCGCGCGGTTGCCGAGCTGCTCGGCGAGCCAGGCGCGGGTGCCACCGTCCTTGGCAAGGTGCCACTTTTTGTCAATGTGGGGCGCAACCAGCAGTGAAACGGGCATCCCCTCGCGGTCCAGGTCGCGCACCATGCTGGTGACGTCCTCCAACGTCGCGTCGAAGATGGAGGAAATGGAGACAAGCACGCGCCCAGGCATAGGGGAGATTATCGCACACGAAAACACTCTGCGCCGGGTGAAGATTTTCGACACCATTCGAACGGCTGTTCTATCTCGGTAGGGTCGTGTCGGAGGGGGTCCTACGATGCGTAGTCAAGTGGAATGAAAGGAGGTGCTCAAGATGAGCGCAGTGCTCGACCAAGCGGTCAACCAAATCGTCGCCGGGCTGCGTTCGCTTGCCGACGTAATGCGCGACCCCGACACTCTCCACCTCGCCTCCACCCACGTGGCCATGGAGCGCCTCCACGCCTGCCTACCGTTGCTGTCCAACGCGGACGCGGCGTTCGCGTTCCTCTGCGACCGGGACGGCGCGGGCGCTCTTGTCGGCGCGAACCACGCCGTGGAGTATCTGACACGGAGCTTGGGCTTGTCTCGTCGAGAAGCGTTTGCGCTCCTGGAGCAGGGCAGGAAGCTCTACGGCGAACCCGAGGTGCCTGAGCCGGAGCCGAGCGACGACGAAACGGACCGCGAGCGCAAAGAGCAGGAGGCACAAGCGCGACGCAAGAAGGCGCGCGAGGCACAGGAGCGGGCGCGACGAGCTGCTGAGAAGGCCAACGCGGAGAAGAAGCGAATCATCACCGACGCGCTGAAGGACCTCAACGAGCACGCCAACCCCGGCTACCAGGAGATCCTCGCCGAGGCGTTGGCGGCCGCCGAGTCCCTCACCGCCGAGGAGCTCCGGAAGTTCGTCCGCGACCAGGTCAAGCGCGCCAACAAGCGCGGACGCAACTACGACGGCGAGAAAGACCCCCTCGCGGCCTGGAAGAAGCGGGGCATCTGGCTCGGGGAACCGGACGCGGACGGCGGCTCGCACTTCAGTGGCTACCTCGACGCCGCGTCACGGGCGAAGCTGGAGTCCTGCCTCGCCGCCGGCGACCACATGGGTTCCAACATGGAGGGCGTGGACGCCGCGAAGCGGGACAGCCGGCGCAAACACCAGCGCCGCCTCGACCAACTCATGAACGTGCTGGACCGCTACGGCGATGCCGCCACGAAGTCCCGCGGCGGGGTGGGCACGGTGGTGATCTCGCTGACGCTCGACGACCTGCTGGAGGCGGATGCCTTCACCGAGTTCGCCACCAACACCTCGGTGTCGCTCACCCCGCTCGACATCGTGCGTTTGGGGCTTGCCGGGGACAGCTTCATCCTTCAACTCGACTCGGCCACCGGCGTTCCGCTATCCCTCGGCCGCACCCGCCTAGCCTCCGTGGAGCAGAAACTCGTGCTGCTGGCCATGCAGGGTGTGTGCGCCTGGAACGGCTGCACCAAGCCGGGCGTCGAACTCGAGGCCCACCACCTGGACTCCTACCTCAGCGGCGGGCTGACGAGCATCGACAACCTGGTCCTACTGTGCCGCGAGCACCACATGTGCAACAACGACAACAAAGACGGTGCCGGCAACAAGGGCCACTTCGGCCGCGACCCCGACACCGGCGACGTGCACTACCACCCCGCCAACGGAGCCCCACCCAGGCACACGACCACCTACCAGTACCGCAATTCGCCTGGTCAGAGGCTTGCCAAAAAGGCGAGGTCACGGCACGGCGGCAACCAAAAACGCCCGCCGGACCCGGCCCTATTCGAACCGGACGGTTAAACCGCCCCTGCCTTCACCAGCGCCCACGCGTACTCGAACGCGGTCTGCTTCCACTTGGCGTAGCGCCCGGACACGCCGCCGTGCCCTGCGGACATCTCCGTCTTCAGCAGGATCTCGCCTGCGGTGCCCACCTCGCGCAGCTTGGCCACCCACTTCGCGGGCTCGACGTAGAGCACGCGGGTGTCGTTCAAGCTCGTCACCGCGAGAATATCCGGGTAGTCCTGCGCGGTGATGTTCTCGTACGGGGCGTACTTCGCCATGTAGTCGTACACCTCGGGGTCGTGGTACGGGTCGCCCCACTCCTCCCACTCGCCCACCGTCAGCGGCAACTCCGGCTTCAGAATGGAGGTCAGCGGATCCACGAACGGCACGATCGCGAGAACGCCGGCGAACTTCTCCGGCGCCATGTTCGCCACCGCGCCCATGAGCAGGCCGCCGGCGGAGCCGCCCTCTGCGACCAGCTGCTCGTGGGTGGTCAACCCCAGCTCCACGACGCGGTCCGCGCACGCGATGAAGTCGGTGAACGTGTTTGCCTTGTGCAGCATCTTGCCGTTGTCGTACCATGCGCGGCCCATCTCACCGCCGCCTCGAACGTGGGCGCACACCCACACCATGCCGCGGTCGAGCAGACTCAGCCGTGCCACGGAGAACCCCGGATCCGTGGACGCTTCGTAGGAGCCGTAGCCATACAGCAGGGCAGGCGCTGGGCCTTCGACACCCTTGCGGCGCACCACCGAAATCGGCACCTGCTCGCCGTCCGGAGCGGTTGCCCACTCGCGGAAAGCCTCGTACTCGTCCGGGTTGTAGCCGCCCTCGACCTCTTTTTCCTTCAACAGGGTCAGCTCTCCGGTCGCAACCGTGTAGTCCAACACCTGCGAGGGCTGGGTGTACGAGGAGTAGCCAATGCGCACCACCGGGGCGTCCCACTCCGGGTTGCCGCCGAGACCCACGGTGTAGAGTTCCTCGGAGAACTCCAACTCCATAAACTCGCCGAAGCCACCGTCGAGCGTTGCCACGGCCAGCCGCGGGATCCCGCCGCTCCTGTAGGCCATCAACAAAAAGTCGCGGTAAGTGTCGATCGCTTCGATGCGCACGGTCTCGGAGTGCTCCACCAGCACGGGCAGCTCCCGCAGGGGCGCCACAGCACCGACCGGGGTCGTCGCAACGCAGAAGTTCGCCCCGTGCGCGTTGTGGGTGACTACCCAGTGCTCTTCGCCGTCAACGACGCAGAAGTCCGGGTGGTACTCGATGCCCGCTTCGCGCTCCCACAGCACCTCAAACTCGCCGGTGGGGTCAGCCAAGTCGAGCACGCGGTATTCGGAGGTCAACGACGACGACGCGATGATCATGAGGAAGCGTTCCGCGCGGTCCGCGCCCACGCCGACACCGAACTTCTCGTCCGTTTCCTCGTACACCAGCACGTCTTCGGAAGCGGGTGTGCCCAGCTTGTGGCGCCAGATCTGGTGGGGACGCCAGGCGTCGTCGCAGCGGACGTAGAACAGGTAGTCCTCGCCCGCCCAGGTCGCTCCGTAGAAGAGGCCCTCAAGTTCGTCGTCGAGCAGTTCACCGGTCTCCAAATTCTTGAACCGCATGGTGAAGCGCTCGTCGCCCTCGGTGTCGAAGGAGTACGCGAGCAGGCGGCCCGAGGTGGACACGGACGATGCCCCGAGCGCGAAGAACTCGTGCCCGGCGGCGAGCTCGTTGACGTCGAGAAGCACCTGCTCCCCCGGCATGTCCTCGGTGACCTCAGGCGGGGTCCACGGGTCATCGGCGGTCGGAACGCGGCACGAGATGCCGTAGTCCTTGCCCTCGATGGTGCGGCCGTAGTACCACCAGTCGCCCTGGCGCTGCGGCACGGACATGTCGGTCTCTTTGATACGGGATTTGATCTCGCCGTAGACGTCGTCCACCAGCCCGGACCAGGCGGACGTTTTCTCCTCCGTATAGGCGTTTTCGGCCTCGAGGTGCGCGATGACCTCGGGGTTGTCCTTGTCGCGCAGCCACTCGTAGTTGTCCACGAACTCGCGGCCGTGAAACTTGCGGACAATCGGGCGTTTCTCAGCTACGGGTGGGATCATGCGTGCTCCCCCGGCCATTCGGAGAAGCGGCGGCCAGAAAGGCGCTCGTACGCCTCGATGTAGCGGTCGCGGGTTGCCTCCACGACGGAGCCGGGCAGCTCCGGCGGCGTGGTGCCTTCCTCCTGGTCCCAGCCGGACTTCGGGCCGGTGAGCCAGTTGCGCACGTATTGCTTGTCAAAGCTGGGCTGGCTGCGTCCTTCTTCGTAGCCGTCGGCGGGCCAGTAGCGGGAAGAATCCGGCGTGAGCACTTCGTCGGCGAGCACGAGCTCGCCGTTTTCGTCCAGGCCGAACTCGAGCTTGGTGTCGGCGAGGATGATGCCCTTGGTCTCCGCGTAGTCGGCGGCGCGGCGGTACACCTCGAGCGTGGCGTCCCGCAGGCGCTGCGCGAGGTCCGCGCCGAGTTTTCCTGCCATGTGCTCGAAGGTGACGTTGATGTCGTGGTCGCCCTGCTCAGCCTTGGTGGCGGGGGTGAAAATCGGCTCGTCCAGCTTCGACGCCTCAGTCAGCCCCTCGGGCAGCTTCACGCCGCAAACACGGCCGGTGGCGTCGTATTCCTTCTTGCCGGAGCCAGTGAGGTAGCCGCGGGCCACGCACTCGAACGGCACCATGTCCAGCTTCTTCACCACCATGGCGCGGCCGAGGACGTCTTCGGGGATACGTTCGTCGTCGATCGGGCCGGCCAGGTGGTTCGGCACGTCGGAAAGCAGGTCGAAGAAGAACATGGAGGTAGCGGTGAGGATCCGCCCCTTGTCCGGGATCGCCGGTTCGAGGGAGAAGTCGAAGGCGGAGATGCGGTCTGTCGCGACCATGAGCAGGGTCTGCTCATCCACCTCGTAGATCTCGCGAACCTTGCCGCCGGAGATGTGTGAGTAATCTGAAAGCTCTGGACGCATGCGCGCTAGTATATGCGCCGTGAAAAACCGCGCTACCGTTGTCCTCCTCCCGCTCATCCTCGCAGCGTGCACCGCACCTTCGGAGTTCAGCGGAGAGATGCCGGATTTCTATCCTTCGCGCGACGGCGCCACATTCCGTTTCGGCCAGACCGCAAAAATCCTCACCGAGGACGTGCGTTACCACGTGCCGGTGCAGTGGGAGGTCACGGTGGACGAGCCGACCACCACCCGCGCGCCCCGCAGCGCCGAGCACGCCCGCTCCATCGTGTGCTTCCCCGTCAGCTTCACGCCGGTTGCCATCGGCGAGTTTCCCATGGATGTCACGGTTGCGTTGCCGGAGCTTTTGCCTATCGACGGCGACCTCGCCGCCAACGTGGCCGACCCCAACTACTGCGGCGACTGGGACATCACCGGCTACACCGGCGAACTCGAGGCCAACGAAACCTACACCGGCTTCGTGGCCTCCTGGGAGGGCAGCGCCGACCCAGGAATCATCGGCCGGGGCGTCGAGCTCAAATCCCGCGACGCCACCCTGACCTGGCAATAACTACAGAATGTCGCCCGGGGTGTAGGCGGCGGCCTGCGGATGCGCGTCAACAAGCTTTTGCACCCTCGCGAGCACCCGGTCCACCTGGGACTCGGCCGCGCCGATGAAGGCGTGGCGATCCGAAAGCGCCTCCTCCAACTGCGCCTGGTCCAACGGCAGGCGCTCGTCGGTGGCCAAGCGCTCCACCAGGTTCTGCTCCGCGCCGCGCTCGCGCATGTCCAGCGCCATGGCGACCGCGTTTTCCTTGATCACCTCGTGCGCCGTCTCGCGGCCCACACCAGCGCGCACGGATGCCATGAGGATGCGGGTGGTGGCCAGGAAAGGCAGGTAGCGGTCCAGTTCGCGGTTGATCATGGCCGGGAATGCCCCGAACTCGTCGAGCACGGTGAGCATGGTCTCCAGCTGGCCATCGATGGCGAAGAACGCGTCCGGCAGCGCGACGCGGCGCACCACGGAGCAGAACACGTCGCCCTCGTTCCACTGCTGGCCGGACAAATCCGCCACCATCGTGAGGTAGCCGCGGAGGATGACCTGGAAGCCGCCGACGCGCTCGCAGGAACGCGCGTTCATCTTGTGCGGCATGGCGGAGGAACCGACCTGGCCTTCCTTGAAGCCTTCGGTGACGGTTTCGTTGCCCGCCATGAGGCGGATCGTGGTGGCCAACGAGGACGGTCCCGCGCCCAGCTGCACCAGCGAGGACACGACGTCGAAGTCGAGGGAGCGCGGGTAGACCTGCCCCACCGAATCAAACACGCGGTCAAAGCCGAGCCCTTCCGCGATGCCCTGCTCGAGCTGGGAAAGCTTCTCTTCGTCGCCGCCCATGAGGTCCAGCATGTCTTGCGCGGTGCCCATCGGGCCCTTGATGCCGCGCAACGGATACCGCTCCAGCAGCTCCTCAATGCGCTCGACCGCAACCAGGATCTCATCGGCTGCCGACGCGAAACGCTTGCCCAGGGTCGTCGCCTGCGCCGCCACATTGTGGGAGCGGCCGGCCATGACCAGGGACTTGTACTCGCCGGCGCGGTTGCCCACGGCTTTGAGCAGCGCGATCGCCTTGTCGCGGGTGAGCTCGAGCGCGCGGCGCACCTGCAGCTGCTCCACGTTTTCGGTCAGGTCGCGCGAGGTCATGCCCTTGTGGATTTCTTCGTGGCCGGCCAGCGCGTTGAACTCCTCGATGCGCGCCTTCACGTCGTGGCGGGTAATTTTTTCACGCTCCGCGATCGAGTCCAGGTCCACCTGGTCGATGACTTTCTCGTAGTCTTCGATCGCGCCCGGCTCGACTGAAACACCGAGCTCTTGCTGCGCTTTTAGCACCGCGATCCAGAGCTGGCGCTCCAGGATGATCTTGTGCTCGGGGGCCCACAGGGTGGCCATCTCCGGGGAGGCGTAACGGTTACTCAAAACATTCGCGTTATTCGGCTTCACGTCATTCATCATAGGGAGATGGCACCCTCAATCGCGGGGCGGGCGATGTCCTTGCGGTAGAACGCCCCGGGAAGTTCGATACCTTCGATGATCTGGTACGCCTGCGCAACGGCGTCCTCGAGCGTCGCGCCTTGGCCTACCACGCCAAGCACGCGGCCGCCTGCCGCGACGTACTCACCGTTTTCTTCCTTGGTGCCGGCGTGCAGCACCCGCGAGGGATCGTCCAGCGCCTCGCCGGAGATCACCCCGCCGGTCTTGGCGGCCTGCGGGTAGCCCTCGGCCGCGAGCACCACCATGGCGGCGAAGCCGTCGCGCCACTGCAGCGGCTCCACCTCGTCCAGGCGGCCTTCTGCGACGGCGAGCAGCACGTCCGCCAGCGGGGATTCCAGTAGCGACAGCACCGCCTGGGTCTCTGGGTCTCCGAAGCGGGCGTTGAACTCCACCACTGCCGGGCCCTGCGGCCCCCAAGCGGCGCCGATGTACAAAAGCCCCTGGTACGGGGTCCCGCGGCGCACCATTTCTTCCGCCACCGGGCGCGCGATGGTGTCCACGATTGTCTGCACGCCATCCGCTGGCAACCACGGCAGCGGCGCGTACGCACCCATGCCACCGGTGTTGGGGCCCTCGTCATTGTCGTAGGCGCGCTTGTGGTCCTGTGCGGGCAGCAGCGGTACCACCGTCTCGCCGTCCACCAGGCAGAATAGCGAGACCTCGGGGCCTTCCAGGAAGGATTCGAACAACACCGGGTTGCCAGCCCCGATCACCGCCTCCGCGTGCGCTTTCGCCTCGGCGCGGTCCTCGGTGACCACCACGCCCTTGCCGCCTGCCAGGCCGTCGTCCTTGACCACGTAGCGCGGGCCGTACTCGTCCAGCGCGGCCCCAACGTCCGACGCCTTCTCGACGCGGGTCGCCGACGCGGTGAGCACCCCCGCCGCGGCCATGACGTCCTTGGCAAAAGCCTTGGACCCCTCGAGCTGCGCCGCGGCCTTCGTCGGGCCGAACACCGGCACGCCGGCTTCGATCAGCGCGTCGGCTGCGCCCGCAACCAGGGGCACCTCCGGGCCGATCACCACAAGCTCCGCGTCGATGTCGCGGGCCAGCGCCACAATCTCGTCCGGGGAGGCGACGTCGACGGACCGTACCGTCGCTAAGCGGGACATGCCCGCGTTACCCGGTGCGACGGTAAGTTCGTGGCCTTGCATTGCGTTGAGTAGGGCGTGTTCACGGCCGCCCGAACCGATGACAAGGATGCGCATGCGCCCCAATTTACCGGTAGCGTCGATAATCATGAGCACCGTATTCAGCAAGATCATCGCCGGCGAGATCCCGGGCCGCATCGTGTACCAGGACGACACCGTCGCAGCCTTCCTCACAATCGAACCCGTCGCCTACGGCCACACGCTGGTCGTGCCGGTGGAAGAGATCGACAAGTGGACCGACATCCCAGCAGAGCTGTGGTCGCACATGAACGAGGTCGCCCAAAACATCGGCCGCGTCATCGTGGAAAAGTTCAACGCAGAGCGCGCCGGCTACCTCATCGCCGGCTTCGAGGTGCCACACGCCCACATCCACGTGTTCCCCGCCAACGACATGTCGGGCTACACGCTGTCTACCGCGATGCGCCACGATGAGACCGACGCGGAGAAGATGGACGCCGCCGCGGACACCATCCGAGAAGCTCTTAGAGCGCAGGAAGCGAAATAGTAAACGTCGAGCCCTCCCCCGGCGCGGTGGTCACTTTCACGGTGCCGTGGTGCGCCTCAATGAGGGACTTGGTGATGGCCAGGCCCAGCCCCGAACCGCCGGTGGCGCGGTTGCGGGAGGTGTCGGCGCGGTAGAAGCGCTCGAAGATGTGCTCCGCGTCCTTGGCCTCCATGCCGCGGCCGTTATCGGCGACGTCGATGACAACGCGGTCGAGGTTCTTGCGGATAGTCACGGTGACTTCCGCGTCCGGGCCCGCGTGCTTGTAGGCGTTGGTGATCAGGTTCACCAGCACCTGGTGCAGGCGGTCGGGATCGCCGTTGACCTGGGGGACATCTGGGGTGTCTGTGACGACTTCCACGGTCCGGTCCGGGAACGCGGCGTCGACGGTGCTCTTCGCGGACAGCACCCACTCCAGCACGTCCATCGGTTTCTTCTCTAGGCGCGCGCCCTCGGCGCGGGTGAGCGCCAGCAGGTCCTCCACCAGCAGTTGCATGCGGGCGGACTCTTCGTCGATTTTGCCCAGGACCATGTCCGGGTCGTTCGCCATCCCCTTCCGGTACAGCTCGGTGTACCCTCGCACGCTGGTCAGAGGTGTGCGCAGCTCGTGCGAGGCGTCCCCGACAAAGCGGCGCATTTGTTCCTCTTGGGTGCGGGCGTTATCCAGGGAGTCCTGCAACTTCGACACCATGGTGTTCATGGCGAAGGACAAACTGCCCACTTCAGTCTCACGCGGCCAGGCGGGCACACGGCTGTCTGTCTCGCCGTTCGCAATCGCCAACGCCGTGTTCTCCACGATCTTTAGCGGCGCGAGCGCACGGGCCACCATGTAGTTCGCGGCCACGCCGATGCCGAACAGCGCCAGCACACCGACCCCGGCTTCCACCCAGGCGAGCGCACGCAGCATCTTCGCCTCGGTTTCCAGCGACTTGGCCACGTACTGCACGGTGCCGTCGGACTGCTGATGCGCCATCGCCCGCCACTTCACACCTTGGACTTTTTCGTCGACGGAGGGAATGGTGGTGGGGTGGTCGAGGCGCTTCACCTTCGAGTAGTCCGGCGGGTTCACCGATCCCCTGCGCGGCACCAGCTGGTCGTGGCCGGGGTACAGGGTGGCCTGGTTGAACTCGCTGGGCAGGCTCAGGATGTTGAACTGCCAGGCGGGTGTTTGCTGCGCCCACGTTGCCATGCCTTCGCGCAGTTGGTCGTCTGCGCGGTCGACCAAAAAGTAGCGCATGACAAAGTAGATCAGCACCGAGCTCAGCGCGATGCCGATCGTCGATGCGGCCATCACCACCGCGACAAGCTGCCGCTTGAGCGGCTTTTTCGACGGCGCCGTTAACACCGAATACGGCATTGCACTACTGACGCGGGGTGCGCAGCACGTAGCCGACACCGCGGACGGTGTGGATCAGCTGCACGTCGCCGGTGTCGACCTTGCGGCGCAGATACGAGATGTAGGACTCGACTACGTTGCCGTCGCCGCCGAAGTCGTAGTGCCACACGTTGTCCAGGATCTTCGCCTTGGACACCACAACCTCGGCATTGAGCATGAGGTAGCGCAGCAGGTTGAACTCGGTGGGCGACAGTTCCACGATCTCGCCGGCCTTGGTCACCTCGTGGGTGTCGTCGTTGAGCGTGAGGTCCGCGTAACGCAGGGTGCTGTCTTCGTTGGAATCTTCGCTGACGTTGCCGCGGCGCAGGATCACGCGCAGGCGGGTGATCACCTCTTCAAGAGAAAAGGGCTTGGTCACGTAGTCGTCCGCGCCGATGGTGAGGCCGTGGATGCGGTCTTCCACTGCGTCCTTCGCGGTGAGGAAGAGCACCGGCGCGTCCAGGCCTTCGGCACGCAGCTTGCTTAGCAGCTCGAAGCCGTCCATCTCCGGCATCATCACGTCGAGGATGTAGGCGTCCGGCTTCCAGGAATGGGCGAGCTCGATGGCTGCGGGACCGGAGTTTGCGGTCTCGACCTCGAACCCTTGGAACTTCAGGGAAACAGTTAATAGCTCCACGATGTTCGGCTCGTCGTCGACGACGAGCACCTTCAGGTTCTGCGAGTTCTCTGCCATGTCAATCACTTTCCGTTTCGTTGCAAAATTCTGCGTTGCAAATTCCGTATTGCTAACAAGATAGAGCGATTAAACCGCACAAGTCTGCGCGTTTCCTGTACGTCCACTGAACGCCCCTAGCGGACTTCCCCCGAAATGTCTCCCCGCACGACAAGCCCCACAAAAGAATTGGAGCTGGAGACGAGACTTGAACTCGCAACCTACGGTTTACAAGACCGTTGCGCTACCAATTGCGCCACTCCAGCAGTGCAGCAAGATCTTACACACGCCCCGCACCTGCGACATAACTGGCCAACCGATAGTGTGAACGTGTGGCAGAAGGTAGCTCATTGTGGGAGAGGATCTCCGGCTCGCGGCAGCGTGTGGCAACGATTGACGAGGCCCGCACGTCCCCGCCGCCGTCCGTCCTCGCGCCCATTAACCTGGCGGATCCCGCCGAGGTCGCGGCGGTGATGAACATCGCCGCACGCATCGGGGAGATCCTCATTGCGAACGCGACGACGTCTGCGGATGCGGCGAAGCAGATCCATACGGTGTGTTCCTCGTACGGCCTGCACTACGTGCACGTGTCGATCACCGTGAACACGATCACGCTTAACACGATCATCGGCGTGGATCAGCGCACCCCGGTGAATGTGTTCCGGGTAGTCACAATGATCAGCGAGAACTACCACAAGCTGCAGGAAGTTGACCGTCTAATCCGTTCGATTCGTTCCGGCGCGACCCCGCCGGAAATGGCGGAGCGGATCCTCAACGACATCGACACCTCGCCAATCCCCCACCGCAACACCCGCAACCTCGCCGGCTGGACGGTGATGGGTTTCTTCGTGGCGATGCTGCTCGGCGGCGACCTACTAATGATGGCCGTCGGCGGCTTGACCGCGTTCCTCATCATGGGCTTCAACAAGCTGCTTTCCCGCGGCGGCCTGCCTGCGTTTTTCCACAACGTCATCGGCGGCTTCCTCGCCACGGTGCCCGCGGCAATCACGTACGACTTCTCCGCGTCGATCGGCCGCACCATCGTGCCCAGCCAGCTAATCGCGACGGGCATCATCGTCCTTCTCGCAGGTCTGACGCTTGTGCAATCACTTCTCGACGGCGTGACCGGCTCCCCCCTCAACGCTTCCGCCCGCTTCTTCTCCGCCATGCTGAACACCGGCGGCATCGTGGCCGGCGTGGCCAGCGGCGTGGCGGTATCAGAGATGGTGGGAATGCCCCTGCCGCCGATTGAGCTTCTCCCCGGCAGCGCAGCGTATTCGAACGCGCTGCTCACCGTGGTCGGCGGCGGCATGGCTGCAGCAGCTTTTGCCGTGTGCTGTTTCGCGGAGCGCGCCGCGATCATCCTGTCTTTTGTCACCGCCGCGCTCGGCTCCGCCTGCTACTACATCCTCCTCGCGCCATTCGGCCTGGGCAGGCTGTCGGCGACCGCGGCCTGCGCCATTGTGGTGGGCCTCGTCGGCGGCCTGATTTCCCGCCGGTTTTTGATCAACCCGGTGATCACGGCCGTAGCGGGCGTGACCCCGTTCTTGCCCGGCTCGTGGATTTACCGTGGCATGTACGCGTTGATGAACGAGCAGATGCTGCTTGGCATGATGAACTTGTTCACCGCCATTGGCACCTGCATGGCCCTGGCCGCCGGTGTGGTGTTCGGCGAGTGGGTTGCGCGCCGCATCCGCCGGCCGCAACTGTATGTGCCGTACCAAGCGTTTAAGCGCGCCGGCCGCTTCACGTTCGAGCAGCTGCTCAGGGTGCGGCGACGCAGATAAGTTCATCGCGTAGGATGAAAGCCCTTGACGCCTGATGGAAGAAGGAGAACGTAGTGCCACCTAAGATCACCGATTCGCGCCCTACCGCCGAGGCGATGCACGCTGTTGAGGAGCAGACGGCTTCGGGTGCCCGTCGGATTGTGGCAACGTACGCCGAGGATTTCCTGGACGGCGTAACCCTGATGTCCATGTTGGGGGTTGCCCCGAAGGGCTTCGTGTACAAGCGCTACGTGGAGGATCTGGAGCAGAAGGCCGAGGAGGAAGCCCCGAAGAAGGCCACCAAGAAGAAGGCGACGAAGAAGAAAGCCACGAAGAAGAAGGCTTCGAAAAAGAAGGCCACCAAGAAAAAGACCACGAAGAAGGCAAGCAAGAAGGCCACCAAAAAGTCGACGAAGAAGACTGCCAAGAAGGCCTAAATGGGGGACAACGAGTTCGTCGTTGTGGCGAACCGCCTGCCGGTGGACAAGGTGGGAGACCACTACGAGGTCTCCCCGGGCGGCCTCGTCGCCGCTCTTGCCCCGGTTTTGCGTGCCCGGGAGGGCTGCTGGGTGGGTTGGCCCGGCACCATCGGGGAAACGCTTGAGCCGTTCGAGTTCGGTGGCATCTCGCTGTTGCCAGTAACGCTCGACCAGGATGATTTTGAAGGCTTCTACGAGGGCTTTTCCAACTCCGCGCTGTGGCCGCTTTACCACGATCTGATTGTCCAGCCGGAGTACAACCAGGCTTGGTGGGAACGCTACGTCGCAGTCAACCGCAAGTTCGCGGAGGCGACCGCGAAAGCCGCGGCGAAAGACGCCACCGTGTGGGTGCAGGACTACCAGCTGCAGCTCGTCCCGGGGATGCTCAAAGCACTCCGCCCCGACGTGACCATCGGTTTTTTCCTGCACATCCCCTTCCCCGCCCCGGCGTTGTTCCAGCAGTTGCCGTGGCGCGACGAGATCCTCGAGGGGCTGAAAGGCTGCGATCTGATCGGCTTTCAGCGCCACACGGACGAGGACAACTTCCGCCTGCTCACGGAGGAGATCCGCACCGGCACTTTCCCCATTTCCATCGATTCGGGGGAGATCGCTGCCGCCACAAACGAGCAGGTCGAGGCGCTGCGAAGCGCCGTCGGCAGCCCGAAGCACCTCCTTCTCGGCGTGGATCGTCTGGATTACACGAAGGGCATCCTGCAGCGCCTGTTGGCCATCGAGTCGCTGCTGGAGGAGGGCAAGCTCTCCGACATCGCCTTTATCCAGATCGCCACCCCGTCGCGCGAGCGCATCGAGCATTACCGCACCACCCGCAAGCAGGTCGAGGAGGCCATCGGCCGCATCAACGGTCGCTTCGGCGAGGTGGGCCGGCCTATCGTCCACTACGTTCACCGCAGCGTGCCGAAGGAGCACCTGGGCACCTTTTATGCCGCCGCGGACATCATGCTGGTCACCCCGTTCAAGGACGGCATGAATCTGGTGGCCAAGGAGTATGTGGCGGCCCACCCGGACGCGGACGGCGCGCTGGTGCTCTCCGAGTTCGCGGGTGCCGCCGTGGAGCTCGACCAGGCGTACCTGTGCAACCCATTTGACCTGGAGTCCGTCAAGGAGGCGATCCTCGAGGCGACCAACCCGGACCCTGCGTGCATGCGCCACATGCATGATTGGGTGATGGAGCACGATGTGGCCGCGTGGGCGAAATCTTTCTTGGAGGAGCTGTGAAGCGCGCCGTAGCTATCGCGCCGTTGCTCGCCCTGGCCGCCTGCGCGCCCGCTCCCACGTGGCAGGTTGTCTCACTGCGCACCAGCGAGGACCAGCCCGCCACTGAGGCGTCGATCGCGCGCGTGCGTATCGACGACCAAAGGTTCTCCGGCACCACCGGCTGCGCCGACGTGTCCGGCTCGTTCGGGGGCGAAGACACCATCACGCTGGAAAACATCGAACTCGGCGACCCGGGCGATTGCTCCGGCTGGGCCCGCCACACCCACGATCAACTGGAACATCTCCTCACCGATAACCGAACCTTCCAGGTGTCCCACCCCGCCGATTTTGAGATGATCCTCGTGGCCGACAGCGGCGAAACCCTGAGGCTGATGCGATGAAGCTCCTCGTTTGCCTGGATTTCGACGGCACGCTCGCGGAACTCAACCCGGACCCGTACGCGGTCCGCATTCACCCAGAATCAGAAGCAGCCATCCGTCGATTGGCTGCGTTGCCCGACACCGAGGTGGCCATCCTCACCGGCCGCCACGTCGAGGGCATCAAGAAAGTCCTCCCGCAAAACCTCCCAGTCACCCTGATCGGCTCCCATGGCGCGGAGCCGGGTCCAAAACTTGCAGAAGAAGACCGCGCCTACCTGGACAGCATCGAGAACCAGCTCAACACCCTCGCCACCGACGGCGCCTACGTGGAGGTCAAGCCGTACCAGCGCGTCCTTCACGTGGCACAAGTCCACGACCGCGACGTCGCGGCAACCATCCTCGCCGCCGCGGACGCCATCGACACCCATGGCCGCCCGAAGACTCAGGGCCACAACGTGGTGGAGTTTTCTGCGGTGTCGATCACCAAGGGCACCTGGCTACACGATTACAAGCAGGCGTTTAACCAAACGATTTTCGCCGGCGACGACGACACCGACGAGCACGCCATGGCGGTCCTCGATGACAACGACCTCGGCATCAAAGTCGGCACAAAACCGTCGCGGGCCACCCGCCGGGTGCCCAACGTTGATGCCATGGCACAATTGCTCACCCAACTCGCCGACGAAAGGGAAGCATGGAGCGCCACGCGCTAGTCCACCAGGGCCACGAGCGCCGCTGGATCGAGATCGAAGGCACGACCAACGCCCTCCTTCTGGTCCTGCACGGCTCGCTGCAGTCCGGCAACGTGCTGCGCAACTTCACCGACCGCACCTTCGAGGGCCTCGGCCCCACCGTGGTCTACCCGGACGGCATCAAGCACCACTTCAACGACCTGCGCGCGGGCTTCAACGAGGATGCGCGCCGCATGCGCATCGACGACGTCGGCTTCCTCACGAAACTCGTCGAGCACTACAGCGCCGACACGGTGATCGGCTGCGGTTTTTCTAACGGCGGGCAGATGGTCATGCGCCTGCTTTTCGACGCCCCAGGGCTGCTCACCGGCGCCGCCACCTTCGGCGCGTCAATGCCAACTGCCGACAACACGCTGACCACCACCGACAACTACCAACCGACGAGGCTTCTGGCCGTCCAGGGCACAAAAGACAAGCTCGTGCCATACAAAGGCGGCGTGGCCGGCATCGGCGGCAACAACCGGGGAGAAACCCGGTCTGCCCTCAACTCCGCCGAGTTTTTTGCGAACTTAAACGGCTGCACCGACCACGTAACGTCGACAAGCGAGAAGCTCCGCGTCGACGATTGGACCGGCGAGCACCCGGTCCGCCTCGTCTCCCTCGAGGGGGCCGGGCACATGGTGCCGGTGGACAAGGACCTCGA
This sequence comes from Corynebacterium pilbarense, assembly GCF_026930265.1. Lineage (NCBI taxonomy): Bacteria > Bacillati > Actinomycetota > Actinomycetes > Mycobacteriales > Corynebacteriaceae > Corynebacterium > Corynebacterium pilbarense. The sequence continues at coordinate 45,628 of NZ_JANRML010000009.1, forward strand.
CCCGCGGCTGGGCCACAACCCGAAGTCCCCTACCGGCGGGGAGCTTATCCGCGAGTTCTTCTTTGCCTAGCAAACTCGCTTAGCACCACGCCCGCCGCGACGGAGGCGTTGAGGGATTCCACCCAGTCCTCCATGGGCACGGACATGATGACGTCGCAGTTTTCGCGCACCAGGCGCGAGATGCCCTTGCCTTCGGAGCCGACGACGATGACCACGTTGTCGGTGGCCTGGTCGAAGGTGTCCAGGGTGTGCTCGCCGCCCGCATCGAGGCCGACCACGGTGTAGCCGTTGTCTTTGAACTGCTTGACGGTACGGGTCACGTTGGTCACGCGCGCCACAGGCAGCCGCGCCGCGGTGCCGGCCGATGTCCTCCACGCCACGCCGGTGACCTGCGCCGAGCGGCGCTCCGGGATGATCACGCCGTTGCCGCCGAAGGCCGCGGTCGAACGGATCACCGCGCCGAGGTTGCGCGGGTCGGTGATGTTGTCCAGCACCACGAACATACCGGGCCCGTCCACGGACTCGAGCAAATCGTCAAAGTCCGCGTACTTGTACGGCTGGATCTTCAGGCCGAGGCCCTGGTGCATGCCGTTGCCGGTCATCGCGTCGAGCTGTTGGCGCGGCACCTCGTGCACCGGGATGCCCTTGGAGTTGGCCATGCCGACCGCCTCGCTCAGCCGCTGGTCGTGGCCGGTACCAGCGACCACGTACAGCGCTTCGGCCGGCACCTTCGCCTTGAGACATTCCACAACCGGGTTGCGGCCGACCACCATGTCGGCGACCTCCCGGTCGTGGCGCCCCTGTGCGCGGCGCTGCCGGTCAAGCTTGCGCTTGTGGGCTGCGTGGTAGACGCGGTCTTCCGCCTTCGGGGTCGCGCCCTTGCCGCGCAGGCCGCGGCGGCGCTGCCCGCCGGAGCCCTTCGTGGGGCCCTTCTTGTTCTTCTTTTGCTTGTCAGGCCGCTCGTACGGTTTCGCCATGATCTACTCCTTCACCTGCCACTGCGGCCCATCGGCCGTGTCGGTCACCTCGATGCCGGCCGCGGCCAGCCTGTCGCGCACCTCGTCGGCAGTCGCCCAGTCCTTCTCCGCGCGGGCGGTCGCCCTGCGTTCCAGCTCCGCGCGCACCAGCACATCCAGCGCGTTGCTATTGCTTGTCGACGACGGCCACGCCCCCGGATCCACGCCCAACACGGCCGCCATCGCACGAACCTGCGCAGCGATAGGGGCGGGGTCCTTCGCCTTGTTGCCCTCGCGGACGAGGTTGTGAATCTCGGCGAGCGCCTTGGGCACGGAGAAGTCGTCGTTGAGTGCTTCAGCGAATCCGTCGGTCCAGGTGGTGGGCTCGGGCATGCCGGCGCGCTTCACAAATTCCTCGATGCGCCGGTAGCCGGCCGCCGCCTCCTGCAGGGCCTCGGGCGAGTACTCCAGGACGCTGCGGTAGTGCGCGGAGCCGAGGTAGTAGCGCAGTTCCACGGGGCGAACCTGCTCGAGCATCGCGTCGATGGACAGCACGTTGCCGAGCGACTTCGACATCTTCTCGCCCGCCATGGTCACCCAGTGGTTGTGCATCCAGAAATGGGCAAATCCATCGCCGGCGGCGTGCGACTGGGCCTGTTCGTTCTCGTGGTGCGGGAACTGCAGGTCCAGCCCGCCGCCGTGGATGTCGAACTCGGAGCCGAGGTACCAGGTGGACATTGCCGAGCACTCGAGGTGCCAGCCGGGGCGGCCCGGCCCCCACGGGGTGGGCCAGCTCGGCTCGCCGGGCTTAGCGGCCTTCCACAGCGCGAAGTCCGGGTCGTCGCCTGTCATATCTTCCAGCTTGTTGCCGGAGATCGAGCCGTAATCCCCGCCGGCCTTAACCCAGGCATTGACGTCGAAGTAGACGGAGCCATCGCGGGGGTAGGCGAAGCCTGCGTCGATAAGCCGCTGCATGTAGTCGACCATCTGGGTCACATGCCCGGTCGCGCGCGGCTCCACGGAAGGCGGCAGCACGCCGAGGGTGTCGTACGCGCGGGTGAACTCGCGCTCGTACGTGGAGACCCACTCCCACCAGGGACGATTGTGCTCGCGCGCCTTGGTCAGGATCTTGTCGTCGATGTCCGTGACGTTGCGCGCGAACGCGACGTCGTAGTCGTTGGCCATAAACCAGCGCCGGACGATGTCGAACGCGACACCCGAGCGCAGGTGCCCGATGTGGGGCTTGGCCTGCGGGGTGGCACCGCACAGGTAAATCGAGACATGTCCGGGCCGGATCGGCTCGAAGTCGCGCAGCGTGCGGGTTTTGGTGTCGAAAATGCGTTGCTTCACAACACCGCAGTCTACAGCGACGACTCGTCCACCTTGAGCTCCGAGTAGCGAGCCTCAGGAACGCTGAACTCGTACTGCTCGCCGAGCGGCTCCCAAACCTGGTCCTCGCTGCACTTCACGTCCTGTGCGTCGCCGTCGAGCATGGTGAAGCCCCACACGAGCCTGCCCTGCTTCCCCGCGTCGAGGGTGTACGGGCCGACCACCTGGTTCAGCGACCAGCTGACCTGGTGCACGTAGTTCCAGCCGTACGAGCGAGACAGGTTTTTCACCAGGTCGCCCTTCGGGGTGAAGGTGCCGGATACCTCGAGGGTCTCAACCCGCTTTTCCTTCACGGTCTGTTCCACCGGCACCGGGCCTTCGGTGTCGTTGCCCACGCTCGCGGCGTCGGTCTGCTTGAACCAGCGGCGGGTCGCATCGACGTAGGTGTCGGTCATGCCCGGGGTGGCGCACCGGCTCCCAGGTGCGAGATCCTCGTTCCAGCGTTGCGGAAGCTCGAAGTCGTAGGGTGCCGCATTGGCAGCAGGCGCCAGAGCAAGCGCCGCCGCCACTGCGAGGATCGCCTTTTTCATTTACGCACCCCAGTCGATGTTGTCGCGGGTGCTCACGCGGACGTGGCGTTCCTTCGGCATCGTCGCGGTGAAGGTGTTGCCGGCCGCTTCCCAGGTGCCGTTTGCGCCGCAGACGGTCTCCTGGCCCTTGAAGTCGGAGACGATCCAGCCGGCCTGCAGCACGGCGGTCTTCCCCGGGGCAATGTCGTACGGGCCGACCTTCTCACCGACCTCGTAGGACTGCTCGTCCGTGTAGCTGGTGGAGAAGGTGAACTGAATCAGCTTGGCCACGTCGAAGCTCAGGCCCGCGCTGACGTTCCAGGTCTTGGTCTTGGTCTCGGTGATGGAGCGGGTCACCGGCAGCGGCTCATCGTTGTAGTTCGCCACGGTCCAGGTGCCGGCGGAGCCGTCGAAGTAGCTGCGGACGATCTCCACCGTCTGGCCGCGGTCACCCGGGACAGCGCAGGAATCTCCGATGGTGGTCGGGTTCGTCTCGTCATAGGTGCGCTGCGGCAGGGCGTTGGCGGCCGGAGCGAGAGCGACGACGGCGGCGGTGGTGAGCATTGCGATGGTGCGTTTCATGGTTGTTCCTTAGAGGTAGGTTTGGGTGGGTACGGGGAGGTTGCGGTACTCGTCTGGGGTGACGTCGATGACCTGCTCGGTTCCGTCCTTGCTGGTCACGGTGGCCTCAGCCCAGAATCCGGACGGCGCCGCCGACTGCGGGTGCGTAACCACGCGGGAGTATTTCCCGTCGCGGCCGGCGGAGATTTCGCTGTAGTTGATGCGCGTCATCGTGGTGCCGTACTCGACGCGAACGCGGTCGCCCGGCTTCAGGTCGATGGGCTTGAGCGGGGTGTTCACCGGCATGTAGGCGCGCTTGACCGCACCGACGGAGGTGAGCCACCCTTCCGGCAGCCGGCCGTTTTCGCCCATCCAGTTGAGGTACTGGTCGTTCTCCGCGCCGACGACGTGATCGGTCACTGGACGGAAGGTGTAGTCGCCCTTGGACCAGTTGAGGAAGTCCTGGGAGTATCCCGGCTTCCGGAAGGTCGGAGCGACCGCCTCGATGTCGTGCGGGTACCAGGATTTGTCGCCCTCGCGTGCGGGCTCATTCAGCTGCGGCCATTCTTCGTCGCGGCGGAAGCTCGCATCAGGCTTGACGACGGCGTCCCGTTCCCCCGCCACCTTTTCCAAGCTCGGCCCAGAGGTGGCGGTGTATGTGTCGCCGGCAGGCTTCGAATTCGCCCCCTCAGCACGGGCCGGAATCTCCATTGCCAGGTTGGACACGGAGCCATCCGCCTTGATGATGTACGCGAACGCGTAGCGTTCCGCCGGTCCAGTACCGCGGATGACGTTCGCGCCCGGGGCGTTGCGCAGCACGCCGTTGTCGCAGGTGACAAACATGGAGATGAAGTCCTTCTCCAGCACGCCGTAATCCACGCGGAACGACTCGCCCGGGCCGAGCTCGATCGGGCCGAAGGTCTCGCCCTCGATCCAGCCGTTGGACTCCTTCAAGCCGATGTCGGCTTTCGCGGTGGTATCCCAGCCGCTGGGCAGGGCCGCCTTCGAATTGGCCTCGATCTTGCGGTTCGTGCCCGTCTCCACCGTGGCCGTGTAGGGCACAGTCTGGTCGGTGCGGTTAGTGAACTGGAGGGTGCCGTCTGCCAGGTAGCGGCGGGCGGTCTCGCCGTAGCGCCACTCCGGCGTGACGCCGGCGCTGCACTCCGTGTCCAGGTTTTCGATGGGGTACCCCTGCGGCATCGCCGGGACCGCCGCCGCGATGGGGGCGTGGGCCACCGCGATGGTTCCAAGCACCGCAGCAAGCGCTGTACGTAATTTTCGCATGGGGTTACGGTAACCCCAGATTTCTCTGGAAGGAAGCTAAAACCGCAGGTGAGGAACTTTAGTTACGAATTAGGGAACTTTCGTTCCACCAAGGCCGTCGCTATGGCCGCACGGCCCTCGCCGCTGCCGGTGAATCCCATGTGGTCCGTGGTCGTCGCCGACACAGACACCGGGGCGCCGAGCGCCTCCGAGAGCACCCGCTCCGCCTCCTCGCGCACCGGCGACATCTTCGGGGTTTGGCCGATCAGTTGGGCGGAGACGTTGACGACGGTGTGACCGTGGGCGTCGAGAAGCTCTTTCAGCTCTTGCAGTAGTTGGACGCCACGTACCCCGTCATACTCCGGACGGCCGACGCCGACGAAGGAGCCGAGGTCGCCGAGGCCGGAGGCGGACAATACGGCGTCGACGATGACGTGGCTGACCACGTCGCCGTCCGAATGCCCCTCGCAGCCGTCCTGGTCTTCGTGGAGAATGCCGGCGATCCAGCATTCCTTCCCGGGTTGGATCTGGTGGGCGTCGAACGCCGTACCTACTCGAAGATTTGTCATAAGTACGACGCTACTTCAGCGTCGCTAAAGTCGCGGACGGAGTAGTACTCCTGCATCTCCTCGAGCTCAATCTCCTTCCATTGATTTTCCAGCGCGGCGAGAATATCCGGGGTGCACTCCGGCTTCTTTTTCGGCGGATACTCGAATGTCATGCCAAACCTGTCCTCCATCGCGCGGATCGTGGCCATGCATGCGTCGTAGTCGAAGTCGTTTTCGTACTTCTCCACCGCAGAGTGGCAGCGGTTGTAAAACTCGGCACGGTCCTTGCGTTTCTGTCGCCGTTTCGCCAGCGTTGTCTTCCACCTCGGGTTCGTCGGCTGCAGATAGTCGGTGATGAACCCTTCCGGGGCCGAGACTTGGAAGGTGCCGTCCGAGTGCAGCCACACTATTTCGCCGGTAACCGGATCGGGCACGTAGTAGACGCGGCGATCGGTCTTTAGGTTGTGGTGGTGCGCACAGAGGCTGAACAGGTTTGAGGCGGTGGTCTTGCCGCCTTCGTCGAACGGGATGCGGTGGTCCAGCTGGCAGTTTTCGGCCTTCACGTTGCAGCCGGGCCAGAGGCACACCCCGTCGCAAGCCTGCACCAACGCACGGATGGCGGTGGTAGGCACGTACGCCTCAGTTTCGGCGCACTCCGCTTCGTCCAGGTCCACGACGTGGGGCGGGTTGTCCTCCAGCATCTGTTCCACTGCGGCGGTGCCGTCCGCGTCGGTCCAACCGAAATTCGGGATGTAGTACGAGCTGCCCGGTGTCTTCGACGTGAACATGTAGAGCACGACCTTCGGCGTCGCACGAATATCGCCGGTGAGGATGGCCTTGATCGCGTCGTCCCTCGAGAGCTTGTGCTCGCGCGCCACCTGTTCGGTGAAACGCTCCATTAGGCTGACCGTGACGGGGTCGCCCTCCACATTCAGCCCCGCATCGCCGTCGTCCTGGCCGTAGAAGTGGCTGCGGCAGGTGCCAAGCGGCAGGTCCTTCTCCTTCTTCCTGTCCTTGATCTTCTTCTGGTTCGGCGCCAGGTCCGAATCGATGCGCTGGATCCGCTCGCGCAGGCGGCGACGCAGCGAGCTTGGCGACGGCAACTCCGCCCCCACCCGTCGCGGCGTGAAAACCTTGACCAGGTACTCGTCCATGCCGGCGAGAATGTCTGGCGTGGCCAGGTGGTTGAGCCGGTTCAAGGTGGACTCGATGGCCGACAGGCGTCTCACGTCCAACCGGCGAGTCTCTTCCTGCAGCGCCCGCAGCTTCGGTAAATCAGCGAGCACCGAATACCCAAGAATCCCACTTTCAGCCCAACTCTGGCTCTCCCCTACGGCCATCGCAATCGAATAGGCCTCTAGTTCGAAGTCCTCCACTTCTACCAACGGCCTGGCGTAGCGGTGGAAGATCTGGAACTCCGCCTCCCGCATCGCCTGGCCTGCTGCGGCGATCGGACAGCCTTCTCTCTCCGTTGCAAAAGTTCCGTTCATGTCTCACCTTCCTCCCGGAACTAACGTCGAACATAATGCCGACACATTTTCCACGTCAAGGGTTTTTCAAAACTTTTTCGGATATGTTTTCGAACCCCTGTTAAGGCGAGATCTCCCCACGCTACCTATAGCAAACGACCCCGACACGGGCCTTAGAACGCGCCGACCACGCTTTCCGCCAACCGCAAATCCAGCGGGGTGGTGATTTTGAACGCCATGGGATCCCCCTCCACGGACACGACCGGCACACCGAACCACTCCATAAGGGAGGCGTCGTCGGTGGCGACAAACGCTGGTTTCTCGGCGAGGTACTTTTCGTTCGCCTCGCGCAGCATCCGCAGGTCAAACCCTTGCGGCGTCTGGGCAGCGCGAAGCGCAGAACGGTCCAGGGTCTCTTCGACGATCTCCCCCGAAACCCGCTTCACAGTGTCCGCCACCGGCACCACAGGCACCACGGCAGGGGCGCCGCTAAGCACCGCGTCAACTACGCGCGAAACCATCGCCGCGGGGGTTAACGCGCGGGCGGCGTCGTGGACGACCACGCAGGCGTCGTCAAGCGAAATCGCTTTGAGTGCCGCGAAGATGGAGTCCGCGCGCTCCGCACCTCCATGCACGAACTGGACCTCGTAGCCGGCCAGGAGCTCGCGGGCGCGCGTTTCCATCGACGGGCTGACCACTACGACAACGTGGTCGACGACCTCGGACATCGTCGCCACGGAGCGCTCGAGCAGCGTCCGGCCACCAAGCGCCACATATGCCTTGGGCACTTCGGCGCCCAGGCGGGTCCCCTGCCCGGCGGCGGCGACAACCGCCACGGTTTCGCGGCGCAATTTACTTGCCGTCGTCCTCGTCATCGAAGGAGAGGTCGTCCAGATCCACCTCGTCATCATCGTCGACCTGGCCCGGGTCCACGGAAATTCCGGCCTTGACCTGCTCGTCGATGATGGCCTGGATCTGCTTATCCATCTCCTCGACCTTCTTCTCATCCACCGGCTCCGCCAACGCGAGCTCGCCGACGAGGATTTGGCGCGCCTTACCCAGCATGCGCTTTTCACCTGCGGAAAGGCCCTTACCCTGGTCGCGGCGCCAGAGGTCGCGGACAACCTCCGCGACCTTGTTGATGTCGCCGGACGCGAGCCGCTCCTGATTGGCCTTGTAGCGGCGGGACCAGTTGCCCGCCTCCTCCACGTCGGTCTCGCGCAGCACGGAGAACACCTTCTGCAGGCCTTCCTCGTTGACCACGTCGCGCACACCGACAAGCTCGGAGTTCTTCACCGGAACGCGCACTTCAAGGTCCGAGTGGAGAATCTGCAGCACCAGGTAATCGAGGGTCTCTCCGCGCATCTCGCGCTGCTCGATATCGGCGATTCGGGCCGCTCCGTGGTGCGGGTACACAACCACTTCTCCGACCTTGAATTCCATTGCGGCTCCTTGCGTCGTTAGGCGAAGTTCAGACCCCAACACCCTACCACCCCGCACTTCGCTTATCGACGACCAAAGGTCGGCTCGCCCAATAGGGGGAGCAAGTGGGAAAACTTACTGTGCAGACGCTAGAGTATTGCGGAGGAAACCCTCGAATGAGTTTGATGATGGAGGACACCCCGTGAAGTCCCTGAAGCGCGTCGCTGCCGCCGCCGTCGCTGGCTGCGCCACCCTGGCCCTCGTTGGCTGCTCCGCTGGCCAGATCACCCAAACCTCGAACCAGGTTGCGGCCGTTGACGGCGCTAGCGCCTCCACCGAGGACGGTTCCGTCGCCGTGCAGGACGTGACCGTGGTGCTCGCTGAGGACGGCCAGGCCGCCCTGAAGTTCACCGCCACCAACCAGGACACCGCTATGAAGGACCACATCCTGAAGTCCGTCGACGTGGACGGCCAGAACGTGACCATCTCCGGCAACTCCTCCATCGCCTACAACTGCGCGCTGGTTGCGGATTCCAAGGATGGTCTGGAGCGCATGCCGCAGGACAAAAACGACAACTGCATCGAGTACACCGCGACCACACTGGCGAACGACGACTTCGCCTACGGCGGCAACGTGCCGGTGACCTTCAACTTCGACACCGGCTCCCTGGATGTCGTGGCAACCGTGTCCGCCCCGACCCTGGCTTCCGGCCAGGTGGACCGCGAGGTCTAAGCTCCCCCTTCTTGCGAAACCGCTGGTTTAACCAGCGGTTTTTTCATGTTCGAACACCGTGTCGGGGCCGTGTTATACGGTGTGGCGCATGGCAAAGAAACCCCGTGTGATCCACACCTGCACCGAGTGCGGCTACTCCTCCCCCAAGTGGCTCGGCCGCTGCCCCGAGTGCGGGTCTTGGGGCACGCTCCAAGAGGAGGCGCCGGCTGCTTCGGGCCCGGTGAAGACGTCCTCGCTGACACCGTCAGCTCCCGCGAGCCCGATCACGAAGGTCGAGGCTGCGGCGACGAAGACTGTGAAGTCCGGCATCCGGGAGCTGGACCGCGTGCTCGGCTCCGGTGTGGTGCCCGGCTCCGTGGTGCTGATGGCGGGCGAGCCCGGTGTGGGTAAGTCCACGCTGTTGCTGGAGGTGGCGTCGCGCTGGGCAAAGCAGGGACGCAAGGCGCTCTACGTCACGGCGGAGGAGTCTGCGGGCCAGGTCCGGGCCCGCGCCGAGCGCACGGAGGCGCTGGTGGACACGCTGTATCTGGCCGCCGAGTCCAACCTGGACGTGGTGTTTGGGCACGTGGAGCAGCTGAAGCCGTCGTTGCTGATTGTGGATTCGGTGCAGACCATGCACGCCGCCGGCGTCGAGGGCGTCGCCGGCGGCGTGGCGCAGTCCCGCGCGGTCACTGCGGCGCTGACCACGCTGGCCAAGACCACGAACATCCCGGTGCTGCTAGTGGGGCACGTGACCAAGGACGGCAACGTCGCCGGCCCGCGCGTGCTGGAACACCTGGTGGACGTGGTGTTGAACTTTGAGGGGGACAGGCAGTCGTCGCTAAGAATGCTCCGCGGCATTAAGAACCGCTTCGGCGCCACGGACGAGGTCGGCTGCTTCGAGCAGACCTCCAGCGGCATCCGGGAGGTGCCGGACCCGTCGGGGTTGTTCCTGTCGCACCGCGGGAAAACGCCGGACGGATCCGCAGTGACGGTGGCGATGGACGGCGTGCGCCCTATCCTCGCTGAGGTGCAGGCGCTGACCGTGGACCCGGTGAACAAGAGCCCGCGGCGCGTGGTCACCGGCCTCGATTTCAACCGGGTGCCCATGGTGCTGGCGGTGCTGCAAGCGCGCTGCGGGGAACGCACGAACGACAAGGACGCGTACGTGGCCACCGTCGGCGGGGTGAAGATCACGGAGACGGCCACGGACCTCGCCGTCGCGCTGGCCACGTGGTCGAGCCTGCACGAAAAGCCACTGCCTGCGAAAACGGTGGTCGTGGGCGAGGTGGGGCTGGCGGGCGAGATCAGGCGCGTGCCCAACCTCGGCCGGCGCCTCCAAGAAGCGGCGCGCATGGGTTACACCAGCGCGATCGTGCCTGCCGGGGAGAAGCTGTCTATCGACGGCCTGACGGTCCGCCCCGTCTCCACCCTCGCGGAGGCGCTCGAGCGGCTTAGGTGATGTTGAAGGGGCTTGCGTCGGAGGCGTTATCCCCGATCACGCCGTGCAGGAAGTAGGAGCCAGCCTTCACTTCCGGGCGGCTGTCGCACTGTCCCGGCTGCGATGCGGTGGCGGACCAGCGGGCCTCCCAGCGTCGCTTCTCGCCCGGCGCGAACTCGACGGAGCCGGCGGCGACTGGCGGGTAGCAGTCGGTGTCGGACCAGATGCGGTCGTTGGTGGCCATGTCGTAGACCTCGAAGCGCAGCAGGTTGTCGTCCAGATTAACCACGCAGTCGGTGTCGGTCGGGTTTTCCACCTCCATGTAAAACACCGGCTGGACCCCGACGGCGTAGGAGGGCTGGTTACTGGAGGCGTGGATCTTCAGGTCAGCCAGCTCGCAGCTGCCCTTCTTCACGGGAGCGGCGACGGTTTCTTCACTCGACTGGGTGGGGCTGGTCGTGCTCTCCTCGGAAAGCTGCACCGTCGGCTCGGTGGCCAGGGTGGTGGACGGTGCTTCCGACACGGTCTCGGGGGTGCTTTCCGTCTCGTCGGTCTTGCCGCCGCGGGCGAACGCGGACAGTCCCCACACCAAAAGCGCCACAATCACCAACAGGATGACGAGGGCCGCCACGCGGCGGCGCATGTAGATCTCCGGAGGCAGTGGGCGCTGGTTCGACATGCCTATAACTTAATCGCCGAAGTTTTCGTAGGTGGTCTCGACACGGCCGTCGGACAGGCGGTATCGCGCACCAACCACACCCACCGTCTTGTGCTCCAGCCCGGAAATGACGGACGGGATGCGGGCCACCAGGTGCTCTGCACCGTTGCGTGCGTGCGCCTGCTCCACCTGCTCGCCGCGGGTTTTCGCCTCGGCGACGGCCGGCGAAATCTTCTCCACGAACACGCGCGTCAGCCCCGGCGGGATGTCGCCGGAGCTGAGTGCTTCCACGGCTGCCCCCACGGCGCCGCACTTCTCGTGGGCGAGGAAAAGCACGAGGTCGACACCGAGGCCGTCCACGGCGTATTCGACGGACGCCGACACCGCGGAGTCCACGCAGCCGCCGGCGGTGCGGATGACGAAGATGTCGCCGAAACCGGCGTCGAAAAGCAGCTCAATTGGCACGCGCGAGTCGGAGCAGCCCACAACGCACACTGCCGGGTTCTGGCCGGAGGTGAGCTGCTGGCGGGTTGCGGGGTCGCGGCGCGGGTCCGCGGTGTTGCCGGTGGCGAAACGCTCGTTGCCGGCTTTCAGCAGCTCCCACACTTCGCGGGGTGTGGTGGCGGCCTGGAGGTCGGTCACATTAGTCATGACCGCTATTGTTGCACGCATTGTGACGAAACTGCGCCAAAACAAGATCCTTTCCTGGTATCGAGCCAACGCTCGCGAACTGCCGTGGCGAAACTCGTCAACGTCTCCGTGGGGCGTGCTGCTCAGCGAGGTGATGAGCCATCAAACCCAGGTCGAGCGCGTCGCGCCGATCTGGCAGGAATGGATGCAACGCTGGCCCACCCCGGCGGCGTTCGCGCAGGCTGGCACGGATGAGATCCTGCGCGCCTGGGGCAGCCTGGGCTACCCGCGCCGGGCTCTGCGTCTCAAAGAATGCGCGCAGGTCATTGTGGATGAGCATGGCGGGGAGGTGCCGGAGGACGTCGATAAGCTGCTGGCGCTCCCCGGGATCGGCGACTACACCGCGCGGGCGGTGGCGTGCTTCGCGTACGGGAAAAACGTGCCGGTTGTGGACACGAATGTGCGGCGAGTGGTGGCCCGCGTGGAGCGCGGCGAGGCGCTCGGGGCACCCGGCAAGAAGGAAATCGAGCAGGTTGCGGCGCTCTTGCCGGAGCAGAATGGCCCCGAGTTTTCTGTTGGGCTGATGGAGCTCGGCGCGCTCGTGTGCACCGCGCGGGCGCCGAAATGCGAGGAATGCCCGGTGCGCTCTGAGTGCGCGTGGCTCGCGGCCGGCAAACCGGAGGCGGAGGTGAAGAAGCGTGCTCAGCGTTTTGTCGGCACCGACCGCCAGGTGCGCGGCAAGATCATGCGGTTGTTGCGGGAGTCCGAGGGGCCGGTTGAGCAAAAGCTTATCGACGACCTCTGGCACGACCCCGCACAGCTTTCCCGCGCGCTGTTTTCACTGCTCGAGGACGGCCTGGCCGAACAAGACGAGAAGGGTTACTTCCACCTGCCGCGGTAGTGCAGCCCGCCGGGCAGCTTCACGTACACGCCGCCGCGGGAGTTGAAGGTGACCGGTCCGATCTTCTTCGACGCGGACACACCGGACTTGGAGTAGTTGAGCCAGCTGCCGTCGCTGATCTTTTGGCGCTTGCGGTACTGAATTCCCATGGGCGGGAGCTTACACTGCTTCCTATGCGTAAACGGTGGTGTCTTTTTGCTGTCCCTCTCCTGATTTGTCCCTCTGCGCACGCTGAGGATTTGAGCGCGGAGTCCCTGTCGTCGTTGTCGTCGGTCGGCTCGTCCACCTTCGAGGTGATCGGTGACGCGTCGTCGCTTTCGTCGCTCCCGGAGATGTCCTCGCAGGCGCTTGACGGCGCGGCGGGTGATAGCCCCGGCAAGCTTGACGCGAAAAAGCGGGTGCTGGGGTCCAACGGCAAGCGCATCCGCTACACCTCCGTCAACGAGCGCGGCGAGAAAGTGCCGGTCACCGGCGCACTGTACGACCGTCCGTTTGCGAAGGGCCTGATCGTTCTCGCCCCGGGCACGCGCGGCCTGGGCGACCAGTGCGCACCGTCGGCGGCATCGTCGATGCTGTCCTCCCTCGGGCCCAACGGCACGGTGAACATCAACTACGAAGTGCCAATGGTGCAGATGCTTCTCGACGACGGCTACCGCGTGGTAGTCACGGACTACATGGGCTTGGGCACCGACGGCCTGCACACTTACCTCAACCGCGTCGACCAGGGCCGGGCAGTAATTGATGCTGCCCGCGCCGTAGCCAAACGCGGCGAGAAGGTGGCGTTCTGGGGCTACTCCCAGGGCGGAGGCGCGGCTGCGGCGGCCGCGGAGCTCGTCGGCGACTACGCCCCGGAGCTCAACGTGGTTGGTACTTTCTCTGGAGCTCCCCCGGCCGACCCACTGGGCGTGCTGCAGCAGGCGTCCGCACCGATGCTCACCGCAGTGGCGGGTTTCGCCGCCGCCAGCTACTCGGAGACCTACCCCGAATTCCGCGAGGCTCTCGACGGGTATCTCACCGACGACGGCAAGGCCCTGCTAGAGGACCTGAAAACCTCGTGCGTGGTGGACGCCTCAAGGAACGCCCCAAAGATCACCGGCGACATCTTCGTCGACGGCAAGACCTTCGCCGACATCGCGGAGGAAGACGAGCGCATCGGCAAATACCTCGAGCACAACAAGCTTGGCAAGGTGAAGCCGAACGCGCCGATCATGGTGCTGACCAACCCGGACGACGACCTTGTGCCGGAGCCGCAGGCCACCCAGCTGGCCGAGGACTACTGCGCAATCGGCGCCGATGTGGAGTACCGCCGCGTGGTGGTGCCGGGGTCGCCCACGCAGCCTTTGTCGTCCGGCCGCCGCGAGCTCACCCCGCGCGCGCCGGGCTCCGGCCACGCGCTGCCGCTGCTGCTGCAGACCGGCAACGTCTCGGACTGGCTATCCGACCGCTTCAAGGGCAGGCCCATGAAACAGGTGTGCCCCTCCGACCACCCCGAGTATGAGGTGGTGGAGGGGCTCAACGCCGTGGAGATCACCGCTATCGTGTTCTCCGTGCTGGGCACTCTCGGCGCCCTGGGCTTGTGGGCTTACGCTTACACCGGCTCGGGGCCGTTGCCCTCGTTGCCGTCGCCGCCTTCCTTGCCGTCGCTGTCCTTCTGATCTTCGCGCTCATCCGGGAACTCTGAGGCCTCGGACTCCGGCTGGGTGCGCTCCGGCTCGATGTCGCGGACCTCGTCCTCCGGCTCCACGTCGAAGGCCTCTGCAGGCAGCGGGCGCGGACGCGGGGTGAAGGTGAACGTCGCGTCCGGCGCGGCCTTGCCTCGTTCCTTGCGCGCAGCCTCGACGTCGCCGTCCCAACCTTCGACATCCACGGTGATGATCTCGCCGGCGCCGATTTCGCCGAACAGAATCTTCTCCGACAGGATGTCCTCGATCTCGCGCTGAATCGTGCGGCGCAGCGGGCGCGCACCCAGCACCGGGTCGAAGCCACGGACTGCGAGCAGGTTCTTCGCGTTCTCGGTCAGCTCGATGCCCATGTCCTGCGCGGCCAGGTTCTTGTCCACGCGGCTGATGAGCAGGTCCACCATTTTGACAATCTCGTCCTGGTTGAGCTGCTTGAACACCACGATCTCGTCGATGCGGTTCAGGAACTCCGGACGGAAGTGCTTCTTCAGCTCGTCGTGGACCTTGCCCTTCATGCGCTCGTACTGCGCCTCGGAATCCGTGGCGCTGTCTCCTGTGAAGCCCAGGCCGACCGGCTTGGAAATGTCGGAGGTGCCCAGGTTCGAGGTGAAGATCAGCACCGTGTTCTTGAAGTCCACGTTGCGGCCTTGGCCGTCGGTGACGTGGCCCTCTTCGAGCACCTGGAGAAGCGTGTTGTAGATCTCCTTGTGCGCCTTCTCGATCTCGTCGAAAAGCACCACGCTAAACGGCTTGCGGCGTACCTTCTCGGTGAGCTGGCCGCCCTCTTCGTAGCCGACGTATCCCGGAGGTGCGCCGAAGAGGCGCGAGGCAGTGAAGCGGTCGTGGAACTCGCCCATGTCCACCTGGATCAGCGAGTCGTCGTCGCCGAAGAGGAACTCCGCGAGTGCCTTGGACAGCTCCGTCTTACCCACACCGGAAGGGCCGGCGAAGATGAAGGAGCCGGACGGACGGTTCGGGTCCTTCAGGCCGGCACGGGTGCGGCGGATGGAGCGGGAGACAGCCTTGACTGCCTCGTCCTGGCCGATGATGCGCTTGTGCAGCTCATCTTCCATGTGGAGCAGACGGTTCGACTCGCTCTCGGTGAGCTTGAACACCGGGATGCCGGTCCAGTTGGCCAGCACGTCCGCGATCTGATCCTCGCCGACCTCGGCGATCTCCTCCAGGTCGTCGGAGCGCCACTTCTTTTCCTTGGCGGAGCGCTCCTCCCCCAGCTTGCGCTCGGTGTCGCGCAGGCCGGCGGCCTTTTCGAAGTCCTGGGCGTCGATCGCCGCTTCCTTCTCCTTGCGAACCTCGGAGATGCGGTCGTCCACCTCGCGCAAGTCCTCCGGGGCGGTCATTCGCTTGATGCGCATGCGGGCACCGGCCTCGTCGAGAAGATCGACGGCCTTGTCCGGCAGGAAACGGTCGTTGATGTAGCGGTCCGACAGCGTCGCTGCCGCCTTGAGGGCGTCGTCGGTGTAGGACACGCGGTGGTGCGCCTCGTAGCGGTCGCGCAGGCCCTTGAGGATCTGCACAGTGTCTTCCACGGACGGCTCGTCCACCTGCACAGGCTGGAAGCGACGCTCAAGGGCCGCGTCCTTCTCAATGTGCTTGCGGTACTCGTCCAGCGTGGTCGCGCCGATGGTCTGGAGCTCGCCGCGCGCCAGCTTCGGCTTCAGCAGCGAAGCCGCGTCGATGGCACCCTCTGCGGCACCCGCGCCGACGAGGGTGTGAATCTCGTCGATGAACAGGATGATGTCGCCGCGCTGGTTGATCTCCTTGAGCACCTTCTTCAGGCGCTCCTCAAAGTCGCCGCGGTAGCGGGAACCCGCCACCAGGGAACCAAGGTCCAGGGAGTAGACCTGCTTGTCCTTCAGCGTCTCCGGGACCTTGCCGTTGGCGATGTCCAGGGCGAGGCCCTCAACCACGGCGGTCTTACCCACACCGGGCTCGCCGATGAGGACCGGGTTGTTCTTGGTGCGGCGCGACAGCACCTGCATAACGCGCTCGATCTCCTTGTCGCGGCCGACAACCGGGTCGAGCTTGCCTTCCTTGGCCGCCGCGGTGAGGTTGCGGCCAAACTGATCCAGCACCAGCGAGTTGGAGCGCTCGCCGCCCTGCGGGCCGCCACCAGCGCGTGGACCCGCGCCGGCACCTGCGAAGCCCGGCTGGCCCTGCTGCGGGGATTCCGGGTTCTGGCCCTCGCCGCCCTCGTAGCCGGACAGCAGCTGGATAACCTGCTGGCGCACGCGCGGCAGGTCCGCGCCGAGCTTGATCAGCACCTGGGCCGCCACACCGTCGCCCTCACGGATGAGGCCGAGAAGCAGGAACTCGGTGCCAATGTACTTGTGGCCCATCTGCAGGCCCTCGCGCAGGGAAAGCTCCAGCACCTTCTTCGCGCGCGGGGTGAACGGGATGTGGCCCGTCACCGGCTGGGTGCCGTGGCCGATAATGTCGATGACCTCGCGGCGCACGTCGTCGAGGTTGATGCCCATGGACTCGAGCGCCTTCGCTGCGACGCCCTCGCCCTCCTTGATCAGGCCGAGCAGGATGTGCTCGGTGCCCATGTAATTGTGGTTGAGCTCGCGCGCCTCCTCCTGTGCAAGGACGATGACGCGACGGGCCCGGTCGGTAAACCGCTCGAACATGTGGCTGACCCCTTCTTTCCTAAATCAGTTGTCCACCACCATAACGCCGGGGTCCGACATCACTTCCCTGGTTTGTTCGCGCATACCCGCATGGTCGTCGATAATCGCAGGTGAGAGGCGATGTTCACCCTTAGCGAACAGGCTTCGTGGGCCTTGCCTATCGACGTCGATCCCGTGGATCACCATTAGTTCGCCGGAATGACGGAACCGTCGTACTTTTGCCGGATCCACTCAGCCGTTTCCGGAGACGAAAGGTCCGCAGCCAACTTCTCCATGCGAGGATCCTTCGCCGCTTCTTCGTTGGCTGCGAGGATATTCACGTAGGGGTTGTTCTCTGGGCTTTCGGCGATGACTGCATCCTGCGCCGGGCTGAGCCCAACCTCCAACGCGAAATTGGATGTGGCGATAACGCCGTCGACGGTCTTATCTGAAAGCGACTGGATGACCAGAGTGTCTTCCACGGGCACGATCTCTACATTCTTCGGGTTCGAAGCGATTGACTGCAGGTTGATCTTGGACACATTGTCCGGATCAACCTTCTTATGCAAGCTGATGACCCCATTCGCCTCGAGCAGTATGAGCGCTCGAGCGAGATTGGACGGTGAATTGTGCGTCACAATTTTGGCCCCGTCCTCCAACTGGTCAATTGCGTCAATCGAGTTCGAGTACATCCCCAACGGCTCAATATGGACGCCGACTACGTTGACCAGGTGCTCGCCGGTCTCATTCTCCCAATCGCGGAGGTACGGCGGGTGCTGGTAGAAATTCGCGTCGGCCGAACCATTGGACACCGACATGTTCGGGTCCGGTCCGCCGGGAACAACCTTGACGTCTAGCTCGTAATCCGGATTGGACTCGTCCACGTACCGCAGGATCTCCGCGTGCGGAGTAGCCTGCGCAAGCACCGTGATCGGCTCGTCGTCAGCGGACTCATCCGAACACGCAACGGCACCAAAGCCTAGGACTGCGACCAACGTGGCTGCTGCGAAACGCCTCATGAAACTCTCCTCAAACAAATGAACTGTGCTGTCTATACAGATTAGACAGCACAGTTCATTTCCGGAAGATTTACTTACAGCATATCCTTCAGCACCGGATCAGCGAGGTTCAGCACAGCCTCGCGTGCGCTCTCCGCAGTGCGGGCATCAACGGCGAAGTTGGCCATCTGACGGCAGGTGTCAAAGTCGTGCAGGCGCAGCGCGGCGCGCACGGCATTGACTTTGCCCGGGGCCATCGACAGGGACTTCACACCGAGGCCCACCAACACGAGTGCCATCAGCGGGTCGCCGCCCGCCTCGCCGCACACGCCGACCGGCTTGCCGGTGGCTTCGCCGCCGCGGCAGGTCTCACGGATCATGGACAGCACCGCGGGCTGCCACGGTGAGAGCAGCTCAGCCAGCTCGCCCTGCATGCGGTCCGCGGCCATCGTGTACTGCGACAGGTCGTTGGTGCCGATGGAGGCGAAGTCCACCTCTTCCAGCACCTGCCCGGCGCGGATGGCGGCCGCCGGGGTTTCCACCATCACGCCGACCTTTGTCAGCCCGGCGCCGCGGGCGCGCTCGGCGAACCACTTGGCTTCTTCCACGGTGGCGACCATCGGCGCCATGACCCACAGCTCGGAGTCGGGGACGTTCTTCGCTGCGCTTGCGAGCGCCTCCAGCTGGGTGTCCAGCAGGTCTTCGCGCGCTTGCGAGAGGCGCAGGCCGCGACGGCCCAACGCCGGGTTTTCCTCCTCCCCAAGATCCGCGAACGACAGCGGCTTGTCCGCGCCCGCGTCCAGGGTGCGCACCACCACGCGGCGGCTGCCGAAGGCTTCGAGCACCTTCGTGTAGGTCTCGGTCTGCTCCTCCAGGCTGGGGGCGGAGTCGCGATCGAGGAAGAGGAACTCGGAGCGGAACAGGCCGGAGCCTTCGAGGTCGTAGCCCGCTGCCTTTGCGGCGTCCTCTGCGGTGCCGGTGTTGGCCAGCAGCTTGACCTTGTACCCGTCGCGGGTCGCGCCCTCACCGGAGGAGCCGGCCAGGGCTGCCGCGCGGCGGCGGGAACGCTCCTCGAGTTCCTCCACGTCCGATGCGTTCGGTGCGACGATGACCTCGCCGACGCCGCCGTCGAGGGCGACCAGCGGAGCGTCCACAGTCGCGTCAGCGATGCCCTTGACCTGCACAGCGCACGGAATGCCCAATTGTGCGGCGAGGATGGCGGTGTGCGAGGTCGCGCCGCCAGCCTCGGTGACGATGCCGCGGACGAGGTTTTTGTCCAGCGTTGCGGTCTCCGCCGGCGCGAGGTCGTGCGCGATCAGGATGGACGGCTCGGTCAGATCCGGGATTCCCGGCTCCGGCAGGCCCCGCAGGCGCGCGGTGGCGCGGTCGCGGATGTCGTAGAGGTCGGTGACGCGCTCGGCCATGTAGCCGCCGATCTTGCGCAGCTTGTTGGCGTAGAGCTCCACCGCGTCGTGGATCGCCTTCGTCGGGCCGGTGCCCTTCTTCAGCTCTTTGTCGATGCCGCGGATGAGGCCCTTGTCGGTTGCCAAGGCAGCCGTCGCGTCCAGCACGGCTTTCGCCGAATCCGAGTTGGCGTGCTCGGCGCGTGCGGAGAGCGACGCCGCGACGTCGTTAAGCACGGCGCGAATGCGCTCGCTGTCAGCTGCCGGATCGGTGGAGGCGGGCTCGTGCTCGTCGATACCCACTGCGGGCGTGACCACGGCGATCGGGCCGGACGCGGTGCCGGCCGAAACGCCGATGCCGTGCAGGACGGTGCGGTTAGACATTCGTGTTCACCTCAGTTGTGACCTCGAGAATCGGATCGCCAGCGACGACCGTGCCGTCTGCAACGTCATTAACGCCGCCGAGCTTCTTCGAGTTCACCACTGTAGTGATAACCGTCGTGTCCACGCCGTGACCGGCGATTGCGGCGAAGTCAACCTCCGCCAGCGGGTCGCCCGCGTTGACCATCTGCTTCTTCTCCGCCAGCGGGGTGAAACCCTCGCCGCCGAGCTTGACGGTGTCCACGCCGATGTGGACGAGCAGCTCCACGCCGTTTTCGGTCTTGATGCCGTAGGCGTGGCCCGTCTTCGCCACGGAAATCACCTTGCCGGCCGCAGGCGCGACCACGGTAAGCGTGGCGTTTTCCGGCGTGACGCCGACGGCCTGGCCGAGGGCGCCGGAGGCGAATGCGGCATCGGAGAGCGCTTCCATCGCGACCGCCTGGCCTGCGATGGGCGCGAGCACAGTGGCATCCGCATTGCTTTCCGACGTCAGCTTCGCCGGGTCATCCGTGGCCGTGACTTCGTCCTCAACCAGCTCGGCCTCCTCGGCCTCGTCGGCATTGCGCGCGGCAGCGGCGCGGGCGAGCGCCTCCGCCTTCTCCTCCGGGGTGCGGTAATCCGTGATCAGGATGATGAAGAACGCGGTGAAGAACGCCACCGCGATGGCGACCATGTACACCCACACCGGGTCGAACACGAACATGGTCGGCAGCGAAGTGAATACGAATGCGTTCGTCTTCACGCCACCGAACGGGGTACCCAGGATCGCGATGGTCAGGCCGCCGGCGAAGCAGCCCACGAGCATACGCGGGTAGATCTTCTTGTAGCGCAGGTGGATACCGTAGAGCGACGGCTCGGAGATACCGCCGAGCAGGCCGGCAGCGAGCGCGGAGCCGGAGGTTTGGCGCATCAGCGGGTCGCGGTCGCGCAAAGAAATCGCGAGCACAGCGGCGGTGGCGCCGAAGCAGGCGAAGTTCCACGCACCCATCGGCCCCTGGATGAAGTCGTAGCCGAGGGTGTCAATGTTGACCAGCATCAGGGCGTTGAGCGGCCAGTGCAGGCCG
Organism: Corynebacterium pilbarense; assembly: GCF_026930265.1. NCBI lineage: Bacteria > Bacillati > Actinomycetota > Actinomycetes > Mycobacteriales > Corynebacteriaceae > Corynebacterium > Corynebacterium pilbarense. The sequence continues at coordinate 66,239 of NZ_JANRML010000009.1, forward strand.
AGCGGCACGAGGAACGGGTACAGCATCGGGATGAGGATCGCGAAGATGAACGGCGCGTTGCCGTTCATCCAGGCCAGACCGGTGCCGATCCAGGCGCCGAGCAGGTAGCCGAACGGGCCGATGAGGAAGGCGGTCACCGGGATCATCACCAGCAGCGTCAAAAACGGCACGAAGACCATGTGCACTGCGGAGGGGATGATTTTCTGCAGTGCCTTGTACACCAGGGCTGCAACCGCGGCCATGATCAGCGGCACGAAGACGTTGCCGTCGTAGCCGTTATGGATCATGGGCAGGCCGAAGACGTCGACAACGTCGGTCGGCTCGCCGAAGAGCTCCACCACGCGCGCTTCGGGGTGGTCGGCCAGTTCCATGAAGTTCGGGGTGAACAGCGCCAGCATGATCGCGGCCGGCACCCACGGGTCGATGTCCAGCTTCTTACCCGCGTTGTAGGCCACCGCCACCGGCAGGAAGAAGAACACGGAGCTCCACATTGCATCCACAAACTGCCAGCCAGGGGTCTTCACCTCGGCGCGGAAGTCCACAAGGTGGAACGCGTCGAGCACCGCGGCGAACGCGATGATCAGCGACGCACCGAGAAGCACGCCCAGGATTGGGCGGAACGAATCGGAGAGGTATTCGAAGAACGCGTCCAGCCACGGGACCTTGCCCTTGGCCTTGTCGCGCTGCTGGGCTTTCAGGTCCTCGTTGGACACGTCGCGGCCGGCCATCTCCGGCAGGCGGTTCATCGCGTTGTACACGCTGGCCACGTCGCCACCGACGATGACCTGGTAATGGCTGCCGCCCTGCGGGACCGCACCCATCACCTTCGGGTTTGCTTCGAGGCGGTCCTTGTCGGCGAGGGATGCGTCGTTTAGCTCGAAGCGAAGACGCGTCGCGCAGTGCGTCATGGACGCGATGTTGTCCGCCCCGCCGACGCCCGCGAGGATATCGGCAGCCTGATCCTGCAGGCTTGCCTTGGTGGTGGCCATGCTGGTGCTCCTTCCAACCGCAAAAGATTGATCGCACCAAACTTTAGTTGGTTATAACCACCACACACAACTGTTGGAGTTATGCCTCCGGCTTCACCATCGGGAAAAGGACGGTCTCGCGAATGCCCAGGCCGGTCAGGGCCATCAGCAGGCGATCCACGCCCATGCCGCAACCGGCTGTCGGGGGCATGCCCTGCTCCATCGCGGCGAGGAAGTCCTCGTCGAGCTGCATCGCCTCGTCGTCGCCGGCGCTGGCCAGGCGGGCCTGGTCCTCGAAGCGCTCGCGCTGGATCACCGGATCAACCAATTCGGAGTAGCCGGTGGCCAGCTCGAAGCCGCGGACATACAGGTCGAACTTCTCGGTCACGCCGGGTTTGTCGCGGTGGTCGCGGGTCAAAGGCGAGGTCTCCACCGGGAAGTTGACCACGAAGGTCGGCTCGTAGAGCTGGTCGGAGCACAGCTCCTCCCAGATCTCCTCCACCAGCTTGCCGTGCAGCCAACCGGCGTTTTCCGGCACCTTCAGGCCGATGGTTTCCGCGATGCCCTTGAGCGTGTCCACGTCGGTGTCGATGGTCACTTCCGGCTGCCCCGGGAACTTGCGCTGCAGCGCCTCGTTCAAGCTCGGGTACATCTCCAAGACCTTCCACTCGCCGCCGAAGTCGTACTCCGTGCCGTCCGCAAGCGTGACCTTTTGCGAGCCGAAGACTTCCTCCGCGCAGAACTGCACAAGGCCCTTCATGGTGGCCGCGCCGTCCTTGTACGTGCCCCACGCCTGGTAGGTCTCCAGCATGGTGAACTCCGGGGAGTGGGAGGAATCCACGCCCTCGTTGCGGAAGTTCCTGTTGATCTCGAAGACGCGCTCGATGCCGCCGACCACAGCCCTCTTGAGGAAGAGCTCCGGCGCGATGCGCAGGTACAGGTCGATGTCCAGCGCATTGGAGCGGGTGATAAACGGACGTGCCGCGGCGCCGCCGTGCAGCGTCTGCAGCATCGGCGTCTCAATCTCCACGAAGTCCAGGCCAGTGAGGTACTTGCGCACCGCCGCGATGACCTTGATGCGGGTCATGGCGTTAGTGCGCGCGTCCTCGCGCATGATCAGGTCGGTGTAGCGGCGGCGCACCCGCTGCTCCTCGTTCATGTCCGCGAACGCCACCGGCAGCGGGTTGAGCGACTTCGAGGCCATGTGCCAGGACTTCGCCATCACGGACAGCTCGCCGCGACGCGACGAGATGACCCGGCCGCGCACGGAGACGATATCGCCCAAGTCCGTGTCGGCCTTCCACTGCCCAAGCGCCTCTTCGCCGACCTCAGCCAGCGAAAGCATGACCTGCAGTTGGGTGCCGTCGCCCTCCTGCAGGGTGGCGAAGCACAGCTTGCCGGTGTTGCGCTGGAACATAATGCGGCCGGCGACGGCGACCTCGTCCTGCGTCTCCTCGCCGGGCTCCAGCGTGCCGTCGTACTTGGCGCGAAGGCCCTTCAGAGACGTCGTGCGATCGACCTCGACGGGGTAGGCGTCCCGCCCTTCGTCGATAAGCCTCTGCCTCTTCTCCCTGCGGATTTGCTGCTGCTCTGAAAAGTCCTGCGTAGTCACGGCGAATAATCGTAGCTTATTCGCACACCGGGAGGTCCAGTCGCTGGTTCTCCGCGTCGAAACCATTGACGATGAACAGGTACTCCGGCTTGTCCTGCGGTGTCATCACATACGCTGGCGGGTTAGCGTCCGGCAGCTCGTAGGAGTAGATCGTGCACTCGCCAGAGCCCAGGACCACGGCCTCACTCGGGTCCGGCACAGCATCGTCGCGGTCGGACTCGGAAGCGTACTGCGCGGCAGAAACACCCAGCTCATCGTTAGCGCAGCGGATCTTGCCCACCTGGTCGGTGTCCAGCGAGCCCGGCTCGCAGACGAGGTCCTTCCAGCCCTTCTGGCCTGCGCGCTCAGACACAACCTTCGGGTAGTCCTCCGCGATCTGCGCTTCCGCGCTGGTCCACTCCTCGCCGCGGTGGGTGCTCCAGTACCACAGCGCCGCCAGCGCGATCAGCAGCAGCGCGAGGATGGCGATGATCCACGGCCACGGCGCAGTCTTCTGCTGCTGCTTCGTCGGCACCGTGCGCACGTAGTTGCCGTCCGTGCCATAGGCGTAGGGCTCCGGCGGCTTGCGGTAGCCGTCCTGCGGGCGCGGCGCCACGGACTGGTCAGGCGTTGCAATGGCCACGTGCTCGGCCGGAGCGGTCTCCAGTACGCCGGCGCAGGTGCGCGCCCCGGAGCGCGGTTCGTCGCCGGTCATTAGCGCAACCACGTTGGCAAACTTGTCCACGTTGCCCTTCGCTGCCGCCTCGTCGCTTTGCGCCGGGTCGGTGCTCGGCCCCACAAGGGTGAGCTTGACCGGGGTGGTGGACCACTGCGGCTGCACCAGGAGGCGCTCCGGGGTGATGGAGCGCGAAACGAAGCCAGACAGGCCCTTCAAGTCGTAATCGTCGATCGCCTCGGCCACCGGGGCGAGCAGGTCGCGCACCTCCTGCGGGGTGAACGTGGCGCCCTTCTTCGCAATCAGCTCCGACAGCGGGGTGCCGGTGGGCGCCTCACGCAGGACGAACAGCTTGCCGTCCTCGGTGGTGCCCACGCTGCGCGGCTGGAAGGCGCCCGGGTGCGCCGCCAGCGCGAGGCGGGAGTTCAGGGTGTTGACTTCGTCACCGATCGCGGAATCCACGGGGGCGCTAAAGACCTCCACCTCAACACCGTGGCCTGTGTCGTCGGTGGCGGTGTAGAGCGTGGACGTCTCGGTGCTTCCGGTTTGCGCAACCTGCTCCGGGGTGAAGGTGAACCCGAAGCGTTCTGCGAGCATTCCGGCGATGGTGGCGTTGGACATGCGCGAGAGTCTACCGGGTGTCATGCTTCAACGTGCTTGAAGCCGACCCCCAGCGGCAGACCCACGTTGTCCATCAGGTGCACCCCGCCCAGATCCACCGCTCCGAGCAGCCGCGCGTCGCCTTCTGCGGGCGCCTCGCGCATCGCTAGATCGCGCAACTCCAGGTACGTCGGGGTGACGCCTGCGGCCTCCAGGACACCGCGGGCGGTTTCCAGCACTTTCGCTTTTCCGCGCTCCGCGGCGTGCGCCCCAGCTGTCAGCGCGGCCGAGAGCGCTAGCGCAGCTTCCCGCTTATCGACGGCGACAAGCGCGTTCCTGTTCGACAGCGCCAACCCATCCGGGGTTCGCACCGTGGGCACGCTGTGGAGCTTGCACTCCATGCGCAGCCCGGACACCGCGTACTGGGTTGCTACCAGCACCTCGAAGTCCTTCTCCCCCAGCACCACGTCCGTGGCGTGGGTCGCGTTGATCGCGGTGAGGATCCGCGCGACCTCTTTCTGGGTAAGTTGCGGGTCTTCCAGCGGTTCCACGCCCGAATCCACCCGCACGGTCGTGGCCAGCTCGCCGTGGAAGACCACGTCAACCTTCTCCCGGGCGAACACCTCAGGCACCTCGTCGCCTGAGAAGATGACCACCACGTAGGAGCCGAGCAGCGACTTCGCCGCGCGGATGAGCTCCACGTGCCCGCCGTGGATGTCCGCACCCAGCGGCACCACAACCACCGACTTGCCAATCTTGCGAAACGCCCGACCGTAGGTGGCCAAGAGCGCCTCGTCGGTGACCACCACTGCCTGGCCTGGTTCAAAAGCCATTTATCCTCCCTCGTATTTCTGAATCACCCATAGCTCGGTGTCGGTGTCCTGGTCCACCTCACCACGCCTGCGCACAAGATCAACAAACAGGCGGCGAACGCCCGGACCCGGCAGCGCCTGAACGAGTTGATCCAGCCGCTGCGTGTCGTGGGCATGTCGTGGCGCCGGCGGGGCTTGGAAGAACTGCTGCGCCACCGCGTCGAACCCCGGCACTGCCTCAGCGAGGATCGCCTGCGCGTCGTCGCGGATGACGGATTCCATTGCCCGCAGCTCCTGGGCGGCGGCGATCGCGGGGCGTGCGTCGTCGTTAATACGCAAGCTCACCCCGCCAATTTCCGTGATGAGCAACCCCACCACCGTTTCGCCGAGCTCGTCGGCGGCCGAGGTCACCCACACGTTGTCGAAGATGTTGTGGGCGCACATGGTGATTGCCTGGGCGGTCTCCACATCGTCGAGCAGCTGCTGGCCCTCGTCCAGCGCGGTGTGCAAAAACATCTGCCGCGGCCGCGCGTGGTCGGCGAGGGTTTCGCAGGCGGTGCGGATGTCGGCCGAAGGGGCGTCGAGAAGCACAAGGTCCACGTGCGCGATTGCGCCGGGGTCATTGTGGATGTCCAGCGCACGCACCGTGTGGCCGGCGCGCTCGAAGCGCTCCGCAAGCGGCGAGACGCCGAACACCGCCCCCACCAACAGGCGAGGCGGCATCTACTTCCCCTGGCGAGCGAGCAGCTCGGCGACGGAAACCGAGCCCTCTCCCCGCTCATCGGCGCGGCGGCGGCCAGAACGATGTTCGGGCTTCGGCTCGGGCGCTGGTTCCGGTGCGGGTTCTGGGGTTGGTTCCGGGGCGGGTTCTGCCTTCGCCTTCTCCGCTTCCCGCTCGTTGATCAGGTCGGACAGCGGGTTGCGCGCCGGGCGCGCGGACGGCTGGGTGCCAATACGGCCCGCGATCGCGTCCGAGCTCGGCGCACCGGTCGGGCGGGAGGAACGCACGCGACTGATCACGACGGTATCGTCCGTGGACGGGCTGTGTGCCGGCTGCGGCTGCGGCTCCGGGGCGGGTTCCGGGGTTGGTTCTGGTTCTGGCTTCGACTCCAGCTCGCTGATGCGGCGTGCGCGAGCCTGCACCGCGGCGGGCTCGTACTCAAAGACGCGGCCGTTGAGCTCCTCCAGCTGGGCGCGCAGCGCCTGGATCTGCTCCTGCAGCTCGCGCAGCGTCTCCACGTCCACGGAAGACCCGCCCGGCCGGGCCTCAAGCTCTTCCCGGTGGCGCTGCTCTTGCTCCTGGATGCGCTGCTCAGCGGCCGCAGCCTCAGACGTAGCGGCGTCGCGGTCCCGGCGCACCTTGGAGTTGACCAGGATCCCGGCGGCACCGGCCCACAGCGCGAAGATCAGCGCGACCTTCAGCGCGTTGGCGGAGTTGGTGAACAGCATGACCACGGTGCCGATGACAGCGACCACAAAAGGCACGATGACCCATAGGCTCGCGCGGTCTGGGGACGCATTCTGGGCACTCATGCCCAACACTCTAGCTAACGCCTTGGCCCTCGTTGGGCGGCGACACCTCGCAGTTTTTCTCCAGCCAAATTCCGGCCGCGCACAGCGCGATTCCGCCGAGGGTGCCGGCGACCAGCGGCGGGACGTCGCCAGGCGCCGCCTCGAGCACACCGAGTTTGGTCACCACGAAGCTCAGCGTGCCGCCGTAGAGGCCGCCGAACACCGCGCCGGCCCAGGCGCTGGCCTTGCCAAAGACCATGAAGTTCGCCGCTTGCATGGGGTTGAGCTGGCTGCGGTCCAGCCCGACCTTGCCCTCCTTGCGGCGCTTGCGCACCACGAGCGCGAGCCACGCGGCGATCACCGCCATCACCCACAGCGACAGCGGCACCACCATGCTGAGCGATTCCAGCAGGTTGTAGAACCTTCGCACCAGAATCACCGCCGCAGCCGCGCAGAACCCGGCGACCGCGATCAATCCCTCGTACGGCGTGCGCTTCATAGCTTGCGCACCCCCTGGTCCTCGAGGTTGTCCAGCAGCTCGCTTATGGACGCTCCGTTGAGCTCCGCGTCTGGATCCACCTCGAACCAGGGCTCGAGCACGAACTGGCGCAGGTGCGCACGCGGGTGCGGCACGGTCAGCTCCGGGTCGTCCGAGGTGTAGCCCTCGATCCAGATGATGTCCACGTCCAGCGTGCGCGGCCCCCACCGCTCCTCACGGACGCGGTGCGCCCGCTGCTCCAGCTCCTGGCAGCGGGCCAGTAATTGCCGTGGGGTGTCATCCACGTCCACCAAGAGGGACTGGTTCAAAAAGTCCGGCTGGTTGGTGTTTCCCCACGGCGCTGTGGCGTAGATGGAGCTCGCGGCGAGGGTCTCGCGGGCAAACGCGTCGGCCACCGTTTGCAGGTGGGCGCGCGCGTCGCCCATGTTGGACCCGGAGGACAGCACGGCACGCATGCGCTACATCCGCTTCCTGGAACGGCGGGCCACCACCGCAACGTCGTCAAACACAGCCGGGATCGGCGCGTGCGGCTTGTGCAGGGTGACCTCCACGGCGTGCAGCGCGTCGTAGCTGCGCATCGCGGTTTCGGCGATCTCCACCACCACCGTCTCAATGAGCTGGCGCGGGGTGCCCGTGGCGATCTTTAGAGCCGCGTCCGCCAGCTCGGCGTAGTTCACGGTCTGCGTGAGGTCGTCGTCGCGCGCCGCGCCCGCGAAATCCAGCCAGCAGGTGATGTCCAGCGAAAACGCCTGCCCGAACTCGGTTTCGTGCTCGAGCACGCCGTGGTTGGCGTGGAACTTAAGGCCTTTCAGCTCAATCCGGTCAGCCATTTTTCCACCTTTCCGCCACGTCAACGGCGTCGCGCGAGACCGCCACCTCGTGCACCCGCACGCACCAGGCCCCGGCCTGGGCTGCGAGGGCGGTGACTGCTGCGGTGGCGGGGTCGGCGTCGATAGGCGAATGCTCCAGGCCGCGCTGCTGGCGCACTTCCATGAGGAAGCGCTTGCGCGAGGCGCCGACGAGGATGGGGAACCCGCTGGCGATGAACTCCGGCAGCGAGTTCAGCAGCGCCCAGTTGTCCGCGGCCGTCTTGGCGAAGCCGAGGCCCGGGTCCAGGGTGATCTGGCTTTCGTCCACACCGGCGGCGGTTGCCTTATCGACGAGCTCCGCCAACACCTCGTGCACATCCCCCACCACGTCGCCGCCGTGATCCGCCGCGCCGGAGGCGTTGACGAAGGCGTCCGCGCGCCAGTGCATCAGGCACACCGGGAGTTTCGTCTCCGCCATCACTCGGTACATGTCGGCATCCGCGAGGCCGCCGGAGACGTCGTTGATCAGGTCCACGCCCTCCTCGGCCGCGGCCAGCGCGGTCGCGGCGCGCATGGTGTCGATGGAGGTGCGGATCCCGTCCGCGTGCAGCGCGCGGATCACGGGCCGGATTCGCTCGGCCTCCACCTCGGCGGGGACGCGGGTGGCGCCGGGGCGGGTGGATTCCGCACCGATATCGATGATGTCCGCGCCCAAGCGCACCAGCTCATGGGCGTGCGCGATGGCGTCGTCAGTGGCGAGCCACTTGCCGCCGTCCGAAAACGAATCCTCCGTGACGTTGACAATGCCCATCACGCTCGTGCGCCCCGGCACGGTCAGATCGGCAACGGTAGTCATCTTCTATCCCCTAATCAGGCTCAGCACTTCCGCGCGCGAGGCCGCATTGTTCTGGAAGCCGCCGCGCACCGCCGAGGTGGTCGTCGTCGCGCCCGGCTTGCGGATCCCGCGCATGGCCATGCACAGGTGCTCGCACTCAATGACCACGATAACCGCAGAAGCATTGAGCTTATCGACGATCGCGTCCGCAATCTGCGCCGTCAACCGCTCCTGCACCTGCGGGCGCTTCGCGTACATGTCCGCCACCCGCGCCAGCTTGGACAGGCCGGTGACCTTGCCCTCCGGGCCCGGGATGTAGCCGATGTGCGCTTCGCCGTAAAACGGCACCAGGTGGTGCTCGCACGTGGAGTAGATCGGGATGTCGCGCACCAGCACCAGCTCGCGGTGGTTCTCGGAGAACGACTTCTCCAGGTGCACCTTCGGGTCCTCGTGCAGGCCCGCGAAGACCTCCTCGTAGGCGCGCGCGACGCGGGCCGGGGTTTCCACCAGGCCCTCGCGGTCCGGGTCCTCGCCGACCGCGATGAGCAGCTCGCGCACGGCGGCCTCTGCGCGCTCGCGGTCGAACTTCGGGTTAGTCATCGTCCCTCCTGTGCTTCGGCGCGCGCTCCTCGCGCGGCAGCTGGGCGGTCTCCGCATCCGGCGTCGTCTCCGGCTCCGGGCCGCGGGAGGCGTGGTCCGGCCGCTCGTTCTCCGGCAGGCGGAAGCCGATCTGCTCTGTGTTATCCGTGTTACCCGCCGGGTAGTTGCGGGTGCCCGGGTGCTGTTCCTTCGGCGCTCCCTTGTAAGTCCAGCCCGCGGGCGGCTTCGGGCCGCCGTACTGCGGCTCGTTGTGTTTCGGCTGCTGCCAGCGGGTGGAGCCCTTCTTCGGCGCCGGGTTCTGCTCCGCCTCGCGTTCCTTGCGGCGGCGTTCACGGGTGGCCTTGGACGCCTCCAGGATGGAGAAGCGCTTCGGCGGCTCCTCGCCGCGCTCCTTGGCAATCTCCACTGGGGTTTTCACCGGCTCGCGGTCCGCCTGGCGCCCGAAGCGGGCGTCGTGCGCCGGCAGCGGCGGGCGGGCCGGCTCGACGGTGTCGAAGATGGCCTCCAGATCGCCGCGGCGCAGCGTCTCCTTCTCCAGGAGCTTCGAGGCCAGTGTGTCCAGCTCGTCGCGGTAGCGCTCGAGGGTGGCGTAGGCGACCTTGTGCGCTTCGTCGAGAAGCATCTGCATCTCCTCGTCGATCTTCGCGGCCACCGCCGGCGAGTACTCCAGCGAGCCGCCCGAGCCGCGGCCGGAGAAGGGATCGCCCTGCTCCTGGCCGTACTTCACCGGGCCGAGTGCGGAGGTCATGCCGTACTCGGTGACCATCGCACGGGCGATCTTGGTGGCCTGCTCGATGTCGTTGGACGCGCCCGTGGTCGGGGCGCCGAAGACCAGCTCCTCGGCTGAGCGGCCGCCCATGGCGAAGACCATGCGGGCGAACAGCTCGTCGCGGGTGTACATGCCCTTGTCGTCCTCGTCCGCAGTCATGGCGAAGCCGCCGGTGCGGCCGCGTGCGAGGATGGTCACCTTGTACACGCGCTCAATGTCTTTCAGCGCCCAGGCGGCCAGGGTGTGGCCGCCCTCGTGGTAGGCGGTGACCTTCTTTTCGTGTTCGGAGATGACCTTGCTGGAGCGGCGCGGGCCGCCGATGACGCGGTCCGTGGCTTCCTCCAGCGCGTCCGCGGTAATGACGTTGCCGCCGATGCGGGCGGTCAGCAGCGCGGCCTCGTTGAGCACGTTGGCCAAATCCGCGCCGGACATGCCGGCGGTGCGCTTGGCCAAAGCGTCGAGCGAGACGTCGTCTGCAAGCGGCTTGTTCTTCGCGTGCACCTTGAGAATCTGCGCGCGACCTGCGATATCCGGGTTGGTCACCGGAATCTGGCGGTCGAAGCGGCCCGGGCGCAGCAGCGCCGGGTCCAGGATGTCCGGGCGGTTCGTCGCCGCGATGAGGATGACACCTTCGCGGCCGGAGAAGCCGTCCATTTCCACCAGCAGCTGGTTCAGGGTCTGCTCGCGCTCGTCGTGGCCTCCGCCCATGCCGGAGCCGCGCTGGCGGCCCACCGCGTCAATCTCGTCGACGAAGATGATGCACGGGCTGTTCTCGCGCGCCTGCTTGAACAGGTCGCGCACACGGGAGGCGCCCACGCCGACGAACATTTCCACGAAGTCGGAGCCGGAGATGGTGTAGAACGGCACACCCGCCTCGCCTGCCACGGCGCGGGCGAGCAGCGTCTTACCGGTGCCGGGCGGGCCGTAGAGCAGCACGCCGCGCGGGATCTTCGCGCCGAGCTCCTCGTACACGGTCGGGTCGGTGAGGAAGTCCACCACCTCGTGCAGCTCGTCCACCGCCTCGTCGGCGCCGGCGACGTCCGCGAACGTGTTGGTCGGGTTGTCCTTGGTCAGCTGCTTCGCCTTCGAGCCGCCGATGCCGAACGGCCCGCCGCCGCCCGCCTGCATGCGGTACATGAAGTAGAAGATCAGGCCGAACACCAGGATCATCGGCAGCATGAAGCCGAGCATGGACATCAGGAAGGATTCCTGCGTCACGTTCGTCTCGTACTTGTCCGCGCCCGATTCGCGCACCGCGCCGAAGATCTCCGGGGTGGTGCGTGCCGGGTACTGCGAGGAGATCGCTTCGACGCCCTCGCGCTCGTCCACGGTGATCGGCTCGCGCAGGTCGATGCGCACGCGCTGCTCGCGGTCGTCGATCTGCACTTCTTCCGCGTTGTGGTTCTGCAGCTGCTCAAGTGCCACAGAGGTGTCCACACGCTGGTAGGCGCGGGAATCGTCCCCGATAAGCGTGAGCAGATAGAGGACGATCAGCGCGATGGCGCCAATGATGCCCCACCGCAAAACCTTTTTATTTTTGCTCATAAACCTTTGTTCTAGTCAGCGTCTGAGTACACGCGCGGGTGCAGCGTGCCCACATACGGCAGGTCCCTGTAACGCTCGGCGTAATCCAGGCCGTAGCCGATGACAAACTCGTTGGGAATGTCGAAACCGATGTCCAGCAGATCAATCTTGGCCGTCTGCACCTCCGGCTTGCGCAGAAGAGTAACGACTTCGAGGCTCTTCGGGTTCCGGTTGCGCAGATTGCGCAGCAGCCAGGACAGGGTCAGGCCGGAGTCGATGATGTCTTCCACCACGAGCACGTCGCGGCCGGCGATCTCCTTGTCCAGGTCCTTCAAGATGCGCACCACGCCGGAGCTGGTGGTGGAGTTGCCGTAGGAAGACACGGCCATGAACTCCATCTCCGCCGGGATGGTCAGCTTGCGCGCGAAGTCGGTGAGGAAGAACACCGCGCCCTTGAGCACGCAGACCAGGATCAGGTCTTCTTCCGAGTCGCGGTACTTCTCCGAGACCATGTCCGCCAGCTTCTGGATGCGCTCCTGGAGCACATCTTCCGGGATGAGAATCGCCTCGACGTCATCGCCGTAGCGGTTCGCTGGGACGTTGAAGTCCTTTTTGTCGTGCAACTCGGTCATGGGCTGGCCCTTCCCTCTCGCGGTTTTAGCGCTTCAGTTTGCGTTTACGTGCGCGTAACTTCCACATCTTGCCACCTGCCAGGCGGTAGGTACAACCATCTGCGGGGTTCGGGTCGGCCGCGACGTTCCAATCAGTTCAGCTCGGCCTCGTCGCGGCTTAGCACCGCGTCATCGGAGAGCCCGTCGCAGTCTTCAAGGATGCCACCCTCAATGCCATGCGCGGCTTGAAATTCCCGCAGGCGACGCACCACATGGCCATTCTGAAAATCCCGCGTTGTTTCCTCGTCCATCAGCACCTCCCGTTTACATGCAGACCATATACACAGCGGGTTTAATCCACAATGGTCAACTTTCCCTGCCGACGCACCACCGCGCGCCCGCCCGCGACAGCCACGGGCCCTTGCCCGTGCCAATCGACGACCAAGGATTCCACCGCGTCGAGCTGGTCCCCTTGAAGCGGCACGCCTTGCTCCAGAAGCCATGCTGCTAATCGACGCCTCCGGACCGGCCCCGCATCGTCTGCCAACTCCGCACAGGAGGTCGTCGGCGCGAGGTCGGTCAGCGACGCAATGAGGGCTTGGTCCGCCGCGATCCGGTCAGCCGTTGCCGCGAGCGCGGGGACGGCGTCGCCGCCGAGCAGATCGCTGAGCAGGGGCAGCACCTGGTTGCGCATGGCCACGCGGCGGAAGGCCGGGTCGGCGTTCATCGGGTCGTGCCACGGATCGAGGCGGAGCTCCTCGCAGGCACCGACGGTGTCCGCGCGGCGGATGCCCAGAAACGGCCGGACGATGCGCCCGTTGCGCGGCGCCATGCCGGACGGATTGCCGCGCAGCACGCCAAGCAGGAGCGTTTCCGCCTGGTCGTCGGCAGTGTGGCCGACCCAGACGTCACTCCCGTACGCCAGCAGCGCCTCGTACCTGGCGCTTCGCGCGGCCGCCTCCAAGTTGCCCTCGCCAACCTCGACGCGGACGACTTCGGCTTCGAGGCCAAAACCCCGAGCAACGTCCGCCGCCCGTTCGGCCACCTCCGCCGATCCGTCCTGGAGCCCGTGGTCCACCACCACACAGCGCACGTCCTTCTTCTCTGCCGCTGCCGCGGCGGCCAGGGCGAGCGAGTCGGGCCCGCCGGACAGGCCGATGATGGCGGGGCCGTTGAAGGGGCGGAGTGCTCGTCGGCAGGCGAGGAAGTGCGGCGAGCGGCGCGGCCAGAACGGCTCCATTAGAACTCGCGCAGGGCGGAAGTGAACTCGTCCATGGCGCGGCGCGCGGCGAGGACGTCGGCGTCGTTGCAGATCAGCGCGAACGTGTAGACGTTGCCGTTCACACTGGTCACGGTGCCGGCCAGCGACGCGGTGCCGTCGAGCGTGCCCGTTTTCGCGCGCACCCAGCCGCGGCCGGCGAGGTCGCTGTAGCGGTCCAGGAGCGTGCCCTCGCCGGCGGCCACCGGCAGCGTGGCAAGCAGGGGGCGCAGCGCGGGTTGGGCGGTGGCGTCGTACAGCAGCGCGTCGAGAAGCTTCGGCGCAATGAGGTTGTCCGCGGACAGCCCGGAGTTGTCGCGCAGCACGAGCCCGGCCGTGTTGAAGCCGCGCTCCTCCAGCACGCTCAGGGTCGCGCCCGGCGCGTCCGTGGTGCCGCGCGCCAGTGCCACCTCGCGCCCGATGGCCTCGGCGTAGACGTTGTCGGAGTTTTTCATCATCAGCTCGAGCCGCTCCACCAGCGTCGGCGATTCCACCGCGGCGACAACTTCTCCGTCGCCCTGGCCTTCGCCGACATTCTGCGCGCCAACGCGGTTCGCCAGCGCCTGCGCCACCTCGAGCGCCGGGGTGTGGGAGCGGGCCACGTCGCCGGAGGTCTCGCCGTTTAGACGCCCGCCGGAAAGCATCGCCGGCTGCAGGGGTGCGACGAACCCGCCGTCGATGTCCAGCGGGTCCCAGCCCGGCATCAGCTCCGGCATGCCGTCCCAGGCGGAGGTGTCGATGAGCACCGTGTCGGCCTGGCCCACCTGCTCCGAAAGCTCGTCGAGTGCTTCGGCATCCAGCCACACGTCGCCGGCGGCCTTGATCACCACTTCCCCAGGGTTCGCGCCGCGCACCACCTCGGTGGTGATGCGGTCCTGCGCTCCCAGGCTGAGCAGCGCCGCAGACGCGGTGAGCACCTTCGTCACACTCGCCGGCTTCAGGGCTTCGTCGGAGGCGCGGTCGAAGACCGTATCCCCGGTGCCCGCCTGCGTGACGTGGCCGTGGAACACGCCCAGGTCAGGGTTGTCGGCAAGCGATGCCAGGGCCGTTCGCAGCGAAGCGTCGTCGATAGGCGAAGGCTCCGCGGGCTCCAACGCGGTCGGGGCCGACTGCAGCTGGTACGGCGGCGCGTGCGTGATCTCGGAGAGTTGCTCGTGCGCCGCGATGCCGAAGCCCGCGACACCGCCGACCGCAGCGAACGCGACGGCGCCTGCGACCCAAGTCCATACCTTCATCGGCCAAAATGGTAGCCGAAGTATGATGGCGTGCGGACATTCACCAAATTCAGGCACCAAACAAAGGAGAAGTAATGGCTATCGAGGTCATCATCGAGATCCCCAAGGGCTCCCGCAACAAGTACGAGGTCGACCACGAGACCGGTCGCGTCTTCCTCGACCGCTACCTGTTCACCCCGATGGCATACCCGGCGGACTACGGCTTCATCGACAACACGCTCGCCGACGACGGCGACCCGCTCGACGCCCTTGTGATCACCCCGGAGCCCGTCTTCCCGGGCGTCACCGTGATCGCGCGCCCGATCGGCGTGTTCAAGATGACCGACGAGGCCGGCGGCGACGACAAGCTGCTCTGCGTCATCGACGACGTGCGCTACGAGTCCTACCAGGACATCTCCGACGTCTCCGACTTTGTCAAGGACGAGATCGAGCACTTCTTCGTGCACTACAAGGACCTCGAGCCGAACAAGGAAGTCACCGGTTCGGGCTGGGGCGACAAGGCTGAGGCGGAGAAGATTCTGCAGGACGCGCTCGACGAGTTCAAGCGCGTCGGCGACAACTCCCGCGAGGGCCTCGAGGCTGACAAAGAAGCCAAAACCGTCAACTAATTTGCTTGTCGACGGCTAAAGCCGGGCCAGTATTCAGACCCTGGCCCGGCTTTTGTTTTGCGCCGCTAGAACCAGCTGCGCATGAACGCGAAGCCGAGGCCGATCGCGGAGATCGCAGCCGCGGCCACCGGCAGGATGATCGCCAGCGGTGAGACGCGCTTCGGCTGCTCCGGCGTGGGCTCCGGCGCGACCGTGGTTTCGATCACGGTCGTGCGTCGCTCGGTGGGTGTTTCGCTTGTCGTGGGCCGCGTTTCCGGCTCCCACGTCACCGTCGTCCGGACCGGGTTCGGGGCGACTTCGACGGTCGTGGAGTTGCGCTCGCCGACCCATTCGTAGACGTTGCCGTTGTTCGCCGGGGTCGGCTCTGGGGTGGGGGTAGCGGAGCTCGTCGATAGGCGAGCTGCCCGCAAGTTGTTCCCCTGGATGAGCACCTGGGTATCCAGCGGCTGCGGGGTCTTGGCCACCTTGCCACGGTTAGAGCCGTCCTTCATCAGCGCGCCGTCGCAGGAGTGCGCCAGGCCCATGGCGTGGCCGAGCTCGTGCGCGATGGTCATGACCAGGCTCTCGTAGTAGCCGTTGCGCAATATGTCCGGGTTGAGCAGCAGCTCCATGTTGTGCACGGTGCCCTGCACACGGCCGACGACGTAGCCGCCAAGGTTCGCCTCGCGCACGGTGACCACCTTGTAGCCCGGCTGGTCCACGTACTCGAAGCGCATCAGGCCGTCGGTGGCGTTTGCCCACTGGTTGGTTGCCTGGGTGATGTACGGCTTGTACTTCTCCGGCGCATAGATGCGCAGGACGCCATTGTCGATGGCGTTTTCGTTGCTGCTGAGCAGGTATTTGCCGATGTTCGGGATCGGCTGGGCCATGTTCGCGGCTGCGGTGGCGGCGCGGCACTCGCGCCCGAGCGGGTCGACGGCGGCCTGAGCCGGAGCGGCGAGCGTGCCTGCCGCGACGGCGGCGGCACAGCACGTTGCAATCAGATGTCTATAATTCACCAACTCAGAGAACACCATTCTCCAAGCTGGCGCAAATCTGCGGGCTAAATCAGGCGACTAGATCAGGCGGCGGCGCGCGAAGGCGAAGAAGCCTGCGCCCAGGGCGCTGGCCAGCGCGAGCGCAAATAGCGCACGAGCAACTGTGTTGGAGCCGGTCTCCGCTCCCAGGCCGCGGGCGGGTGCGGCGTACGGCGTCGCGACCTGGTTTTGCGCGACAGCTTCGACGGCCTCTACAGCTTCGCCGGCCGCACGCGCCGCCTCGAGCCCCTGCCGGCCGATCTCGCCGGCGTTAGCCTCGATCATCGCCTCAGAGTCTGCGGCCTCCTCCGGGGTGACGTCTGCGTTAACACGGGTGATGTCCGCGACGAAGGTGTGGCCGTCCTTGTTCAGGAAGAATGTCTTGCCATCCAGAGTGAGCACGGGCGGGAACTTCACTAGGCCGTGCGCGACGGGGTTATCGTCGGCGGGGTTGACGTCCTCGGCACCGAGTGGCTCCTCCGGAGCGTTTTCCGGGGAAGGCACTTCGGTGGGCGCTTCTGCGGGTGCTTCGACTGGAGTCTCGGCCGGGGCCTCGGTGACCTCCGGGTCAGTCGGCACCGGCTCGCCCGTCGGCTGGTCGGCGGGTTGGTCCCGGATCACACCGGAACCGATCAGCCCGGCGACAGCGGCGTCCGCCACGGCGACTGCGCGCTCCTGCTGGCCGCTGTCCAGCTGCGCGTACGGCTGCGCCGCCTCCTGGAGCGTGCGCACGTAGTGGGAGCCCTCCTCGTTGAGGAAGTACTGCTCGCCGTGCGCGTCGGCGGTTTCAGCGGGCAGGTCCTGTGCGGTCGCGGCGACCGGCGCTGCGAGCAGAGCTGCAGCTGCTGCGGTAGCGACGGCGGCGGCGCGGGTGGTGCGGTACATGACGGACTCCTAGGAAGTTCGGGAAACTCGAGGGGCCAAACCTCAAGCATTGGTTGAGAGTTTACACACTTTGCCCCCACATTTCACTCCAGTAACACGAGTTTCTGGCCGGAAAATGCAGATGAGGCCCGGTTACCGTCGCGCAACCGGGCCTCGGGGGCGGCCAGAGTTAGACCAGGAAGCGGCGGCCAGCCACGAAGGCGGCAGCGCCCAGCACGGATGCAATCACCAGCGCGAACAGGGTGCGCGCGATGGTGTTGGAGCCGGTTTCAGCCTCGACACCGCGGTTCGCAGCTGCGGCAACCTGCTGCGCGGCGATCTCGTCGGCGTGCTCAGCGCGGAGCTGATCAGACTTCGCCTTCTCCTCCGGAGTCGGCTGCTTGTTCACGCGGTCAGAGGAACCAACCAGGGTCTCGCCGTCCTGGTTGAGGAAGTAGGTCACGCCAGCGATGACAACCGGGATGCCGATCGCAGCAGCAGCGATGCCCGCAATCGCACCCGGGGAAAGCTCGGCGTTGACCTCGCCAGCAGCGCCGTTGGAGCTGCCCGCACCAGCACCGGCCTCACCCTCAGCGTCGGCTTCGCCCTCGGCACCGGCACCTGCGCCAGCCTCGCCCTCAACGTCAGCTTCGCCCTCCGGAGCCGGTTCAGCGACAGGGGCTGCGTCGCCCTCCGGGGCAGGAGCCGGCGGATCCAGGGTCAGAGTGTTGCCCGGACCCTGCGGCTGCTCCGGGGCCGGAACCTCGACAGTGCCCTCAGCCGAACCGTCAGCGACACCCTGCACCGGGATCACGATGGCGTCCCTGGAGCCGTCCGGGAAGGTGATCTGCAGGTTGCCGTCTGCGGTGGCGCCAATCACCGGCACGTTCTCCGCACCGGC
Source organism: Corynebacterium pilbarense (assembly GCF_026930265.1). Taxonomy (NCBI): domain Bacteria; kingdom Bacillati; phylum Actinomycetota; class Actinomycetes; order Mycobacteriales; family Corynebacteriaceae; genus Corynebacterium; species Corynebacterium pilbarense. Next base: position 83,927 of record NZ_JANRML010000009.1, read on the forward strand.
CGGCAGCTCGGTCTTGACGTATCCGCCGTCGACCAGCTGGTAGTAGTTGCCCTCGCCGTCAGTGAGCTGTTTCGGCAGGTCCGCCTGCACGAGCTTGTCCAGCTGCGCGTACGCGGCAGCGATCTCGGTTTCAGTCTGTGCGTCGGCGGCGGGGGTCACGGAAATTGCGATCGCGCCGGCCATTGCGGCTGCGGCGAGCGTGCGGATGGTGCGCTTCATTGGGGCTCCTATCGGAAAGTCTAAACCTCAGGTCGAAGGTTACGCCACAACAGTAAACACGTTTCACACAAGTCTCAACTAAAACTTCAGACTTTTTGGGCAAAGACTGAAAACAAGCAGGTCAACACCCGCAAAAATGACGTAGAAAACTCGACTACCGCGGCTCGAAGGCCATTTCGACCTCGTCGTCGGTCGCCGTGCCAGCCAGCTGCCACCCCACCACGGCGTTGCGCACACTGTCCGCCAGCAGGTTCGCCGGCTGGATGCAGGAAATGGTCAGCAGCCGGCCCGGCATCGGCCCCGTCCCCCAGATCTCCGCGTTGCTCGCCAGCGCGCCCTTGTCCGGGTCGTGCAGGTCGGTCGCGGTGTATTTCAACCAGTCGTCGCCCGAGGTCTCCGTGCGCACAAACAGCGTGTCGCCGGTGGCTACGGTGTGACGTTCGGCTTTGCCGTCGTAAAGCTTGTTAAACACCGCGTCCACACCCGCGCCCGTGTGCCCCGCCACGACCACAATGTCGCCTGCGTCCGTGCCCGGCAGCTCGTACGGGTACCCCTCCCCCGTCAGCGCGCACGCCTTATCCATGCTCTTCGGGTCGATCTTGCCGTCCACCACGCGGCAATCCGCCTGCTCAAACCCGGCGCGCAACCCCAGCACCGGCACCACCATCTCCACCGGGCGGCCCTGCGCGATCGAGGCAGCAGCTTGCCGACGAGGCTCCGCCGACACCGACGTCTCCTGCGCTGGCACTGGGGGGTCCGAAGGTTCGTCGTGAAGCAATGCCTTGAAACCTGCACGCACAAGAAGAAACAGAATCAGCAGTGCGGCAATGCGGCGGACGTGGTACTTCACGGCAGTTATCATACGAGCCATGAAGGAAGTTTCTGTGAAAGAAGTCCCCGCCGGCGCGCAGCTCATCGACGTCCGCGAGCCCGACGAGTACGCCGCGGTCCGCGCCGATGGTGCAGTGAACATCCCCCTGTCCGAGTTCGTCGCGCGCACCGACGAAATCGACCCGGATCAGGATATTTACCTGATCTGCAAGTCTGGCGGACGCAGCGCGCAGGCCGGCGAATACCTGGAACAGGCCCGCGGCTGGGACAACGTCATCAACGTCGCCGGCGGCACCACCGCCTGGGTGGAACAGGGCCTGCCCCACCAGAATTAGGCAGTCTTAGGCGATCCCCATTGTTGGGCTCGGAAACGTAGTTATGATGAGGGACATGTCCGCCCTCCCCGAACTGCCGTCCACACTGGCCAAATCGCCCCACTTCCAGGTCGAGCGCGTGCGCAAGCACACCAAAGACGAGGTGGAGCGCACTCTGGCCAAACACACCTCCACCATGCGCGAGTACTGGATCCTCACCTGCGTGGACGGCGAGCCGATGAGTCAGCGCCAGCTTTCCGAGCTGCTTTCCATCGACGCCTCCGACATGGTCCGCCTCATCGACAACCTGGAAAACCACAACTGGGTCACCCGCGAACGCGACCCAAAGGACCGCCGACGCCAGATCGTCGCCGCCACAAAGAAAGGCACCAAAGCGCTGGCGAAGCTGGCCGCGGACGTTGCGGAGGCGGAGGACCGCGCGCTCGAAGCGTCTTCAAACAAACAGCTGAAGAGCCTGCGCAAGCTCTCCCAGGCACTGGACGGAGAGGACTAGTTCCTTTTTCCGTCCCCACCGCTCCTGTTCCGCGGATCCAGCTATCAAGACCCAGCTATTCGGCTCTGAGAAGCGATTAGCTGGGTCCTACTAGCTGGATCTGGCGCTGGGGGCCGGGCGGGCGGCGCCGGGCGGGCGCTACGGGCGGTACGGCGTCGCCGGCACCGAAACCGCTCCGCGCATGTCTGCCCTCGCCTTGGCTGCATAGAGGCGGCGGATGCAGCCGGCCTCGTCGAAAATGATCTCGATGGGAAACAGGTGCAGCACCTCGTAGCCCTGCTCCTTCAGCCAGTTTTCCCGCCTGGTCATCCTCATGACCTCCTCGTGCGGCATGTCCTCGAACTTCATGTACCCGTCGATCTCGATGATGAGGGTGCCCCACAGCAGGTCAACCCGGAAACGCCTCCCCACCCACATCTGCTCTTGCGGCCGAATCCCCTGTTCGATGAGGATGATGCGGAACAGCGACTCGTACGGAGATTCCGACTTCATCGAGCTCAGTTCCAGCGCCCGGCGCGCCAGCCCCACCCCTTTCTTCCCCGCCAACCGGTCGATGGTGGCCGCCAGTTCGAGCTGAACCGCCTCCTGCCCAAACGGGGTCTGCTCGCGATACAGGCTTTCCATCGCCGCCACCGCGTCGCGCACTCCGTGGAACCGGGCGATGTCGACGGCGGTGCGAGGGGCCGTCGTTAGGCGAATGCTCCCGCCGCCACCCGCGGGGTCGAACGCATCGTGCTCGAGGATGTCCATGTCCGGAACCGGGATGTTGCGGTAGATCACCCCGTCGGGCCACTGGCTTTTCGACGGCGGCCGGCCGTTTCGCTGCGCCAACTCCAAAAGCTCCGGCTCCTTGATGAGCACCCCGAGCCCCAGCGCCCTCGCCGCCGACCGGCCAATCAACACCGCCTTGTGCGCGCTCACGCCGATTGCGTAACACCGCAGGAATTCCTGCTCGTAGCGCTTCAGCCCTGCCCACTTCGCGGCAGGAACAAACTTCGTCGCTGAGAGCTGCACGCACTCTTGATTTTCAACGTCCCCGCGCGCTATGAGCCGCGCGACCAGTTTCGCCTGATCCATCGGTCCCCCATTTTTCTTTTGTCTCCCCCGAGACCGGTTTTGACGGTAGCAGCATGCGGGAAACCTCGCAGAGCGTCCGCTGATCCAGCTACAAGGACCCAGCTAAACGGCCCCTTGGGGGCGAAAATCGAGGTGCTATTAGCTGGATCCGGCCGGGGAGAGCTAGGACCACAGACACCGCCCCACCAACAACGTGGGCGGTCGCAAATAGTTGGTATTTCCCATGATTTGCGGATTTTCAACGCGCTATTAGCCTTATCCGCATGTCTCAGGCCGAAAATCCGCTCCTCCGCAGCCACCTCGCCCCGCCAGAGCGAACGCTTATCGACATCCTCACGGCCACCGCCGCCGACTACCCGGATGCCGCCGCGATCGACGACGGCGGCGCCAACTCCGCCAACGACGGCGTGCTCACCTACGCCGAACTCGTCGACGAAATCGAGCGCCGCGCCACGGAGATGCGCAAGATGGGCGTGCCTGATGGGGGTCGCGTGGGGGTGCGGATGACGTCGGGAAGCAGGGAGCTCTACCTTGCAATCCTGTCCACGATGCGCGCGGGCTGCGCGTACGTGCCGGTGGACGCGGACGACCCGGACGAGCGCGCGGAGACCGTTTTTGGCGAAGCGGACGTGGACGCGATCTGGACCGACGACGGCCTGCGGGTGCTCAAGCCTGCGCAGCCGACCCCGTTGGGCGAGGTCACTCCGGACCACGACTGCTGGATCATCTTCACGTCCGGCTCCACAGGTAAACCGAAGGGTGTGGCGGTGACGCACCGCTCCGCGGCCGCGTTCGTGGATGCGGAGGCACGCCTGTTCTGCCAGGACAACCCGCTCGGCCCTGACGACCGCGTACTGGCCGGACTGTCCGTGGCCTTCGACGCGTCCTGCGAGGAGATGTGGCTGGCCTGGGGCCACGGCGCGTGCCTGGTGCCGGCGCCCCGCGCGCTGGTGCGCTCGGGCCAGGACTTGGGCCCGTGGCTGATCCGCCGCGACATCACCGTCGTGTCCACCGTGCCGACGCTGGCCGGACTGTGGCCGAAGGAGGCGCTGGACAACATCCGCCTGCTCATCGTGGGCGGCGAGGCCTGCTCGCAGGAGCTGACCGACCGCCTGGCGGAGGGGCGCGAAATGTGGAACACCTACGGCCCCACCGAGGCGACCGTGGTGGCCAGCGCGAAGCAGCTGTTCCCGGGCGAGGCCGTGACCATCGGTTGGCCGCTCGACGGCTGGGATTTGGCCGTGGCCGACGACGGTGAGCTGATCATCGGCGGCGTGGGCCTGGCCCGCTACCTGGATCCGGAGAAGGACGCGGAGAAGTACGCTCCGATGGGCGACTGGGAGCGCGCTTACCGCACCGGAGACCACGTCAAACTCACGGATAACGGCCTGGCGTTCATCGGCCGCGCCGACGACCAGGTCAAGATCGGCGGACGCCGCATTGAGCTGGGCGAGGTCGAGGCCAACGTCGCCGCCCTCGACGGCGTGTACAACTCTGCCGTCGCGGTGCAGGAGCTGCCGTCGGGCGACAAGGTGCTGGTGGGCTACGTCTCCCCCAACGAGGGCACCGAGCTGGACGTGCCGCACATGCGCGAACGCCTCGCCGAAGCTATGCCGGCGGCGCTGGTGCCGCGCCTGCACGTCATGGACGAGCTGCCCATCCGCACCTCCGGCAAGGTGGACAAGAAGGCCTTGCCGTGGCCGCTGCCCGCGAGCGTGGACGCGGTTGGTCTGAGCGAGACCGAGACGTGGGTGGCCGAGCAGTGGGTCGAGGTCCTCGGCCTGGACGTGCCGGGCCGCGACGCAGACTTCTTCGAGCTCGGCGGCTCCTCACTCGCGGCCGCTGCGCTGATCACGCGCCTGCGCGAGCGTGTGCCCACCATCGCGGTGCGCGACCTCTACGACCACCCCAGGTTGGAAACGCTTGCCTCGCTTATCGACGAGCTCACGCTGTCCAACCGCACCGCCAAGCGCGAACGCGAGGTAGAGCCGGTCGGCGCCGGCACCCGCGTGGCGCAGACCTTGGCGCTGATCCCGGTGATGACGTTGAAGGCCGCCACGGCCGTGACGTGGGTGGCTATCGCGGCGAACCTGCTGGGCTTGACCGAGCTGAGCTGGTCCTGGCTGGCCGCCGCGTTCGTGGTGCTGTGCACCCCGTTCGGGCGCATCCCGATTGGCGCGCTGGGTGCCCGCATCATCCGCGGCCGCATCAAGCCCGGCGTGTACAAGCGCGGCGGTGCGCGGCACGTGCGCCTGTGGGCGGCCGAGCGCTGGCTGGCGGCCTCCGGCGCGCTGAATATTTCCAGCGCCAACGCCGCGAAGATCACCGCCCGCATGCTGGGCGCGAAGATCGGCAAGGGCGTGGACATGCACGCCTTTGCACCGGTGACGGGCCTGCTTTCCATCGGCGAGGGCTCCGCCATCGAGCCGGAGGTGGACCTATCGGGTGTGTGGCTTGATGGCGACGAGTTCCACGTCGGCGAGGTGCGCATCGGTGCGGAAGCGCGCGTCGGTGCGCGTTCCACGCTCATGCCCGGCACCGAGATCCGCAACGGCGCGCATGTGGAGCCGGGCTCCACAGTCACCGGCCGCAAACCCGTGAAGAAGCGCTCGCGCTGGGCGGGCTCGCCCGCGCGCAAGGTGGGCCGCTCCAAGCACCGCTTCCCCGACGAGCGCCCGCCGCGCCGCCCAATGTGGGCGCTGGGCTACGGCCTGACGTCGCTGTTCCTCGCGCTGCTGCCGGCTACTGCCGGTGTCGCCGGCGCCGCCGCGACGGTGGGGCTGGCACACATTGCGCACACCTCGTCGGTGTGGGGCCTGCTCGTGTTCGCCCCAGTCGGCGGACTCGTCTACATCGGTTGCGGTTTGCTGTTGACGTGGCTGGCCGTGAGGGTGGCGTCGATAGGCGTAAAGCCCGGCGTGTTCCCGGTGCGCAGCGTGCACGGCTGGGCGCTGTGGACCGTGACCAGGCTTATGGACGACGCCCGCACCCGCTACTTCCCCATCTACGCAGGCCTGGCCACCCCGGTGTGGCTGCGGTCGCTGGGCGCGCAGATCGGCGAGCGCGCCGAGGTGTCCACCGCCGTGATGGTGCCGAAGCTGACCGAGGTGCGCGACGGGGCATTCCTTGCCGACGACACGATGGTCGGCACCTACGAACTCGGCGACGGCTGGATCCGCACCGACCACACCGTGGTGGGCAAACGCTCCTTCGTGGGCAACTCCGGCATGGTCGCGCCCGGCCGCAAGCTGGCGAAACAGTCGCTGGTGGCGGTGCTGTCAGCGTCGCCGAAGAAATCCAAGGCGGGCTCGAACTGGTGGGGCTCGCCGCCGGAGCGCATGCGCCGCGTCGAGGTGGAGGCCGCCGGCGAGGCGACCTACAAGCCGTCCGCGTCGCTGATGCGCAAGCGCGGGTTTGTGGAGACGCTGCGCCTGCTCGCGCCCATGACGCAAGCCGTGCTGGCGGCGGTGTTCGCCGCTTTTGTGGTGACGCTTCTGGAGCGCTTCGGCTTCTGGACGTACCTCCTCGGCGGCCTGGTGTGGATGGCCGTGGGCGTGCTGGCCGTGCTGTCCGCCGTGGTGGCGAAGTGGGTGTTGGTTGGGCGGCATAAGGCTGCCGAGCACCCGCTGTACTCCTGGTTTGTCTGGCTCAACGAGCTGCAGGACCAGTTCGTCGAGGTCGTGGCCGCGCCGTGGTTCTTCAACTGGGCCTCCGGTTCCGGCGAGATGAACCTGGCGCTGCGCGCGCTGGGCGTGCGCGTGGGCCGCGGCGCGTGGATCGAATCCTACTGGTTCCCGGAGACGGACCTGTGCGTGGTGGGCCGCGGCGCGTCGGTCGGCCCGGGCACGGTGGTGCAGACGCACCTGTTCCAGGACCGCGTGATGTCCCTGGACACGGTCTCGATCCAGGACTCGGCGACGCTGGCCGCCCACTCGGTGTCCCTGCCGGGGTCCGCGATCGGCACCGGCGCGACGGTCGGCCCGGGCTCGCTGGTCATGCGTGGCGACGAGGTGCCGGCCATGACCGTGTGGCAGGGCAATCCCGTGGAGCCACAGTAGGGGTTTACGGCGCGGTTTCGTCCGCGGTCACCGCTCCCGGGATTCAGCTCGCGAAACTGAACGGTTTGCCGAACGGACTTTCTCCATCGAACAACTTCTGAAGTTTCGTCGTCGTAGCTGGCTCGTCCAGAATCTGCTGCACTTGGCGAAAGTCCTCTTCGGAGAGGAAAATCTGCTTCTCTTCCATCGCTGCCTCCTGTGTATGACAGTTTGTACACGTTCCATGGCCGGTCATGGTCCTTGGCTGTGCGGAGGTTGCCTTCCCCCAGACATACTTTCCTATCCCGGAACGGCGCAGGCGTCCTTTCAAGGTTAAAAGCAAACCTCGAACGCCTGCTTGTTGGGTAAAACCACTGCAGCGGAGGTTCCTCCTGCTCCTCAAACCATTCCAGTTTCGATCCCGCGAATCGGTCGGAGTACGTCATCTCAGCTGCAGCTCTAATTAATCGATCCCAATCGGTGTCTCCAGTCGATTGTGGAGCAGAGTGCGCGAGCAAAAACTCTTCGTCTTCAGGTATATCTCGGATGTCAGAGACCACCCGTTTGAGCACACGAACCGCGAAAGACGGGTCGTTCTCGGTCTGAATTTCGTTGCGCAACCAGTCCGCGAATTTGGGATACGAATAGTGCCGTTCCACAACCACACCTCCTTCCACCGAGGTCAATCAACCTAATGAGCAACAGATTACTTGGTTGGGCAAGCGACGGCCCCGCCTTGCGACGAATCGCAAAGCGGGGCCGACGATCTCAGAGCGCTTCGGCGCTATAGAGCCTTAGACCGTCTCGCGGCGGCTGAAGGCGTAGCCCGCAGCGCCCACGATGGACAGGATCAGCAGCGCCACCAGGCCGGCGGGCAGTTCTGCCACACCGGTGGAGGCGTTCATGCCGCGCTCGCCGTTCGCTGCGGCGGCGTTGCCGGTTCCGTTCGCCGCGGTGCCAGCGTTGCCAGCGCCTGCGTTGCCGGTGCCCGGGACGCCGCCGTTGGCCTCGACCTGCTGGGCGATCTCATCGCCGTGGTCCTTCTTCACCTGCTCGGACTCGGCCTTCTCCTCCGGGGAGGCCGGCTGGTCGACGCGGTTCGGGTCCTTGACCAGGTCGCCGTCCTTGTTCACGAAGTACTGCACACCGGCGATGATCAGGCCCAGGCCGGCGAGTGCACCCAGGGAGCCGAGCACGATCGCGGCAGTGTTGTCCTTGGTAGTCGGCGTGGCGGTGGCAGTGGCGGTACCGGTCGCGGTCTCCGTCGCAGTTGCCGTCGCGGTGCCGGTGGCGGTGCCCTCAGTGCCCGCGGCAGCGCCCGAGTCGCCCGCCGTTGCCGTTGCCGTTTCCGTGGCCGTCGCGGTAGCAGTGGCGGTTTCGGTCTCGGTCGCAGCCTGCTCATTGGAACCCAGGGAGTTCGACGAGGCCGGCTCCGAGCCCTCCGGGGCGCCCGGAAGCAGCTGGTCGTTCGGGTTTTCCGGGGCGTTGCCGGTCACCTGCGCGGCACCGTCGCCGGTGCCGTCGCCGAAGAGGCTCGCGTCCGCATCGTTCGGGCTGTCGGTGGCCTGCTGCACGCCGTTGTCGAGCTTCGGCGCGTTGCTCTCCTGAGCACCCGCAGTCGGGATTACGCCAGCACCAAGTGCGGCGGCGGTCGTCAGTGCGATTGCAGTCTTGTTCAAACGCATTGTCTGCTCCTTCACTTTCGGTTGTTTATCCCACCCACCTAATGCATCGGCCAGGTGGCGCGGTTACGTTACAACCGGACCCTCCACGCACCCTGTCAGTTCGATACGAAATACACGCACAATGGGTGCCGCGAGCTATCCCCGGGGGATGGCTGGGGCGGGTTCGGCGGAGCCGTCGATAGGCCCGGCGACACCTGCAAACTGCCAGCCCACAACCGCATTTCGCACCGACTGCTGGTAGAACGGCGGCTGGATGCAACTGATTGTCAGCAACCTGCCAGGGGTGGGGCCGTCACCCCAGATGGAGGTATCGGTGCTTAGTGACGCTTTCACCGGGTCGTGGAAGTCCGTCGCCGTGTACTTCAGCCACGCCTCGCCGGAGGCCTCGGTGCGCAGGTACAGCACGTCGCCGGCGCGGACGGTGTGGTGGTCGGCGGAGCCGTCGTAAAGCTTGTCGAAGACTGCCTCCACCCCGGAACCCGTATGCCCCGCGATGACCACAATGTCCTCGGCCTGCGAGCCCGGCAACGCATACGGACGGTCCGGGGAGGTGTACGCGCAGGCGAGGTCGAGCGTCGCCGGGTCGATGGTGCCGTCGTGCGCGCGGCAATCGTTCGGCTCGAAGCCGGCGACCAGGCCAATTGCGGGAATGTACATCTCCAGCGGGCGACTGTCCGCGATGTACGGCGCCTCCTGCTGCGGCGCCGGCGCGGGGGCCTCGGCGGCGGGCGGCTCGGGCGCGGGTTCGTCGGCCGGCTGGTCGTTGCCGGTCCACCACAGGTAGACGAGGGCCAGCAGCGTGACGACGACCAAAGGTCCAATCACGGACCTGCCGCGCCGTGACGCGTGGGAATGGCGAGCCGCCATGACAGGCCTCCTTCCCGGTTCGGTGTGGGTGCGATCGTAGTGCGCGCGGTGAGAGGCCGGAAACCTAGGGCGGTTGTGTTCTTTTTATCGCCCAAGTGGCATCTCGGTCTGGAGCAGCGGTGGTACCGGGATGACCCCCTGGGGCCGTAAACGTCTCATCTCTTGCAGCGCCTCACCCCAATGCGTCTGATCAAGGGGCATCCAATTCTCAACCGCGGACAGGTACGAGCTGGAGAGGATCTTGTTTACCCCAGCGCGTTCAGACTTTGTCAGCTCTCGTTTCGCCTCAGTTCTATCCGCGCACGCGAGTAAGGCGAGCGCATCTTGGACATGGCGCTCCCGGTTCGCATCGGGGAGCCGAAGGGCATGGCCCTTCATCGCAAGGGCGGAGGGTGTCCGATTCTTTGTGTGCGGGGGCTTGGTTTACAAGTAGTCCGCGAATCGGTCGGGGTAAGCCACGGCT